>NZ_JBYLHY010000012.1:0-246672 GCF_057749925.1 Paenibacillus sp. sgz302191
TTCTAACGTGATGGGGATTTCCCCCATCCATTCAGATATGAAGTTAGGTCTCTTTAGAAACCCCCTAGTTTTGTTGTTCATTTCTGAGCAGGTTGTCTAGGAACAACGCGCACGGGTAGTACCAGCGTAGCTGAAACTACCCGCAAACACATGGATAAAATTGTAAGGACCCTCCACTTTTGAGAGTTCTCTTTATGAATGATAAATGTACCAATTGTAGCCTGTTCGTTAAACTACGTACCCATAGTAACGGGGATGTCCTTTCATAGGCATACAGGCAACCTCCTCGACCGGATTGCCTCTATATGTGAACGCGCGGTTGAAGACGGGTTGGATGTGACGTTTACTGTTAAAGTGTTGGCGAGATCTCTTTCTGCTATAATCTGGCTGGCTTAAAGGTTTGAAAATTGCCACAGAGCAACTTAAATATCTAGTAGACGTCCATTATCATTCCATTGGCCGTACATTTTGTTTTCTCTCGTGTTTGCTATGAATTTGTCTAATCTGCTATCAAATAATTCCGGTTGATTTTTTATGCTTTGTATCGTGTCGATCCGAACTCTTTTATACAGATCCGGAAATGCCTTGAAGTTCTCATATACTTGCTTTTCCTCTTTCAGCCTTTGCTCTATAACCGAATCGATTCGAAAAGAATCGTAATCCATATCAGGAAGAACCTTTCTTCCTTCGTCTGTCATCAAACCCAACTTTTCGAGGCGGCGGACACGTTCTTTATTCAATTCAGTCCATTTTCAGATATTTTCTTCTTGACTCCATCGATCCATCCAAAGCACAAAGCTTCCTCGACCGCGTCCAAATATAAGAGCGTATCCGATTTGGGCGCCATACTAACCAAGACCCAACAATATTTTTTAGTTTTACTATTTTCCTGCAGCCAAAACCTCAACTCTTCTCTCGATTTTACGGGAATTAAATGATCCAGTTCCATATTTGAAAAAGAATTTCCTTTCTACATTTATCATATATCCGTTAATTCATGCTTGCTTTCTCAACATGTGATTTGGAAATTGCTGCTTTTATCATGATCAGTATGAAAGTAAGCGACAAAAGCATAATACCGCTCCAGATAAGCTGATGCGCGCCCAACTGGGAAATAAACAAGCCGCCGATCCATGTCCCTACCGTAATGCCAACATTAGAAAAGGAAACAAATAAGCTGTTACCGAATTCGGAAGCTTCTTTCGCATCAGTCATCAACAAGGCTTGACTTAGAATAAGTCCCCCGGAATGCACAGCTCCCCACACAAATACGATGACCGCCATCGGCCAAAAATGAGAACCCCAATAATAAGTAAATAAGTAAATGACCGCATATACGAGAGGAAACAGGATAACCGTTTTTGTCATGCTTTTGTTCAGAAAGAACCCGAACAAGAAGTTCCCTGCAATCATGGTGACGCCAAAGATCATCAACATCACGCTGATCCAGGTACCGTTCATATGGGTGACTTCTCCGAGATATTCGGCAAAGTAGCTATAAATCGAACTCATCGCTGTAAAGATCATCACCACGATCAAGATCGTTAACCACAATTGAGGTTTGCGCAATATGCCGAGCTGCTTGCCGAAAGACATTCTTTCCTTAACAGTCATTGAAGGAAGCCAGACCAGTATGCCTATAAAGGCAATGACGCTCACAATAGCTCCAAACAGGAAAGCAGCTTCCAGCGAAATTTTTGTGGAGAGATAGGATGTAATCGGCACGCCAAAAGCGAATCCAACGGTTACTCCGGCCATAACCTGGGTGACCGCTTTGCCGCTCTTTTCGGGAGGAACAAGGCTGGCAGCGGTCGCGAGCGCAATCGAAAAAAAGACAGAATGAAAAAACGCAGGAACAATCCGGAAAGCCAGCATAACTTCGAACCTGGTCGTATAAGCATACACCAAATTAGCGATGGCAAACATCAGGATAGCGGAAAGTAAGAGTGCTTTTCGATTCATGCCGGAAGCGAGTAATGTTAGGAATGGGCCTGAAATGGCAACGATGAAAGCAAATGCACTCACAAGGTACCCGGCCTCCGATGGTGCTATATGAAACTTTTGAGTGACTTGGGGAAGAACTCCGATCATGCCCATTTCAGTTGTTATGATGCCAAATATACCTAAAGCCAGAAAAAAGATAAGCGAAGAATAGCTATTTTTCATAAATCGTGCCTCCATCAGTGCATAAAAAAATGGCCTTCAGTTGCAAGACCATTTTCAGAATGAGTTACTGTTTGTTGGATATTATGTTATCAAGAAACTGATCTGCGTCACTATTGAATTTCCAGTTAACCCCAAACTTATCAATTAGCATTCCAAAGCACGAAGACCAAGGATAATTGGATAACGGCATGATGACATGGCCGCCAAGGGACAATTGACCAAAGTATTCTTCCAGTTTTTGCTTATCTTCGATGACTAGACTAATCAGAATAGTATTCCCTTTCACCAGCTCGCCTGTTACCGCCTTCATTGAAGGCAAAATGTCCGACATCATGATTTTCCCGCCTGCGAATTCTATGGAAGACTCCATGATCATATTTAACTCATTTTCCGGCATTGGGTAGTTTGGATCTTGCGGGATATCCCCAAATTTCGCTTTTTTTACTTCAATTGCGCTTAAAGCCTCCGAATAAAATTCAATCACTTGTTCTGCATTTCCATCAAAGTTTAAATATACAATAGCTGCCATAAAGCAATACCTCCTTCTTGTTATAAATGTAGTATACTTTATAAGAGGTGACAGCAGTATGTCACCGTTTCATACTAAAGTAGAAAAAAAGAGGGGAACCGATGGAAAAAGTTGAGAGATTAATCTCTATCATTATGATCTTGCTGAAAAAAGAGGTTGTTTCCACCAAAGAATTCGCGCAATTATTTAACGTTTCCAAAAGAACGATTCTTCGCGATATGGAAACCTTGAGTTTATCAAACATCCCTATCTATTCGGTCATTGGAGTTCATGGCGGCTACGGCATTATGGATGAATACAAGGTTGATAAACGTCTTTTAAGCAGCTCCGACTTAGAGAATATATTGACTGCGCTCGGCGGATTGGAACAAATTCTAATTAGCGAAGAAGTTGAAGTAACGATCAGAAAAATAGAAGCCATGGTTAGTCCATTGGCTCCGAAAGGTTCAATTCAACTGTCTTTTTATGATTGGGAGGGTCGGTCTGAGATTCGTCAAACCTTGAAGACATGTCAGGAAGCCATATTAAAGAGAAGATTAGTTTCATTTGATTATATAGATAAAAATGGCACTGCGACGAAAAGAACTGTCGAGCCCTATCAGCTTCATTTTAGCGAAACGAGTTGGTATTTGAAAGGATTCTGTTTACATCGCATGAGATATAGAACGTTCAAATTATCTCGGATCGATCATCTTAAAATGAATGAACAAACGTTTAGCCCTAGAGATGATTTGTTGGAACAAGAGCAGGAAGCAAGTTATCAACCGGAACTAGTCACAGTCAAGGCGTTGATTTCGCCTGGCATAAAAGATCAATTCATTGAAAGGTACGGTCGAAAGAGTATTGAAAACTACAGTTCTGAATATTTCTTAGCCACCATCTATGTTCCTCAAAACAGTATTGGCTTTCAGTTTTTAGCGAGTTTCGGGACAAATCTGGAAATAGTAGAGCCGAAGACCTATGTTGAAGAATATCGAGATTATTTGAATAAAATGGTGGAGAAGTATACTTCAAAAGGCTCCCATTAACATCAAAATGTTGGCGGCGCATATTCTTAAAAAACTATGCTGCCTGTTAGCTCAGTCCCCTATGAATAATATAAGTTCCGATACTCACTCTTTTAGGAACTTTTCAGGGTATGATGATCGTGAAAACGCTCCCGAAGACCTTTAAAGAGTTGCTGGCCATGCACGCAGATTCGATGAAAAAGAAGAAGGCGGTGTATTTATTTGAATCCTCCTGGAAGAAAAAATACACCGAGCGAGGAATCCGCAAAATTTTGGCCAAATACTCCGTGGAAGCTGAACTGGCTCAAAATCTGTCACCACACATGCTCCGCCACTTTCTGCTGACCTGGCTGAAAAAGCAAGGAATCGATGATGCACTGGTTCAGCCTTATTCCGGGCATGAAAGCCGAAAATCGCTGGAAGTATATTCGAAACTAGCTATCACCGATGCACAGTTTGAATATAACGAGGTCATCAATAAGTTTCCCGTATAATTTCTGCTACTTTGCGGGTGGTGTCAGCGACGCTGTTACTACCCCATGAAGGCGGCCGACCCACATAGGTTGGGGCAGAGTGGCTGCTGCGGCCTCAACGCTTTCTCTAACCCGTCACTTGATCAACAATCTGATTTTTTATATGAAAATAGTACGCGGCAGACTTGAATTATTTTCATCTTTGGAGTGACACCGGCGACGTTATGGGAGTTTTTGCAGGTTTCTACACGGTTACAGAGATACGCCTCTCCAGTGTACGTTTTTCTGAGAAGCCTGAAATTTGCAGTTTTTTGCGATAAAACGTAGGGTTAGGCCCCTTCTGAACGATAATTCCTGTACAATCGCAGGTTTTTCGCAAAATGAATCGATTCCAGCGAAAAAGCCTGCAAAAATACATGAATTTACGTCTTTGATCGCCATCCATGAAGAATTCCTGCAAAAGTGCAGGCTTTTCGCCGAACATATGGACCCGGATTCACTTTCAGCGAAAATTCCTGCACATTTGCAGGTTTTTCGAGAAAATAGACCAATTTAAGAGGGAAAACCTGCACTTTCGCAGGTTTTTTCGTTACCATGCTGCTTCCTGGCCAGTTGTCCAGTTTTACGACCAATATGTCGCTACTTTCTTGGGCAACCTGCATTTTGCAGGTTTTCATGCTGCTGCTCAACCACATCAGACTCGCGAAGAAGGGTCATTTGTGCAAACCAGCCCAAGGCGGTGGGATGGTTACCTGCGGAGGCTGCGCACGCGGTTCCCGGTGCGCGGTGCGGAGGTTACGCACGTAGCTCCCGATGCGCGGTGTGGAAGCTACGCGTGCGGCTCCCGGCGTGCGATGTGGAAACCTGCGCACGCCGTTCCCGGTGCGTGGTGTGGAGGCTGCGCACGCGGCCCCCGGTTTTGCGCCGTGTGACGGCGGTCGGTCGGCCACATGCGGCACGCTGTCTGGCGGTTTACACCGACAAGCCGATCAATTTGTCTTTTCTACAAATGACATATTTATGTCATTTAACATAACATATAATTGAAAAAATTTCATGAAAAATTCATCATTCCCGCATTTATGTAATAAAATATAACACAAATTCATTGACTGAACGGTAGCGGCATCCTATAATCGATAAAAAGACGTAAGGGGGAATCGTTATGCATCTTACCATTCGAGAGGCGTTAACCATTTATCCTTTATCTGAAGCGAAGTTGGTAGCGGGCAAACAGGGAGACTCGCGCATTGTCAAGTCCGTGAATGTCATGGATGCGCCGGATATAGCGGATTGGACAAAATCGGGAGAAATGCTGTTTACGACGGCTTTTGCCATGAAGGATAACCCTCAAGAGACGGTCAATTTGCTGCGCAAATTAAATGACCGGGGGGCTGCGGGGCTGGGCATCAAATTGGGGCGGTTTTGGTCGGAACTGCCGAAGGTCGTCGTCGAAGAGGCGGATCGGCTGCATTTTCCCATTATTGAAATGCCGTTTCAATTTACTTTTTCCGATCAGATGAACGCACTCTTTAACGCGGAATACCGCCGCAATACGCAGGTGCTGCAAAGTGTGCTCGATAAGCAAAAAAAGCTGCTGCAATTCGGCTTGAAGCAGGATGACATGGCCTCGATGTTTCAATGGATCAGCGATATTGTCGGGTATCCGATGGCGATTGTGGGAGCCAAAAATCAGGTCATGTACAACACAAGCGCATGGAGCACCGAGCAGCTGCAGTTCAATTGGCCCTGGAAGCGCAAAGCGGGCTGGGTGCACGCGGGAAAAGAACGCGCATACCGCGTCGCTCTGATGCAGCAGGACGATGAGCATCTGGGCAGTCTGCTGGTCATGCCTGATGCCGTGCTGCTGGCGAACGTGGAGGAAGGGCTGTTTCAGCAGGCGGCGGATATTTTGTCGTTTCACATGGGTTTCACGTTCAGGTCTCATGTGGAAGCGTCGATGCAGAGGGATCTTCAGAACAGCCTCGTCCGCTATCTGGAGAAAGGAGCTCCCCTTGAAGAGTTTTTGGAGCAGGCGCGCGCCAGAGGCGTCAACCTGTTTACGGGAGCTTACCAATGCGTCGTTGCCAAAATGACCGGCATGCCGCCGCTCGCCGAAGACGGGCAATTCCGCAAGCTGAAGGAGCTTAAGCAGTATTTGGAATCCCAACCCAAATCTTCGAGTCTGCGCGCGCATCATTTTGCGATGAAGGATCAGCTGTTTTCGATTTATTCGACCTCGCTTTCCGACGGCTTTCCTGAAGAGGAGCTGACTCAACTGCTGTCCAAATATGCGGCGGATGCCGTCAATGTGGAGGACGACGGGGAGGTGGCCTTCTATGTGAGCCCGGTGAAGCTGAAGCCGCCGGCGCTCCGGGAAGCGTACATGGAATGCCAGGAGACGCACAGGCTTGCGGGGCGGTTGAAGCTGCACGACCGGGTGCTCCATTTTGAGACGATTGAGTTCGCGCATCTTTTTCAAACGGTTCCTTCCGCCGTCATGGAGGATTATTGCACGAAAATTTTGCGGCCGCTGCTGGAGAAGGATGCGGAGTATTCGCAGGAGATGATCCGCACGCTGGAAGTGTTCATCCGCAACGACGGGCAGGTCAGCGAAGCGGCGAAACAGCTGTTTATTCACCGGAATACGGTGACTTACCGGCTGGAGAAAATCAGCGATTTGCTGCAGGTCGATTTTAAAAAAGTGAACGATTTGTTGAAACTTAAAGCAGTGTTTTTGTTCCGGCAATTTCTTCACGTTAGACAAGATTAGTTGAGATCGGAATGCCATTCGTGTATTCTTGATTCAAATGCTGCAGGAGAGAGTGGAGAAATATGTGGTTGAAATTGTGGGAATTATTTATCGGTTTTGGAAGATCTACGATGCTTGGTTACGGCGGAGGGCCTTCGATTATTCCTCTGTACGAGCATGAGGCGGTAGGCAGATTCGCCTGGATGAACAAGGAGGAGTTCGGTCAGGCGCTCGCTTTCGGCAACGCGCTTCCCGGGCCGATTGCGACGAAATTGGCCGCCTACATCGGCTTTAAGGTCGCAGGCTGGCTTGGCGCGACTGTGGCCGTGTTGGCCGTCGTGATGCCGACTGCGCTGCTGATGGTGCTGCTTGTGGGCGTGATGAGCAAGCTGTCGGGCAATTCCGTCATTCGCGGCATGATCAAAGGCATTCAGCCGGTCATCTTCGTTATGCTCGCGATGCTTGCTTACGATTTTATCAAATTCGCTTTTGCGCCGATGGACGGTCCGGTCAAATTTTTGCCTTTTCTGATAGCGGCCGCTTACTTTATTATGGTGCAATATTTAGGTTTGAGCTCTGTGTGGGGAATTATCGGCGGTTTGGTGGTGGGAGCGTTATTCATGAGATGACGCAAGAGGTGGAATCGTAAGCCCTGGGCAGCTTCTACGGAAGCTCAGGGCTTTTGCTTTTCAAGCGTAAGGACGGTGATTTCCGGCCGGCACAAAAAGCGCATCGGCATCAGTGTCGTGCCGATCCCGCGGGTCGTGTACACTTGCATCTCGGACCCGGCTGCGGTATAATGCCCCATTACATATTTATCGCCGAGGGGTGGGGTGACCAGGGCGCCGATGAACGGGAGCCGGATTTGGCCTCCGTGCGTATGCCCGGACAGCTGCAGATCGATCGCTTGCTTGGAAGCCTTGTCGGCAAAATTGGGCGAATGCGACATCAGCAGGGTGAAAGCTCCGGAATCCGCACCTTTGAGGGTTTGGGCGATGTCCGGATTGCCTGTCAGCATATCCGCTACGCCGGCGATTTGGATGAAGCCGTCTTTGTGGCGTATCGTCTGGTGCCGGTTGACCAAGGTGGTGAAGCCGCCTCCTGCGAGCATGTCTTCGGTTTTTTTGACGCCGGAATATTTATCGTGGTTGCCCAGCACGGCCCATTTGCCCAACGGCGCTTCTAGCTGCGACAGGATTTCGCTTGTTGCTGCGGGATCTTCCGTTACGGACGTATCGAACAAGTCTCCTGTAAAACAAAGCAAATCCGCCTGCTCGCGCGCAATCAGGTCGACTACTTTTTGCAAATGACCGAGATTAAAATGGTGGCCGATATGAGTGTCGCTGAATTGCAGCAGTTTGATGCCGTGAAAAGCTTCGGGAAGCCTTTTGAAACGGAGCGTATGGCGCATAATTTCGTAGCGGCGCGGCTCCACAAAGGCTGAGTAGCCAGCTGTCAGACCGCCTGCAGCGAACAAGGAGCCGGCAAGAGCAAGCCCTTTTTTAAAAAAAGAACGTCTAGTCATAAGCTGAGGATTTGGCATGTATACTCTTCCTCTTTTGGATAAGTTTTGCTTTCATTATAGCAGCATCCGAGCGGAAGATGCGAATTATGGGATGCAGTCATCCCCAATTGGAAACCGGAGGTATGTACAATGGCAGGAATAGTGATTCAAGGAGCGCAAATCGTCACGATGAACGGGCAGGAGGAAGTATTTGTCGGCGACGTCAGGGTCGAACGGGACCGGATTGTCGAAATCGGGTCGTCCATTGCGCCGGAAGCCGGCGATGAAGTGATCGACGCAGCGGGAAAAGTGCTGATTCCCGGTTTGATTCAAACGCACATTCATTTGTGCCAAACATTGTTCCGCGGCCAGGCGGACGATCTCGAGCTGCTCGATTGGCTGCGCAAGCGGATTTGGCCGCTTGAAGCTGCGCATGACGAGGAATCCGTCTATTATTCGGCGATGCTGGGACTCGGCGAGCTGATTCGCAGCGGGACGACTTCGATCGTTGATATGGAGACGGTCAATCATACGGATTCGGCGTTCCGCGCCATGTCGGAGAGCGGCATTCGCGCGTTGTCCGGCAAGGTGATGATGGATTACGGCTCGGAAGTGCCGAGCATGCTGATCGAGAAGACGGACGACTCGGTTCGGGAAAGCGTGAAGCTTTTGGAGAAGTGGCACAACCACGACGGCGGCAGGCTGCAGTATGCGTTCTGCCCGCGGTTCGTCGTCTCCTGCACGGAGGAGCTGCTCATCCAGGTCAGAGATTTGTCCGCTCAATATGGGGTCAAAGTCCATACGCACGCCTCGGAAAATCAAAAGGAAATCGAACTGGTCGAAGCTCAGCGCGGCATGCGCAATATCGTCTATCTGGAGCATATCGGGCTTGCGAATCCGAATTTGATCCTCGCTCATTGCATTTGGCTCGACGAACAGGAGAAGGAAATTCTTCGCAAACACCGCGTCAAAGTGAGCCATTGCCCGGGCTCCAATCTCAAGCTGGCCTCGGGTGTGGCCGAAGTGCCCGATCTGCTCTCCAGGGAGATCATTCTCAGCCTGGGCGCGGACGGTGCGCCGTGCAACAACAATCTTGATATGTTCCACGAAATGAGGCTGTCCTCGCACCTGCAAAAGGTGCAGCATGGACCGACGGCCATGGACGCGAAAACCGTATTTCGCATGGCGACGATGGGCGGCGCTCGCGTCATGGGGATGGAAGAGGAAATCGGCAGCATCGAGAAAGGGAAAAAAGCCGACCTTGTGCTGGTTGATCTCAACGATTTCCACACGTATCCTTCTTCCGAAGTCGACGTTTACGGCAGACTGGTGTATTCGGCGACCCGCGCCGATGTGGAAATGACGATGATCGACGGCAAAATCGTCATGAGGGACCGCATCATCCGGACGATTGACAAGCCTACGGTGCTGAAGGAAGCGAACCGCTCCATCGAGCGGCTTTTGAGAAGGTTGCCTGACATTCATTGATTCCGTCGGCATCACCATTTGCATATGCCGCTCCCTTAAATTATAATAATTCTCAAGTACGAGAGGGAGGGAGTTATTCATATGTCTACATGGAAAGAATTGACTACGCTAGAACAATGGCAGCAAGTTTTGGAGCAATCCTCCGGTAAGCCTACCGTTGTCCTGAAGCACAGTACGGCATGTCCGGTAAGCGCGAGCGCGCTTGAAGAGTACGATGAGTACCTGGCTGGCAGCCCGAACGAAGACGTCGACTATTATTTGGTTAAAGTGATCGAAACCCGCCCGGTATCCAATCAAATCGCCGAGGATTTGGGGGTCAAGCACGCTTCGCCGCAAATTCTTTATTTCAAAAATAAAGAGTCGATCTGGAACACTTCACACTGGTCGGTCACGACGAAACATATAACAGCCGTGCTGAATTAATGAAGAAAAAGCCTTGAGGACAGTTTGACGGTCCCCGAGGCTTTTTTTTAATTGAAATTTCCGTCCAGCAGCGTGGAAAACAGCGAGGCCGGCATCGGCTTGCAGAACAGATAGCCCTGCATTTCGTAACATCCGAGCCGCGGCAGCGCATCTTTTTGCAGCTCGGTTTCGACCCCTTCGACGATGACGCCGAGGTTCAAATTTTGCGCGAGTCCGACGATAGACGCAACGATCGCGGATTCCGAACGGTTCGTTATGTTGGTAATAAAAGAACGGTCGATTTTGAGCCGGTGAACCGGGAACTTGCTTAAATAGCTGAGCGATGAAAAGCCTGTCCCGAAGTCGTCGATCGAGATTTGGACGCCCAGGGACACAAGTTCGTTCAACCGCTCGATGATCGGCTCAGTGTTGTGCATCGCGATGCTTTCGGTAATTTCCAGCTCCAGCGAAGCGGGAGGGAGGCCGGTTTGATCGAGCACCTGCTTCACGGAGCGGACGAGTTCCTCGTCTCTGAGCTGAATTTGCGAAAGGTTGACGGCGATGCGCAGGTCCCCGTGGCCCTGTTCCTGCCATCTTTTGCACTGCTTGCAGGCAATTTCCAGGACGCGCGAGCCGATCGGAACGATCAGGCCGGTTTCTTCGGCAATGGCGATAAAATCGCCCGGGTACAGAAGATCGCGCGTCGGATGATCCCAGCGTACAAGCGCTTCCATGCCGACGACGGCATTCGTGTTCACATCGATTTGCGGCTGGTAGTGGACGACAAATTCATCGTGCTGCAGCGCTTTGTGCAGCTCGTTTTCCAGCTGGCGGCGGTGAATGGCTTCCTCGTGCATCGCTTTGGAATATATTTTCACATGGTTTTTGCCCTGTTCTTTCACTTTATACAGAGCGGTGTCGGCGTTATGGATCAAATCTTCCGCATGACAGCCATGCTCCGGGTAGAACGCCATGCCGATGCTGACCGACAAGTAAAAATCTTGACCCTGCACGGCAAAAGGCTTGCGAATTTCGTGCAAAATCCGCTCCGCAACCGGCGCGGCGTCGTCCTGACCGCTGATCAGCGGCAGACAGACCGTAAACTCGTCGCCGCCCATGCGCCCGACCGTATCCTGCTCGCGGACGCTGCTTTTCAGCCGCTTGGCGACCTCTTTCAAAACCTGATCGCCGACTCCGTGTCCGAGCGAATCGTTAATGAATTTGAATCCGTCCAGGTCGAGATACAAAATGGCGATTTGGCTGCGCTGGCTGTCGGCTTCGCCCAGATGCGACATCACTTTCCGCTCGAACATTCTGCGGTTGGGCAAGTCTGTCAAGGCATCGTAGTAAGCCATGTATTGAATTAAATCTTCGGCTTCCTTTTGCTGCGTGATGTTTTTGGCTATGAAGTAGACGCCGCTGATGGCGCCGTTGATCGAAATGGGCACGAGAATGACGTTAAGCTCGATGCGGGAGCCGTTTTTATGAACAATTGCGGTTTCAAAATTTTGCGGCCGCCCGAGCAGCGTGCGCTCCAGCCGTCCGATGATTTTGTCCAAATGTTCCGGCACGCAAAGCTCCCTTAGCGAATGCTGACCAAATTCCGCCTGCGAATAGCCGGTCAGCTTGCAGGTTGCGGGATTGAAGCCGATCAGATTGCCTGACGAATCAAGCGAGACGACCGCATCCGGATTGTTGTCAAACAAAGACTGGAACTGCTGTCTGCTTTCCAGGAGGCTCCGTTCGGTCTTTTTATACTCTCCCACATCCCAAATCATGCTGGCGTAAGCGACGATGCTCCCTTCCTGATTGCGGATCGGGGCGACCGTCTCATTCACCTGAATATTCGTGCGGTTTTTATGCTTGCGGCGATGCTCCATTTTGTCGTATTCCCATCTGTGGGCAAGAAGCAGCTTTTCATACGCGTCCAGTTCCTCTTCAGGAATGGTCGGCAGGGGGAGGCCAAGCAGCTCTTCTTGATGCCAGCCGAACATTTGCTCGAAATTATGATTGATATACTTCACATGATGCTGAAGATCGCAAACGGCAAAAGCTACTGCAGCGTGCTCCATTAAAGCTTCGACCACTTCCTGGATGTAATGTGGATCATATTCCAGTTTGTTCCATTGTTCTATGCTATTGGATGACGTCAACAGTGCAACCCCCGATTATCACAAATCCGAATTGTATCGATTAAATTATATATGAAAATGTTGGAATTGAAAAAGTTTTTTGTCAAGTGGTTGGCAAGCCGCCCGTCCTTCGATATACTAATACGGCAACTTATGCCAGATGAAGACACCGGGGAGTTTACGTATGCCAATCAACAGTAAAATCAAAGTACCGCTTATTTTATTTCTTGCCGTTGGAATTATTGCCATCTCTTTTTCTGCGATTTTTGTAAAATGGTCGGATGCGCCCGCCTCGGTGCTGGCCATGTACAGGCTGCTTTTGACCAATGTGCTGATGCTGCCTTTTGTCTGGCGGTATATGGCCGAAATGTCGCGCATCTCTGTGCGGAACTGGATTCGGATCGCGGCTTCCGGCGCCGCCTTGGGCCTGCATTTTTTATGGTGGATGGATTCGCTGAATTACACGACCGTAGCAAGTTCCACCGCGATTCTTACACTGGAGCCGATCTTTGTCATGCTGGGATCTTTTCTGCTGTTCAGTCACCGGACAAGCCGTACGGCGGTGCTGAGCATGATTATGGCCATTGCCGGAGCGATCTTCATCGGGTGGGGAGATTTCCGCTTTTCCGGCGAGGGGCTCAAGGGAGACCTGCTTTCTTTGCTGGGGACAGTTGCAGTTGCGGTTCATATGCTGCTGGGCAAAAGCTTGCGCGAACACATCTCCGCCTTTGTCTACAGTTTTTTTGTCTTTTTGAGCGCAGGACTCGTTCTTGCGGTGTACAACGTTTGCATGCGCAAGTCATTTACGGGATATTCGCTTGACGACTGGGGCGTGTTTCTGCTTTTGGCCGTCGTGCCGACCGTGTTCGGCCACTACATATTTAACTGGCTGCTGAAATATATGAACGCCGCATCGGTATCCATGACCGTGTTGGGGGAACCGCTCGGAGCCTCGTTGCTCGCTTACTTCCTGCTGGGAGAATCCATTACGGGAATGCAGATGTGGGCCGGGTGTCTGCTGCTGCTTGGTGTCGCTATGTTTCTGCGCAGCAGTGAAGGGAAGGGGTCATAAATTTTTTTGAGCATTTATTGAACTTTGGTCAATTGAGGTAAGGACAGGGGCAGGGGCAGGGGCTTGTCTAATAACGGAGGTGGCTCGTGAAATTTCGGGATTTTCATCGCAATGTTAAGATTCGTTTTTATCTTTCGTTTTTGTCTGGAACCGCCAACAATATGGTGCTGCCGTTCATGTCCATTTACTTTTCCGGAAAGCTGGGAGATACGACTGCGGGTTTGGCCGTTATTGCGGGCATCCTGGCCGGTTTGGCCGCCGGCATTTGGGGAGGCTACTATGCGGACCGGATCGGCCGCAAAAAGCTGATGCTCACAGCCGAAGCCGGGTGCACGGCGGCATTTGCCGCGATGGCGATGTCCAACTCGCCCTGGTTCGAATCGCCCGTCGTCACTTTCGCGATGATGATTCTCGTCAGCATGCTGTGGGGGCTGCACGCCCCGGCGAACGATGCGATGCTGCTCGACGTCACGGAGCCCGAATCGCGCAAATACATGTACGCGTTCAAATATTGGATCAACAACTTGTCGCTTGCGGTTGCCGGCATTGCAGGGGCGTTTTTGTTCAAATCGTATTTGTTCGAACTGTTTGTTTTGCTGACTTGCATCGGTCTGATCACTTTGCTCGTGACTTATTTTTTCATCGAAGAAGTGTACGTGCCCTTCAAAGCGGCGGATGCGCAGGGCGGCGAACGCCCGAAAGCGATGTCCCTGTGGGCGAACTATGCGCAGGTTATGAAAGATTCGACATTTATGGTATTTACCGTGGCGTGTCTTTTGCTCGTTTCGGTAGAGTTCCACACGGGCAATTATGTTGCCGTCCGACTGGGCAAAGAGATGATGGACGCGCCGTTCATCGATTGGGGCACCATTTCCTTGCACGTCGATGGCCTACAGATGGTCGGCTTTTTGCGGACGGAAAATACGGTGCTTGTCGTGCTGCTTTCCGCAGCTGCGAGATTCGTTATCGGACGGTTCCCGGACAAAAAGGTGCTGTTCGTCGGATATACGCTGTATATTGCCGGTTACAGCTATGTGGTATACAGCAATCAGCCATGGCTTCTGCTGCTGTCCATGCTTATCGCAACGTGCGGCGAGTTGATGTATGTTCCCGTTAACCAGGCGTATTTGGGAAATATGGCGCCGGAGCACGCAAGAAGCTCTTACATGGCGGTAAACGGCATGCTGTACAAAATCGCTCTGCTGATCGGCGGGGGCGGCGTCATCCTTGGGAGCATCCTGCCTTCGTGGACGATGGCCGTATTGATCGGCTTGACCGGAGTTGCAGGCATGCTGCTGTTTTACTCCATCGTGCACCGCCTCGACCGGCGCAAAGAGGACGGCCGCTCTCCGCGGAATGCCGCTGCCGCTTCGACATGAGGCAGGTGTCCGCGATTGCTCCATCGCGCACCGCCTCGACCGGCGCAAAGAGGACGGCCGCTCTCCGCGGAATGCCATTGCCGCTTCGACTTGAAGCAGGTGTCCGCGACTGCTCCATCGTGCACCGCCTCGACCGGCGCGAAGAGGACGGCTGCTCCCCGCGGAATGCCGCTGCCGCTTCGACTTGAAGCAGGTGTCCGCGAAGGCGGCGGCCGCAAGTTTTTGAAGGGGCTTACTGGCCGGCTGCAAACTCGGCTTTGATTTTGTCGAGCAGCTCCTTGTCGGCTATGGCGTCGTAAGCGGTGAAGGCCAAAGCTTTGGCGGTGAAAATCATGCCTTCCAAAGCTCTGTCCTGCATCGCCAAATCGCGGAACTCTTTGGTGTGAAGCATATGTTTCTCGTCCACGACTTTGACGAACGGATGAATGGTCGGGCAATGCGTCGAAACGTTGCCGAGATCGAGCGATCCGTGATCTTTGCCGGTTTCAATCTCGTCCTCCGCGATGCCCATTTCCGCAAGGTTGCGCGTAAAAACCGCCGACAGCGTCTCATTCGTTCGCAGCTCGTCGTACGAATACTCGTAGTTGGACGTTTGCAGCGTGCAGCCCGTTTGGAGAGCGGCGCCTTCCGCGCAGCGCAGTACTTTTTGCACGAGTTCGTCCGTATAGCTGCGGGAGGCGGACCTTACGTAGAACTGCGCGGCGGCGTAGTCCGGAATGATGTTCGGCGCTTTGCCGCCCTCGCTGATAATGCCGTGAATTCTCGCGTCCGATTTGACCTGCTGCCGCATCGCGTTGATGGAGTTGAACAGCTGGAGCACCGCATCCAGCGCGTTAATGCCTTCGTAAGGCTGCGCAGCGGCATGGGCGGAACGGCCGAAATATTCGAACTGTATCGCGTCCATCGCGAGCGATTCGCCGGATTTCTCATACGTATAGTAGGGATGGGCCATAAGCGCAATGTCGACGTCGTCGAACAGCCCGGCTTCGGACATCGGCACTTTGGCGCCTTTCGTCTCTTCGGCGGGGGTTCCGTATACGCGAATGCTGCCGCCTGTTTCCGCGAGGACGGACTGCAGGCCTACGGCCGCCCCGATACTCATCATGCAAATCAAATGGTGCCCGCAGGCATGGCCCAGCTCGGGAAGCGCGTCGTACTCGGCCAGAAAAGCGACGACAGGTCCCGGCTTGCCGGAATCGTAGGTGGCGAGAAACGAGGTGGGTATGTCCAGAATCCCGCGCTCAACCTGAAAGCCATGGGATGCCAACTGTTCGGTAAGCTTGACGGCGGCCAAAAATTCCTGATGGCCCAACTCGGGATTCGCCCCGATAAAGCCGGATATTTCTTTGAATTTGCCGGCGTGCCGGTCTATAGTTTGCGCGATCATCGTTTTCATTTCGCAAAAACTCCTCGTTTGAATAATGATTGAAAAACATCGTTTCGCGGGGACCTCCACGCGACGATGAAAAACCATCGTCCCCAGCAGCGTCAGCGGCGATAGGTGCCTCCATCGGGCGCCGAGCCGAAAATCAACGTTCTAGCATTGGAACGTGAAGCGTTGGCTGCGTGGAAAAAGATACGCCGGTATACTTGCTAGCGAGTTAAGCGTAGGGGCAAGTGAATTGCTTGCTGGCAGGCCCATATGGCGGCGAACGAGATACTTGTTAGCGAGGCTGTACGTCGGCGAGCGAAAAATATGCTCGCCTCGAATCACTAGCCCGCGTGCAAAAAACCTGCAAAAGTACATCTTTTTTGCGTCGAGAAGCGCTGTCCGCGAAATATTCCTGCAAAACTGCAGGCTTTTCGCTGGAATTATGGGCCCGGCCGCCTCTTAGCCGGAAATTCCTGCACAATTGCAGGAATTTCCCGAAATCGGCCCGCTTCCCCCGAAAAAGCCTGCACTTTCGCAGGCTTTTTGGGCTGGCAAGCCGCCATGCCATCCTTGCAGGCGAGGCCTACAGAGTGGTGAGCGGAAAAACATGCTCACCAGGGAATCACTAGCCGCGCGCAGAAAGCCTGCAAAAGTACATCTTTTTTGCGTCGAGAAGCGCTGTCCGCGAAATATTCCTGCAAAACTGCAGGCTTTTCGCTGGAATTATGGGCCCGGCCGCCTCTTAGCCGGAAATTCCTGCACAATTGCAGGAATTTCCCGAAACCGGCCCGCTTCCCCCGAAAAAGCCTGCACTTTCGCAGGCTTTTCGGGCTGGCAAGCCGCCACGCCATCCTTGTGGCGAGGCCTACACAGCAGTGAGCGGAAAAACATGCTCACCAGGGAATCACTAGCCGCGCGCAGAAAGCCTGCAAAAGTACATCTTTTTTGCGTCGAGAAGCGCTGTCCGCGAAATATTCCTGCAAAACTGCAGGCTTTTCGCTGGAATTATGGGCCCGGCCGCCTCTTAGCCGGAAATTCCTGCACAATTGCAGGAATTTCCCGAAACTGGCCCGCTTCCCCCGAAAAAGCCTGCACTTTCGCAGGCTTTTCGGGCTGGCAAGCCGCCACGCCATCCTTGCAGGCGAGGCCTACAGAGTGGTGAGCGGAAAAACATGCTCACCAGGGAATCACTAGCCGCGCGCAGAAAGCCTGCAAAAGTACATCTTTTTTGCGTCGAGAAGTGCTGCCCGCGAAATATTCCTGCGATAGTGCAGGCTTTTCGCCGAAATTCGAGGCCCAGCCGCCTCTTAGCCGGAAATTCCTGCACAATCGCAGGAATTTCCCGAAACCGGCCCGCTCCCCCGAAAAAGCCTGCACTTTATACGAAAATAAACACAGTAGAGCTGAATTATTTTCATTCTGTGGGGTGACGTCCACGGCGTCATGGGGGTTTTCGCAGGCTATTTCGGGCTGCCAAGCCGTCAGGTTCAACCGGCTGCGCCGTGCCACCCATCGTGGGTTTTCACACAAACGAATGTGCAAGCCCGAAAATTAATTACTGCGGAACCGCTCGACGGTCGCTAAAAACGCCGTTCCGCGCAGCATGGACGACTGTTTTTATCCCCCGCTCGAACACGATGAAAAAATATTCTTGGTTTCATTGTAGTACATTTGAGGGGGAACTACCACAAACGCGGAGGCTGGGTTACAATAAGTGGACGACACGTGCAAGAAGGAGGCAATGGGTATGATGAAATACGGTGCGGATCCGGTAGAGCACGATTTTGCGCTATTTCGCAGGGAAGTGGAAGCTCGGGGGCAATGGGTTGATGTGTACCTCGACCTGAATTTGAAGGAAGGGCAGTATTTGCCCAACGGCCTGCAGGAGCCGGGGGTTCTCGTCATATGCAATCATGGCGGCGAGCCCGTGCAAATCGTGCTGCAGGACGAGGGCTGCGACTGCGAATATCAGTTTACTTTGACGGAAAAGGCGCAAATCGAAAGGTTTGTCGAGGAGCAGTGCAAGCCGCAGATGCTGCTCGCGAGCGAATAAAAACTTCCCGCCGGCGCGTCGTCCGGCCTTCCCAATCTGGGCGCACCCGCATACATTGGTAGTACGTCGGGATTTGGGGAGAGGGTTGTGATGAAGAAGGCGATCCATTATCTGGCATTCGGTGATTCCTTGACTGTAGGCTATGGGGCAAAGGCCGGGCAAGGCTTCGTGCCGCTGTACCGGAAAAAAGTGGAGAAGGCGCTGAACGTGCCCGTCCATTTGACTCAGGCAGGTACGAATGGCGCGACTACCGGAGAACTGCTCGCCAAGCTCGAAAAGGAGCCCGAACTGCGGGCTCATGTCAAACAGGCGAACTTGATCACGATTACAGCCGGTGGCAACGATTTAATTCAAGCTGCCATTCCTTATTTTTACCAGGGTAATGCGAACCTTCTGAAGTCGGCGCTGCAAAAATATGAAGCGAATTATAAAAAGCTGCTCGCGCAGCTGGAAGAATTGAAAAAAGGCGCTGGGGCGCCTTATCTCATCGTTTTGATCGGATTGTATAATCCGCTGCCGCAAGTGCCCAATTCCGCTTACTGGATCAGGCGGTTTAACCGGTTTTTGCGCAAGCAGGCGAAGGAGGACGTCCGCGTCGTGCAAATTTATGATGCTTTTGTCGGCAAAGAAAGCAAGCATTTGGCCGAAGACCACGTCCACCCGAACGCCAAAGGCTACGGGCTGATTGCCGCCGCGCTCGAACACGCCGTCTCCGTCGGTCAACTGCAGCATTTGCTGGCTTAACGGGAGCCATGCGGCCGGTCAGCGGCGCCAAAAGCTTTACAGCGGTGCGACATAAAGGAATATGGAGAAAAAGTGGCAAGCGCTGCCTGCCAGCACGAATGTATGCCATATGGCGTGGTGGTAGCGGACGCCGCGCCATACATAAAAGATTGTGCCGAACGTATACAGCAGTCCGCCGGCAATAAGCAGGACGATCCCGCCGGTCGGCAAATGGTCATAGAGCGGCTTGAAGGCGAACACAATGAGCCAGCCCATCAATATATAACAGATCGTGGACAGTACGATGAATCGTTTGACATAAAAGATTTTGAGCACGATGCCGACGAGTGCCAAGCTCCATATGACGGCAAAATACGTCCAACCGAGCGTCCCGCGCAGCGTAACGAGGAGATAAGGCGTGTACGTTCCGGCAATGAGCAAATAAATTGCGGAATGATCCAGAATCTCGAACAGATCTTTGATTTTCGGTTCGCTGACGCTGTGCAGCAAAGTGGAGCACGTATACAGAAGCACCAGGGTGACTCCGAAAATGCTGAAGCTTACAATATGCCAGGCGTCTCCATAACGGCTGGCTTGAACGATCAGCAGAATCAAGGCGGCGATACTGAGTGCGGCTCCTATGCCATGACTGATGGCGTTGGCCCGTTCCTCTCGAAGCGAGTAGTCCATATGCTTTCCCTTCTTTCTTCCCAATTTCATTCGTTGTTTTTGGCGATTGGTTCAGCCACTACTAGTTTGGACGCTCGCGGAACGCGTATACCTTCATTCGTTTTGAACAAAATGCAAACCGAAAAAAAGAGACACACAGCTTGGGCGGCCGCCGCGTTGCGGTCACCGGAGCTATGTGTCTTATTGGTTATTGTGGAAAATCGGTGGTTACGTAGGCCTCATCCCGAATATCGATCAGCGGCGACAGCTCGCCGGGGGCGATCAGCCAAAGCTCGTGAAGGGCGCGGGTACAGCCGACATACAGCAGCTTGGCGTCCAACAGGTTCGCTTCGTACTGACCCGCGATTGCGTCCATAAGCAGGACGGCGTCGAACTCGAGTCCTTTGGCGATGTAGACCGGAAGTACGGAAAGGCCGCCGCGGTATTCCCTTTGCCCAGCCGTAATCAAATTCGCCTCAATGCCTGACGCAGTCAGCGCTTCGTGCAGCTCCAGAGCCTGCTTCTCCGTCCGCGCGATGACAGCGATCGTGTTTGCATCGCCTTGTTTGAGCTTCGTCACGGCTTTTACCAGCATAGGCAGCCGGTTTGCGGGGGCGGTCTGCAGCACGCGCACCTTGTCTCCGCTGCGGAATACAGGGACGGCGAGCAGCGGATTGGGCACGCCCCGGGTGAGCACCTGATTCGCAAAATGGATGATTTCCATCGTAGAGCGGTAGCTTCGTTCAAGCTCGAAATAAGCCGTTTCGTTTTCTTGGAATAAACTGGAAAATTCTTTCCATTCGACGATGCCTTGATAGGCATGGATGCCTTGCGACAGATCGCCCAAAATCGTAAAGGAGCCGCTGCGTGTATAAGAATCCAGCACGGCAACCTGGAACGGCGAGAAGTCCTGCGCCTCGTCGATAACGACATGATCGAACATCCGGTCTGATGCGATGCCGTGCAGACGGGTATGAATGTACAACAGCGGCGCCAGATCTTCCGGCTGCACTTCTTTTTTCTTGAACGGCTTCACCGTGGAGCTGACGATCGAGTCGGGAATTTGCCGCAGCAGCTCAAGCGGAAGGCTTGAGGGTCTGCCCGTCTCCGAAAAAATCAGCTTATACAGCGAGAATGCCGTATGCTCCGGCCATCCGGTCAAATACGTGCGCAGCTTCTGGGACGATTTTTTCTTCAAATCTTTTTTGCGGCTTGCTTCCCAAATTTTTTCCAGCTGCATCTCCGTCCACCGCTTAATCCGCGCGACGACGCGCTCACGGCGTTTGGCTAACGGGTAGTGCTTGTTTTCGACGAAAAACCATTCGCGGATCGTGGCGATCGGCAGCTTGGCGCCTTCCCACGGAATGAAATCCGCAGCCGGAACGTACGATTGCTCGAACCGGCTCAGGCAATCGTCCAAATAGCGGAGGAAGGCGGTGGAGCCTTTGAAGCGCCCCGGCGCGGAATCGTCGATAACCGGCCGTTTGCTGCCGACGGCGAACCAGGTTTGCAGGGCGAGGGAAGGGTCGGCCATTTTGACTTCCTGATCCAAAATATCGAGCGTCCAGTCGGTGAACGTGCTTTGCTGAATATTGCCGACGCCGAGCTCGGGGAGCACGCCGGAGATGTAGTCGAGAAACATGCTGTTCGGCGCGAAAATAATCATCCGTTCCGCACGGATTTGCTCTCTGTATTGATAGAGCAAGAACGCGAGGCGGTGGAGCGCGACGGTCGTTTTACCGCTTCCGGCGACTCCTTGAATGATCAGCGCCGTGTTCTTGGCGGCGCGAATGATGCGGTCCTGCTCGGCTTGAATCGTGGACACGATGTCGCGCAGCTTATTGTCCTTGTTCTCGCCGAGCCTGTAAAGCAGGAACTCGTCGCCTACGGCGAGCGAATCCTGATCGCGGTCATAAGTATCGACGACCCGCTGCAAAATTTGCTTGCGGATGACGAGGTTGCGTTTCAAATAGACGAGGCCTTCGATCAGCCCGTCCGGGGAATCGTAGGCTGCGGCGTCCAAACCGCCTGTAAACGAGTAGAACAGGCTGGCTACCGGCGCGCGCCAGTCAATGACAAGCAGCTGCCCGGTGTGATCGTCTTCTACGCCGACTTTGCCGATGTACAGCGGAACGGGGCTGCCTGACGCATTTTCTTGAAAGTCAAGACGCCCGAAATACGGCTCCTCTACGGCTTTGGACAAGCTGCGCCGGCTTTGATCGCGAATCCCTTCGAGCGCCTGCTCGGTTAAGTCAGGGCCGTAATAAACCGGGGTCGCGCGCAGCCTTTCCAACTGCCGGTCGATTTCTTCGCCGGTTTGTTCCAGACGCTGCAGTTCTTCTTGATAGGCACTTTGAGTCTTTGTGTCCAAGATCAGTTACCTCCTAAGAGTTAATGTGTTGGTAAATAAAAACAGAGTAATCAACTATATCACATGAAAGGTTGGCAGGCAACTTTAGCTTCAAGGTCGTCCGAAAGCATTGGTAAAATGCTGGAAAGCAATGTTATAATGGACAAGTCGGGACATTTCAAAATAAAGGAGAGAGCATTTATGTCGATCTATGATATACAAGTACAAACGATTAAAGGTGAGGAAATTTCGCTTTCCGCGTTTAAAGGCAAGGTGCTGCTCATCGTCAATACGGCCAGCGCCTGCGGACTGACTCCGCATTATAAAGGGCTGCAAGAGCTTTACGAAGCATTCAAAGAGCGGGGTTTTACGGTTCTCGGGTTTCCCTGCAACCAGTTTGCCAATCAGGAGCCGGGAACGAACGAAGAAATTCAAAGCTTCTGCGAGCTGAACTATAACGTCACATTCCCGATGTTCGCCAAGGTGGACGTCAAAGGCGAGCATGCTCATCCGCTGTTTGCTTATTTGGTGAACAACACGCCCGAGCCTTACCGGACCGGCGATATCGAATGGAACTTCGTGAAATTCCTCGTCGATGCCAGCGGTCAAATCGTGAAGCAGTACAGCGCCCGCACGGAGCCTGCCGATATCGCTGCCGATATTGAATCCTTGCTGGCATAACCGGCAAAAAAACCAGTTGCACAGCGGACAACGTGCCGTTATAATCATTGTAATTATGTTGAAGGAGACGATCGCCATGATTCGTTCTTGCATCGTACAATTTCATCATTATTTTGAAAGGCGTTAGCACACACCTGTAACTTTTTCGGGGTGGGCTAACGCTGTTCGCGTTGGCCTCCCTGCGGAATAACGATTCGCGCGGGACCAGAGGTCCGGCGCGTTTTTTATTTTCGCCAATAAACGGAGAAGGGAATGGGAAATGTATGCAAAACGTGAAAGGAACTAACGATTATTGGGGAAAAGAGCAGGCGCTGAGGAAAGAGGTGCAGTCCGTGCTGGAAACGGTGTTTGCATTGTACGATTTTGAGCCGATGGAAACGCCGATTTTGAATGAAGAGGCGCTGCTGGCATCCAAGTATGCGGGCGGGGAAGAGGTTTTGAAAGAAATGTACCGCCTGCATGACCAGGGCGGCCGGAATTTGGCGCTTCGATATGACCTGACGCTGCCGCTTGCCAAAGTGGTTGCCAATAACCCCGGGCTGGAGCTTCCGTTCAAACGTTACGAGATCGGCAAAGTATTCCGGGACGGCCCCGTGAAGCGCGGACGAATGCGTGAATTCATCCAATGCGACGCCGATGCGGTCGGAATCGCGGGTCCGGTCGGAGAGGCGGAGCTGATGCAGCTTGCGGCCGATGTGTTCGGGAAGCTCGGCATTCCGGTTGTAATCAAATGGAATAACCGCAAATTGCTCGGCGAGCTGCTTGACTGTCTAGGCGTGCCGTCAGCTATGCACCTTACCGTCATGCTTACACTGGACAAATTGGCGAAAATCGGTGCCGAAGGCGTTGGCGCCGAGCTTGCCGCCAAAGGATTATCGGACGCAGTAATAACCCGCACGGTGGCCCTCAATGGCGAGGAGCCGCTGCGACTCGCTCATCTGCTGGACCGTTTTCAGTTGGAGGCAAAGGGAGGTGCGCAGGAGGCACGGGCCTTGCAGCTGCTTTTGCAGCAAACCGGTTTGGACGGCTGCTGCACTTTTGACCCGTTTCTCTCGAGGGGATTGTCTTTTTATACAGGTACGGTTTACGAGATTGCCGATGCGGCGGGCGTGTATACATCGAGTCTGGGCGGAGGGGGGAGATACGACCGGATGATCGGGCTTTTGGCGGAGGGGCGGGAAGTCAGCGTTCCGGCAGTCGGTCTTTCCTTTGGGATGGAGGCGATTATGGAGATGCTGCGTAGCGGAAAACATGCGGATCAAACGCCCCGGCCCCAGGTGCTGGTCGTCCGGATAGGGGAGGAAGCTTCCGCCGAAGCTCTGCGGACAGCGTTCGAGCTGCGCCAGGCAAACATACGGACACGCGTCGCAAGCGGCGACCGCAAATTAAAAAAGCTGCTGTCGTCCGCATCCGCTCAAGGCATCCGATTCGTCGTTCTGATCGGTTCGGAGGAAATTTCGGCAGCCCGAGTCAGGCTGAAAGATATGGTCGAGCAGACCGAGCAGGTCGTTCCTCTGCAACAAGCGATCCGCTGCATGGAAGTGTGCTGCCCGCCAAGAAACTTTACATAATTTTGAAACAAATTCCCGCTCGCCGCCGTACAATTATTGAGGTTCTTAAAAAAGAGAGGGAGAGATGCGATGGAAACCAATCTGAACCCGAAGAGTCGGGCTGCGAATGTGAAATGGATCATAACCACGGCTTTGCTGGTCGTTGTCGTTCTCATTATTTTGTTGAACGGCTTTTCGACCGTGCAGTACGGGAATGTAGGTTTGTACAAAACATTCGGAAAGCTGAGCGACTCCGTATTGGGCCCGGGCGTGCATATGAAAGTGCCGTTCGTGCAGACGATTATTCAAGTGAACACCCAGGTGACCAAAGCGGAAGCCGACACGACGGCATCGTCGAAAGACCTTCAGCCGGTGTCCACGCACGTCGCCGTCAACTATTCGGTGGATAAAGCATCGGCGTACAACTTGATGAACAATATCGGCGGCTCGTACGATACGGTGATCATCGCGCCGGCCATTCAGGAAATCGTGAAAGAAGTGACAGCCAAATATGCGGCTGAAGATTTAATCGCCAAACGCGATGCGGTCGCTGTGGAAATTCAGGAGCTGCTGACCAAACGTTTGGGCAGATACAATCTGTTCGTCAATGACATCAATATTGTCAATTTCAAATTTTCCGATGCGTTCAATCAATCGATTGAAGCGAAGCAAGTCGCGCAGCAGCAAGCTTTGAAAGCGGAGAACGACTTGAAACGGATTCAAATCGAAGCCCAGCAAAAGGTTGCGCAAGCGCAGGCGGAGGCGGAATCGCTCAAGCTCAAGAAGCAGGAAGTGACGCCGGAGCTTGTGCAATTGAAGCAAATCGAAGTGCAGGAGAAGGCGCTGGAAAAATGGGACGGCCGTTTACCTTCAGTTACCGGCGGGGCGGCACCATTTATCGACATCGATTCTTTGACGAAAAAGTAAACAGGATCGGTACTGGCGGCATTGTCAAAACCTGGGGTATAATGTCTAGTAGAATGCAAGTGCGATCACGATAACGGTGGAATTTTATTCCAGAGTTACCCCCAAATTCGGGAAGCGGCTTGCGAAAGATATAGGGAAACCAACGTGGAGGGTGAGCCAATGCCGCTTTGCAACTGCGTCGATTGCGGGCAATTGCTGCTCGCCGACTATGAGAATCGCTGTAAAACGTGCGTAGAAGAGCTTATGGCGGAAACACGCAAAGTGAAAGAGTTTGTCCGTTCGAACCCGGGAGCTTCATTGCTGGAAGTGTACCGCGAGACGGGCGTAGCCCTGCACGTTATTAAAGAGCTGCTGTGAATGATCGGCAAATAAAGGACCCGCAAAACTTCCAAGCGAAGATTGCGGGTCTTTTTGGGGTCGTCCAATGACGGTGCACCCGGCAAAACAGCGACCTTCCAGCCCGCCACCCGCCCGCCCGAGCCGGTCGCAACAATTTGCCCAGAAACCACACGCTAGAGCCGGTCGCAACAATTTGCCCAGAAACCCACCTGCCAGAACCGGTCGCACCCTCTGCCTGGTTGTGCGAAGAAAACCTGCAAAAGTACAGTTTTTGTTCGATAGATGCGCTGTCCACGACAAATTCCTGCAAATGTACAGGCTTTTCGCTGCGAACATGGGCTCAGGTTCATTTTCGTCGAAAATTCCTGCACTATCGCAGGCTTTTCGCCAAAATGGACCATTTTTACAGAAAAAACCTGCACTTTTGCAGGCTTTCTCCCTGCCAATCCGGCTCCCCACCATTTCAGCACAGCAACCCGAACGGAAAGGGGTGGCTTACTGAAACAACGCAACCCGACAGGAGCATACTTCAGTCCAAAGGCCAAGCTCATGCCCCAGATCTAGTGGGCGAGCTGCCCGCCAGTCGGTTCTACGCATAGCCAATTCGGATGTCTTTTTAAATGGCGACTATTTCCATCCATCCGCAAGGCGATCTAATTCCGTGCCGTCAATGTTTGGCAAAAACGTCAAGCAGCAGCTCGTCTTTAACCGGGTCCTGCATCTCCCAGGTCGTTGCAAATCGGATTTGATGCGAGACGCCCAAAATCTCGTATTTTTGCATCAGATGCTGGCGCGCGGTTCCGATGATCAGGGAGTGGAGGCGCAGCCGCTTGGTTTGGCCGAGCGCGCCGAGCTTTTGCAGCGTCGGCGGGGACAACTGGCCTACGCCGTCCGTCACCATGACGAAATCGGCGCCGTGAAAATGCGGATTGCTCTGCACCGCTTCCATTCCTTTCAGCAGCGGCGCGTCGAAGTTCGTGCCTCCGCCGAAAGCCATCTGCGCCAGCGCGTAGAAGCGGTCCCAATCCGGACGCTTACAGTACAGCGTGTGCTCGATCAGCTCGCCTTTGGCGCCGAACAGCAGCAGCATGAAGTCGCGCCCCTCCAGCAGGGCGAAGGAGGCGAACGTTGCGGTGAACAGCTGAGCGAGCTTCAGCTTGGCGCCGCGCATGGAGTGCGACGTGTCCAGCATGCAGATGACGGGACCTTTTTGCGGTTCGTCGAGCGCGCCGGTGTAGTTGTAAGTCATGAGCTTGTTTTCGATCCATTTGACGAGAAAATAAGGCTCGAAATCTTCATCCGCGAGCAGGCTGGCTTCGCTGGGCAGCATGTGGGAAAGTTCCCCGGAGTGCCGCAAATCGTCGTAGGCTTCGGGAATGAAAGGGGAGCGTATTTTTTTGCGCTGCACGCGCAGATGATGGACGTTCCGGCCGACTTCCTGCAAGAAGGCGATCAAATCTTTGCTGCGCTGCAGCTTTTCGATCCACTGCGTGTAGCGTTCGAACGTCTGCCGCCGCAGTTTGCCGAGCTCGCTGCCCCAGCGCCTGTTGGCCAGCCGCTGGCTGGCCTGCATCAGCGCGTGCACATCGAAGCTGTCCTCCTCTTCCTGCGACAGCGTCTCCTTGAGCGCGCGGTTCAGCCAATCGCCGAGCTCGTCCTCGACTTCTTTCATCGCGGCGGTATCTCTTGAGGTCATCCGCTCCATTTGCCGCTCGCGGCTCGCGAGCTCGTCCTCCGCCTTGCGCAGCTTGGTTTTCAGCTTGTCACGCTTCATGAACTCGGTACGCATCGCTTCCTTCAACTCGGCGATGCGCTGGCGCAAAGCCTGGATCTCCTCGGCGACGAGCGGTTTCGTATCCGCGGCAGCCTGCTTCTCCTCGACCGTGCGCTTGCCCTGCTGGAGCGTATAGCCGACAAGGCGCAGCTTCTCGATCTGTTTGTCCGTTAGCCGCTCGCTGACCCTGGCGTCTTCCTGGCCGCTGCGCTCCTGCTTTTTCTCGATGCCGGCGGCAAGCTGCTGCTGTTCCTTTTGCCTGCGCGTCACTTCTTTCTCGTAAGACTCCGTCAGCCACATCAACGCTTTCAGCGCCGTTTTGAAGGACGCATTGACCTGGCCGATCGTCCGCGGATGTATCGAGACGTAAAAATACTGCTTGCGCAAAGTGAGCACAAGCCAGCGGTGAAAGGGCGTGTCTTCCGCCGCGCCGTCGATTTCCGGTTTCGCCAAATAAAAACACATGAAAAAATCGGCGAACAGCTCCAGTTGAAACCACGGGGCTTGCCGGACAGCCTCACGCATCCATTCGCTAGCGGCCCGCGATGAGCGGACATAGCCTTCGAAGACGTATCTGTCGACCCTTGTGCAGCGTATGATCATAGGGCGGTACCTCTTTAAAGGGTATAGTCGTAGACAATGCCGGGAATTTCCCGGTCAAACAAGGTGCGGTACAGGCCTTGAACGGACTGCAGGTTGCGCTCGCCCTGTATGCGGAGATGGGTGAACTTTACGGCATATTGGTCAGGATGAAGCAGGAAAATGGACTGGGAAGCGATCCATTCGGCCAGCTTTTTCTCCTTTTCCTGCCAGCCGATGAGCCGGCCCCGCAAGCTTCTGGCCGTTTCCTCCAGCTCGGAGCGGCACAGCTCCAGCTCCGCTTTCAGCCGTTCGGACGCCTCTTTGGAAAGCGCGCCGCCGACTTCCTTTTTAAATTGGAACGAATGCAGCTCGTCCTCCTTGTCCAGCCACTTGCGGACGGATTGATTGTAGGTCTGGAGCGGCAGTTCCTGCTCCATTTCCTTTTTCAGCATCTCCTGAAAAACTTGATCGAACAGCTCTTTCAGCTCGCTCAAGTCCTCCGGGAAGTCCCACAGCATATGCGGTGTGAGCACCGTATCCCATACGCTTACCGAGCTGCGGCCGTGGATGGCGGCGGAGCATTTCCAGACCCGGCCGATTTTGTGCCAGCGGCGGTCGGATATGACGTATTCTTTTTCCTCCATGGCGGTTTTCAGCTGGAACATCATATAGATGATCGGCTCTGGCAAAATAATGTCTTGCGCCGCCGCTTTCAATTGGTTGACCAACTCCGTCGACAGCAGTACGGGCAGCGGTGCGGAAGGGGCGCCGAACATCAGCTCAAAGCTCGATATTTGCTTCACGTACTCGACTTCGAAGCGGAAAAGGAAGCGGTCGTACAGCGCGGCAAGCTGTTCGTTGTCTTCGGGCAGCTCATTGGAAGCCGCCATCAAAAAATGAAGCGGAACCTGCTGCTTCCCGCGGCCGTTGAAAAAGATGCGCTCGTTCAGAATAGAGAGCAGGGAGTTGAGAATCGCGCTGTTCGCCTTGAAAATTTCGTCGAGAAAAGCGAAGCGCGCCGCCGGCAAATATCCGTCCGTCAACCGGACGTATTCGTCCTGTTTCAGCTTTTGCAAAGAAACGGGACCGAACAGCTCATCGGGAGTTGTAAACCTGGTGAGCAAATAATCGAAGCCGGGCTCGCTGCCGAACAGTCCGGCAACGGCCCGCGCCAGCTGCGACTTGGCGGAGCCGGGAGGGCCGACGAGCAGAACGTGCTCGCCGCTCATTACGGCCAGCAGCAGCACGCGAATCAGTTCTTCGCGTTCCATGAAGCGTTTTTCGAGATGGCTCATCGCTTCTTTGAGTTTATTTTGAATGACCACAGGTTCTTTCATATGATGGAAGTGCTTCCGGTTTGCAGGGCCGGGCGCACGCGATCCCCCTTTATCGGTTGAAGTATGGTTTCTATTGTAACAAACTGGCACGCAAACAGCGAGTGAGTGAGCGGAAGAAGTATAGAATCGTTTTGCTTACATCAGATGGAAGGAATGTCCTTTTCTGGACGATTACGTGCAAATGTAAGCGTTTTCTGTTACAATGGCAGGACAGAGAGCGATTGGAGTGATAGTACTTGAGAATTGGTGTGATTTCGGATACTCATTTATCGGATCGTGCGGAAAAGCTGCCGAATGCACTCGTTCGGGGGCTTCAGGGTGTGGATCTGATCGTGCACGCCGGCGATTGGGTAGGCATGCGGATCGTAGATCTTGTAGAGCAAATAGCTCCTTGCGAGGCTGTGGCCGGAAATAACGACGGCATGGACATCATCGAGCGCTTCGGGCGCAAAAAGCTGCTCACGCTTGGCGGCCGCCGGATCGGGCTGATCCATGGCGACGGCTACCGCAAGACGACCGAGGAGCGGGCGCGGGAAGCATTTGCTGCCGAACGGCCGGACATCGTCATTTTCG
Source organism: Paenibacillus sp. sgz302191 (assembly GCF_057749925.1). Lineage (NCBI taxonomy): Bacteria > Bacillati > Bacillota > Bacilli > Caryophanales > Paenibacillaceae > Paenibacillus > Paenibacillus sp. sgz302191. Next base: position 29,835 of record NZ_JBYLHY010000012.1, read on the forward strand.
GGCATTCGCACGTTCCTTACCGGCATACGATTGACGGCATGCTGCTGTTCAATCCGGGTTCGCCGACCGATAAACGGAGACAGTCCCGGTATTCTTACGGCATCATCGAGCTGGGGGCCGGTATTGACTCGCAGCTGTATTTTTACGACGAAAAGATATAAGACGGGCGATAGAAAGAGGATTTTTGACTGCGTAGGACGAATATTGTTAAGCTGACGAGAAATACCGACAGCAATAATCGACAAGAGGTAGTAGACGCGTGAAAACTTTGATTATCGCCGAAAAGCCTGACATGGGCCGCAATATCGCCTCGGCTATCGAGCCGAAAGCGCAAAACAAACGGTCCTATTTGGAAGGCGAGACGTACATTATTACTTGGGCGATCGGTCATTTGATCGAACTGGCGGAGCCCGACAAATACGATGAGAAATATAAAAAATGGAGCATAGATCATCTGCCGATTATTCCCGAGCAGTTCAAGCTCGTGCCGAATCCGCGCACCAAAGATCAGCTTAAGGTCATTGCCGAACTGGCGGGGAAATGCAACCTTCTGGTCAACGCGTGCGACGCCGGGCGGGAAGGCCAGCATATTTTTTCGCTCATACAGCGGCATTTGAAGTTGAAGCATCCGGTGAAGCGGCTGTGGATTTCGGACTTGACGGCGGAGACGATTCGCAAAGGGTTCGCGACGCTGAAGGACGGCAGCGAGTACGATAACTTGACCAAGGCAGCCAGATCGCGGAGCGAAGCGGACTGGCTGATTGGCATGAACGGCTCGCGCGCTTTTACGACGAAGCATAATGTGCTGCTTTCCGTCGGCCGGGTGCAGACGCCTGTGCTCGCATTGATTTATGACCGGCAAAAGCAGATCGAGGCGTTTTCGTCGCTCAAGTTTTTCGAGCTGGAGGGCCATTTTACGCAAGGGGATACGGCCTACAAAGGCATGTGGCAGGGAGAGCGCATGACGGACAAGGCCAAAGCCGAAGCGCTTGCGGCAAAAGTAAAAGGCAAGCCTGCGCGCATCGTTTCGTACGAGGTCAAAGAGACGAAGGAGTATCCTTTCAAACTGTACGATTTGACGCTGCTGCAGCGGGATGCGAACGGCAAGTTCGGATTTTCCGCGAAAAAAACGCTGGACACGGCGCAGTCGCTGTATGAGAAGCATAAAGTGATCTCGTACCCGCGGACGAATTCCAACTATGTGACGGAGCAAAACATTCCGGAAATGCACAAGGCGCTTTCCGCGCTTCAGGGCACGGCTTACCAGGATTTGGCGCAGGGAGCCGACCGCAATCTCGTTCATAAAAACAACAAATTTATTTGCAATCCAGCTAAGGTGGAAGACCACCATGCGATACTGCCTACGAACCGCAAGGCGTCGGGCCTGAATCCGGACGAACAGAAGCTGTACGATCTGATCGTCAGGCGCTTTCTTTCGCAGTTTTATCCGCCGGCCGAGTACAAGGTGCACACGGTGATGACGGAAGCGGAAACGGAAATGTTCAAGACGACCGTCAAAGAGCTGCTGCATTTGGGCTGGAAAATCATTTACGCCGATCAGAAGAAGGACAAGCCCAGAGGCGGCAAAGGCAAGGACAAGGAAGAGGAAGACGAGGAAGAAATCGAAGTCAATGAGCCGTTCTCCGTCAATCCGTCGGACGGTGTCATCTGCAGCGACACCGTCGTCAAGGAGAAAGAAACGCAGCCGCCCAAAACGTTTACCGAAGGCACGCTGCTGAAGGCGATGGAAAGCGCCGGCAAGCAGATCGAGGACGAGGAGCTGCGCGATGCAATGAAAGATTCGGGGCTCGGCACTCCGGCCACGCGCGCCGCGACGATCGAGCGGCTGAAAAAAGTCGGCTACATCGATATGCAGGGCAAAAAAATCGTCATCACGCAAAAGGGCCGAACAGCCGTCGAGCTGATCCGCGGCGCCGGGATCGAGCTGCTGACTTCCCCCGAAATGACCGGACAGTGGGAGCGCAGGCTGAACGAAATATCGCGGGGCACGGCTTCGGACGAGCAGTTCATGCATAACGTGAAAAAGTTCGCCGGCCTGATCGTGGACAAAGTCCGCATGCAGGCGAGAGCGTCCCGCACGGCTTTCGAAGGGGAGACCCCGGTCGCAGGCAAGCGCGGCGCGGCCCGTTCCCAGGCGGCGGGTTCCCGCCGGGAGAACGGCGCAGCGGCGCAAGGAACCGCTGCGGGAGCGAAAGCCCCGGCCGCTGCGCGCAAAACGGCCGCAGCCCAGCCGCCGGACGGCGCTTCCGCGATCGTGGCCGCGTGCCCGCGGCCCGGCTGCGGCGGCTCTTTGTTCATGGGACGGAAAGGCTACGGCTGTTCCCGTTACAAGGAAGGCTGCAAGTTCGTCATCTGGAAGGAAAGCTTCGGCCGCAGTTTGACCGATACGCAGGTGCAGGCGCTGGTGCAAAAAGGAAAAACCGCCAAGCTGAAACTGACGCTGCCGGACGGCGCGCCCGTTGAAGGCCGGATTGTGCTGAAAGACCCGCATACGGGGGAACTGGGCGTAGAAACGCTGGCATAAAAACATGGTGGAGGAAATAAAGAATGGCTATCTTGAATAACGATTGGTCGGAGCTGTTGGCCGAGCAATTCGAAACGCCTTACTATATGGAGCTGCGCAAATTTCTTGTGGACGAGTACAATTCGCGGCGAGTTTACCCGGACAAGCACGATATTTTCAACGCGCTTCATCTTACAGGCTACGCGGACACGAAAGTCGTGATTCTCGGCCAGGACCCGTATCATGGGCACGGACAGGCGCACGGACTCAGTTTTTCCGTCAAACCCGGCATAGCGACTCCGCCGTCGCTGCAAAACATGTATAAAGAGCTGCAAACCGATATAGGCTGTCACATCCCGGATAACGGCTATTTGGTCAAATGGGCGGAGCAGGGAGTCCTGCTGCTCAACACGGTGCTGACCGTGCGGGCCGACACGCCGAATTCGCACAAGGACAAAGGCTGGGAGCGTTTCACGGATCAGGTGATCCGATGCTTGAACGAGAGGGAGAAGCCGGTCGTGTTTCTGTTGTGGGGGAGCCATGCGCAGGCCAAGATGAGCCTGATCGATGCGAAGCGGCACCGGATCATCCGATCGCCGCATCCGAGCCCGCTCTCGGCTTACCGGGGATTTTTCGGCAGCAGGCCTTTCTCGCAGGCGAACGCGTACTTGCTTGAAATCGGCAGTGAGGAAATCGATTGGCAAATCCCGAATTTGAGCTAATGATGCAAGGGGGCGGCTGCGTGAAGCCGTCCTCTTCGGTTTTATGATTGCTCCTATTTGCTTATTTAAAACGAGTCTCATCTGGTGTAAAGTGAATATATACCATTGGTTAAATAATCCTGCCGAGCAGGGAGAAAAGAGTGATCCAGCGTTGAAATTTCAAGAGTATGTGTATGAAAGACCGGATTTTGCAGCGTTTGAACGGCAGTTCAACGGCCTGCTTGAGCAGTTTTCAAGCGCGGCGGATTTTGGTGAGCAGGATGCGTGCATGGAATCGATCGTCGCTTTGCGCGGCGAACTGGAGTCGCTGATGCAGATCGCGCATATTCGCCATACGATTGATACGGCGGACGAGTTTTACAAGGCGGAGCAGGATTTCGTCGATGAGGTTGATCCGCAGTATCAGGGGCTCGTGACAAAATTTTATGAAGCGCTTACAAAATCGGCTTTCCGGGCGGATCTGGAGGCGAAATGGGGCAGGCAGCTATTCACCATTGCGGAGCTGTCGCAGCGCACGTTTGCGCCGGAAATCGTGGAAGATCTCGTGCGCGAAAATAAGCTGGCGAGCGAATATTCCAAGCTGGTCGCCTCTGCGAAGCTGATGTTTGAAGGCGAAGAGCGCAATCTGGCGCAGCTGGCCCCGTTCCAGCAATCGACGGACAGGGCGATGCGGAAGCGGGCGACGGATGCCAGGTACGGCTTCTTTGAAGAAAATGAAGCGCGGCTCGACGAGATTTACGATCAATTGGTCAAGGTTCGCGCCCAAATTGCCGCAAAGCTGGGCTTCGGCAGCTTTGTCGAGCTTGCCTATGCCCGGCTGAACCGGTCCGATTACGACGCGAACGATGTTGCCGCATTCCGCAAGCAGGTACTGGAGCAGATCGTGCCGGTGGCCACGAAGCTGAAAGAGCGGCAGGCGGCGAGAATCGGGGTCGATACGCTCCGCTATTACGACGACAAGTTCAGCTTTCCGTCCGGAAATCCGCTGCCGCAAGGGGATGCGGAATGGATCGTCCGGCAGGGAGCCGAGATGTATGCGGAACTGTCGCCGGAAACCGATGAGTTCTACACGTTCATGCAGGAAAACGGCTTGTTCGACCTCGTCGCCAAAAAAGGGAAGCGCGTCGGCGGATACTGCACGTTTATAAGCAAATATAAAGCGCCTTTTATTTTTTCCAACTTTAACGGCACGTCCGGGGATATCGACGTGTTGACGCACGAGGCCGGCCATGCTTTTCAAGCTTATTGCAGCAGACATTTCGAGGTGCCTGAGTATATTTTTCCGACGCTTGAGGCGTGCGAGATTCATTCGATGAGCATGGAGTTTATCGTGTGGCCATGGATGGAGCTGTTTTTCGGGGAGGATACGGACAAGTACAAGTTCAAGCATTTGAGCGAGGCGCTGCTCTTCATTCCGTACGGGGTAGCTGTCGATGAATTTCAACACCGCGTGTACGAACAGCCGGACATGACGCCTGCGGCCAGAAAGCAAGTATGGCGCGAGATCGAGCTCAAATATTTGCCTCACCGCGTGTACGACGACCAGGCGTATTTGGAAAGGGGTGGCTTCTGGCATCAGCAGGCGCATATATTCAAAAGCCCGTTTTACTACATCGATTACACGCTGGCGCAAATTTGCGCGCTGCAATTTTGGAAACGGGCCAGCGAAGCGCCTGCAGCGGCGTGGCAGGATTACTTGAGGCTGTGCCGGCTGGGCGGAAGCCGCTCCTTCACGGAGCTTGTGCAGGCGGCCGGGCTGATCACGCCTTTTGCAGACGGATGCGTCGCCTCCGTGATCGGGCAGATCGGGAAATGGCTGGAGCAGGCTCCGGACGACAAGCTCTAGAAATCTGACGGCGGAGCTGTTTGGGCGCAGACAGCTTCCGTACACCGGATCGGCCGCCTAAATGATCGGCTGCACGTGAACGATTTCCAGGCCGCTTTCGCACGGCTTGCCCGTTTCGTAAGATCGGTTGCCGAGAACGGTGCGCAGCGCTTCCCAATCGGCGGCCGAGTCTGTCTGCAGCGCGCGGATCGCAGCGGGCATGACTTTCAGGCCGTCCTCCACGGCTTGATCCCACAGCTCCCAGGCGCTGTGCGTGTACGTTTCGTCCGGCGAAGTCGGACAGTTCCAAACCGTTCCGGCTTCATTCATGTAATCGAGCGGAGCCGGGTTTTTGGCATATACGAACGGGCTGATTTGGCCGAGCGTAAATACGCGTTTAATCCCTTTCGGATCGTGAAACAGCCGCTGCGCCCGAATCATATCCCGATACGCGTCGTTCCAGTCCTGTTCGCTCAGGCCGGCGGCAAGCTCCGGATAATGCCGCTCTGCGGAGGCGGCAAGCGCCGGTACGACGCCGAGCGGGAACGTCCGGCCGACATCGATCTGTTTCCACACGGGCGTCTTCCACGTCTCCAGCCCAAGCATGCGCCGCACGACCAACGTGTCCATAATGACCTCGAAGCGCTGGTGATTCCACTTTTTAAAGCCGGATTTATAAAAAATGTACGGATGCATATTGCGGTCCAAAATATGATGGGTGACAAAGCCGAGAGTGTACAGGACGGCGGGATTGTATATGCCTCTGCCCTGCATCCGGCCCAGCAAATCCAGCAAAAAGGGCCCGCATTCCCGCTGGTGCATCGCGCTCCCGAGCTGCTGAAGCCGCTTATCTTTTTGCCAGGGCAGGAAATGATGATACAGCAAAAAATCGGGCCCCTGGCAGCCGAGGGAGAACGTGCGACAGGCCTGTTTATCGTTCAAAATATGGCTGTGCCCAAGCCGTTTCATCAATTCCTGGCCGAATATAAGATGAGCCCAAATATTGGGCATAGCACATACCTCCATTCGCATGCTTGATACTCGATTCATTCTAGCATACAGACTATTGGTTTGGGCACATTTTGAGCATAATTTCAGCACGGCATGCAACTTGGGCAGGAAAATATTTCTAGTCGTCGAATTCAAACAAGCGAACAACGTGAGCTTTGAACGCTTGTAAGGGATAGGAGATAGAACGAAAATGATTAATAAGCCGCTGGAAATGGGAAAAGGCGTGGATCCGGACAATGTGCAGGAGCTGCTGAGAGGCAACGAGCCGTCTTTTGGCGCGGCCTTCGAGTATGCGGCGATCGGCATGGCCTTGATATCAGTCAACGGCCTCTGGATCAAAATCAATAATTGTTTCAGCTCTATTACAGGATATTCGCGACAAGAACTTCTTTGCACCGATGTTCACGCCATTTTTTTGCCGGAAGATATGAGCCATCACAAGGCGTTAATGGAACAATTGCTTCAAGGGCAGTTTACTTCATACCAAATCGACAAAAGACTTAAGCATAAATCGGGAAGCATCCTTTGGGTGGAGTGCAGCATATCGCTAGTTCGGGACTTGATCGGCAATCCGCTCTATTTTGTTACGCAAATCCGCGATATTACGCGCAGGTCGGAGATGGAAAGGAAGCTGGCCGAAAGCGAGCAGCGCTATAAGTCGCTGATCGAGCACAATCCGGCCGGCATTCTGACGTGCGATTTATCCGGCATCATTAAGAACGTAAATCCTGCGATGGAACGCATTATGGGCTACCTGGAGATTGAGATGGCCGGTCAGCCGATCAGCCGTTTTTTTGGCGGCAAAGAGAAGGAGAACATTTTCGCTCACAGCCTGCTTTTTCAGGAATCCGATAATTACATGCTGTCCGTCAAGCATAAAACCGGCGAAACGATCGTGCTCGGCTTGAAAAATGTGCCGATTATCGTCAACGATGTGATCGAAGGCATGTACATTATCGCCAGGGACATTACCCAGCACAATAAAGACCGGGAGTCGCTGCGTATCGCCCAGCAGGATTTGCACGAGACGGTCCGCAGACAGCAGGGCATGACGATGAAGTTCCGGCAAATGAAAGGCCGGTTTATCCATACGCTGTGCGACGGCGAGCTGCTGTACCGGTTAGGATACAAACCGTCGCATATTATCGGCAACGGCTTGTATGAAATATGGCCGGCCTACATGGCCAAAAATTTGGAAACTTATTACCGCAGAGCGTGGAACGGCGAGGAAAACGTCATTTACGAGGCGACTTTTCGCGGCATCACGTATTTGAGCTCCTTGCGGCCTATTTTGGAAAACGGCAAAGTGATCGAGGTCATCGGCTCCTGCGTAGATATTACCGAGCGCAAGCTGATGGAGACGGAGCTCCGGGAGACGAAAGAGCTGTTGGAATCGTTCATCAATAATACGACGGACGCCATCTGCGTGCTGGACCCGAGAGCCAAAGTGATGTCTGTAAATGCGGCATACGAGCATGTGTTCGGTTGGCGGCTGGAAGAGCTCAAAGGGAACAGGCTGCCGATTTATCCGGAATTTCTGGAAGAGCAGCGCCAGGAAATATTTGAAGCGCTGCAAGCGGGCAAGCAAATTTCCGGCTTGGAGACAGTGCGCCAGCGCAAAGACGGCCAACTCGTCCATGTAAGTGTGACGAAAACGCCGATCAAAAACGAGCGGGGCAATATTATCGGGTTCGCCGGCATCACGAGGGACATCACGGAGCGGAAAAGAACGGAGGAGCTGCTGCGCAAGTCCGACAAGCTCTCTGTCGCGGGCCAGCTGGCCGCCGGTCTGGCGCATGAAATCCGCAACCCGCTTACTTCCTTGCGGGGGTTTTTGCAGCTGCTGCAGAGCGACATGAAAGGGAAGCAGCACTATTTCGACATTATGCTGTCGGAGCTTGACCGCATCAATTTCATCGTCAGCGAATTTCTCGTCATTGCCAAGCCGGAAGCGATTCAATACAAAAGAGGCGATTTAAAGGAAATATTGCTCAGGGTCCAGGCGCTGCTGGACACGCAGGCGGTGCTGCGCAGCGTGCAGCTCGTGCTGGAATTTGAATCCGAATTAACGGAAATCGTTTGCTCGGAGATGCATTTGAAGCAGCTTTTTATTAATTTGGTGAAAAATGCGATCGAAGCGATCCCCAAGGAAGGCTTGATCCGCATCAACGTGTCTATGCCGGACCCCGGCCACATTCGGGTGCGCACGCAGGACAACGGCTGCGGCATCCCGGAGGAACGGCTCAAAAAGCTGGGAGAGCCTTTTTATACGACGAAGGAAAAAGGCACCGGGCTCGGGCTGATGATGTGCTTCAAAATCGTAGAAGCCCACAAAGGCACGATGCATGTGCGCAGCACGATCGGCAAAGGTACGACCATCGACGTCATTTTGCCGACACGGCTCGACGACAGCGGGCCGCTGGAGCTTGCCTAGAAATCCGGCGGGCGCCGCCAAAACGGAAAACCGCCGTCCTGCTCACTTCCGCAAAGGAGGCAGAACGGCGGTTTTCTCCTTGTCGAATCGAAATGTTTAGTTCTTCAAGGTAAAGGTTTATCTCATGGTTTGATGCTGAATTCATTCGTTTCCCGCGAATACCGGATCGTCCGCTGCTCGTTTCCGTAACTGCGCACCCGGACTTCGTCGGGCGTATACTTCACAATAATTCCTGAATCCACCTGGTAAAATACGCCCAAGTGATCCATGGACCAGACCAGGATAGGCGTCTGAGTCAGCGCGGCGGCGAATAGTTCGGTATCTGTATCGATCAGCTTAGTTCCGTAAATCATCTAACGCACCTCTGTCGTTTATTTTAGAAGAAAGGCTCATTTTGTAAGACAGTGCGAGAAAGGCAATCATCACGCGCAAACGAAAAATATCTTTACAACCCGCTCAGGTGAAGTACAATCATAGTTGTGCCTATGGTTAAGCGGACGTGTCATCTACGAATCGGTAAGGAACGGCAGCATGAAATTTACTATCCTGTTCATCTCATTTTTCGTATCGCCCGGATTACAGACGAGAAAAGTTTGCTGAATCAAGTCGAAATGGCGATTAACGCCAAAAACATGAAGTCCATTCAGTATCCGTTCATGCCGGAGGAAGGGATGCTGGAGGAGGCGGAGCTGAAAATTCACCAGGCTTCGCACGCCCGCTATTTTGAGGATTTCCTAAAATATGTAGAATATGAGCAATCGATGCCGGAAATTTTGCATGTTCAAGTGATGGGGCTTGTTCGGCAGCAGTTGGAGAGCCAGGACGAGCATTTGCCCGAGGAGCGGGAGGCGCGAGGAGATAGACATCGAGCTTTGGGCCGCCGGCGAAAAAAGGGAGCTTCAGGAAAAATGGACGCCCGTCCAGGTCATGGAAGCGGCGTCTTATTGGGTCGAACAAAAGCCTGATCTCGAAATGCGCATCAAGCTTGATCATATTCAGGTGAAGGCAGCTGAAGCCCGACGATCTTCATGAGGCGATCGAGCGAATAACCCGGGAAGAGGATGAACGGTAAGCTTCCCGTTTTACGGAGCTGCCAGCTGTCCGATATGTTGACGAATGATGGAGCAGGAGTAATCGAACTGCTCTTTTTCTTTTGCCGATAGGTTTAGCTCCAAAATTTCCTTGATTCCTTGCCGGGTGACGATGGCCGGCACGCCTGCGCATACGCCCGACTGCCCGTACTCGCCATCGAGAATGGCGGAGACGGCAATGATTTTATGATCGTCATTAAATACGGACCGGACGATATAGGCGATGGCGCTGCCGATGCCGTAGTGCGTCGAGCCTTTGCGGTTGAAGATTTCCCAGCCGGCATTTTTCGTCCGCAGGGCGATCTCTTCCAAATCCATATGCCCGAACCGGCCGGGATGCTGGGCGATAATGTCCAGAATCGGTTTGCCGCCGACGGTGACGTGCGACCAGCAGGGAAATTGGGACTCGCCGTGCTCGCCGAGCACATAGCCGTGAACGCTGCGGGGGTCGACGGGCAAATACTCCGACAGCAGCGTTTTCAGACGTGCCGAATCGATGGAAGTCCCTGTGCCGAGCACCCGGCTGCGCGGGAGCCCCGACAGCTTCCACACCAAGTAGGTCACGAGATCTACCGGATTGGAAGCCGCGACAAAAATGCCGTTAAACCCGCTTGCCATAATTTGGCGAATCATGGGCTCGTGAATTTCGGCCGCCGTATCCAGATGATCCAGACGGTTGCGGCTGTTCGGGGGATTGGAGCCGGCGCACAGCACGATAATATCGCTGTCCGCGCACTGCTCATAGGCGCCGGTATAAACTTTCGTGCGCGTATGGGTAAAGTCCATGCAGTGCGACAAATCGAGCGCCTGAGCGTAGGCGCGGTCAGGCGTGCGGCCGATCAGCATGATTTCGTCGCAGACCGATTGATGGATCAAGGAGTAGGCGCAGCTTGAGCCTACATAGCCTGTTCCGACAATCGCGACTTTGCGCGGTTTGTTTCCCATGGCGATTCTCCTCCCGGCATATGTGGTTGCTATAATATATGTGTAGGAGTCAGGTTAGTGTGATGAAAAAGTTAATTTTTATTACACAATGAGTGACGAAATTCCAACATCGGTTTTTCACTGTTCACAGTAGCTGTTCTCCTTGCTATAATTGAAAAGCTCTTATTAACATTTGGTAAATTAAAGTTTGGCAAAAGGGGAAAGGGGACAATGTCAGTGATTGTGGTTGGGGGAATGATCGGGCTGGGCAAGACGTCGGTAGCCACTTTGCTCGGAAAAGAATTGAATTCGGACGTTTTTTTCGAAAGTGTGGACGACAATCCGATTTTACCGCTGTTTTATACATCTTCGCCGGAAGAAATCGAGCGGAAACGGTATCCGTTTCTGCTGCAGCTGCATTTTTTGAATACGCGATTCAGAGCGATCAAAGCGGCGCTTGTACACAACCGGAACGTAATTGACCGAAGCATATACGAGGACTGGTATTTTGCAAAAGTTAACCATGATCTGGGGCGGATCAGCCAGTTGGAGTTTGATATTTATGAAGACTTGGCCGACAACATGATGATGGAATTGGCCGAGCTTCCGAAAAAAGCTCCGGATCTGATGGTCTACCTGAAGGCATCCTTCGAAACGGTCATACACCGGATCGGGCTGCGCGGCAGAAGCTTCGAACAGGATCAGTCGCTGGTGGATTATTACCGTCTGCTGTGGTCCGGATATGACGATTGGGTGATGAACTACTACAAAGCCTCCGACGTGCTGACGGTCGATATGGATAGATTCGATGTCGTCAACCGTCCGGAAGACGCTGCGAAGCTGGTAGCGGATGTAAAAGAGAAGCTCAAGGAATTGGGCATTGAATAAAAGCAATCAGGGCTGCCGGCGAGGGCAGCCCTTTCTCATGATTGGAGTGTATCCGATAAGGTGCTGGAAGCAATGCGGTAAAACGCTTTATTTATATAAAGTAGAAAAACCAGCTGAGTGTAAACAAGGCAAGCCATAAAAATGAACTGATCATGAGACCGTTAATTAAACCCCAAGCTGTGTTCGGATAATCGTTCATTTTATCATCACCCTTCGAAAAACTATTACCTATATAGTATGGAAGCCCTTACAAAAAGTCTATGGTTAAATATATTCAGAATAATTAGAAAAATGATGCGAAAATAGTAGGAGCCGGCGACTAAATTCGTCTAGTTATAAAGTCCTGCAACAAAATGCGGCCCGCTATCGTTTTATGACTGGAAACCTCTTTTTTTGTTGCAATTGCGAGCGAAATGATTTATGATACATTATGTATCAGTCGCAATCGGCGGCTGAAGATAACACAAAGAATAGGGTGATCGATTATGCTGTACATTGTTTGCTATAAAGGTAAACCTCTGTGCTCACCGATATCCAAGTTAGAAGCAGCCGAGAAGTTGATGAAGTGGAGCCGTTCTTTTTCCAACCTCGAAATTATAGAAGTAAAACAGGAACTCGCGTCCGCATCCAAATAAGAACAGTGCAGTGGTCGCATACCTTGAACGAGAGTTGACCGTTGAACCTCCTGAACGCCACCCGCGCGGGCCAGGGGGTTTTTGTCATGGCGGCACTATGCTACAGTGTAAACAGTACACTCGATATGCAAGCCGTGCAGCCGTTTAGGAGGAGCATCATGGGGAATGAAGGGAAAGCGTTAAGGAAAGCGGTCATTATCGGATCGGGGATCGGCGGCCTGTGCGCCGCTATCTGTTTGCGGAGAGCAGGCTTTGCGGCGGCGGTTTTTGACCGGCAGGAGGCTTTGTCCGAAATGGGCGCGGGGATTGTTTTGGGCGCGAACGCGATGAACGTTTTGCAAAAGCTCGGCCTGGACGGGCAGGTTCGATCGGAGGGGGCGAAGGTCGGGAAGGCCGAGATCCGGACATGGGACGGCAAGCTTTTGACGGAGCTGCCCGTGTCGAAGCAAGCTGAAGCGTACGGAACGTACAGCTATCTCATTCACCGGGCGCGGCTTCAGTCCATTTTGTATCAGCAGGCGGTGCGGGAAGGTGTGGTATGGGCGAACAAAAAGCTTGTCGCGCTCGGGCAGGGAGCGGATTATGTGACAGCCCGGTTCGCGGATGGGAGCGAAGAAACCGGGGATGTGCTCATAGGAGCGGACGGGCTTTATTCTTCCGTCAGACAGCAGCTCTTCGGTGCATCCGATCTTCGATATTCGGGATACACCGCGTTTAGAGGCATTGCCGCTTTCGGCGACCCGCGGTACGAGATGGAGCGAGGCGGCGGTTTTGAAGCTTGGGGCCGGGGCAAGCGGTTCGGGTATTCCCATCTGGGCGACGGCCGCATTTTTTGGTTCGCCGCGATTAATTCGGCGCCGGGCAGCCGCGTGCCCTCCGGTGAGCGAAGAGACGCCGTCCTGCAGCATATGAAAGGATGGTACGGTCCGATTGAAGCGGTCATAGCGGCAACGGACGAGACGGCCATCCTCGCGCACGATATTTTTGACCGCAAGCCATTGAATCGGTGGAGCCGCGGCCGCGCAACTTTGCTTGGGGACGCCGCGCATCCGATGCTGCCCAATTTGGGGCAGGGCGGCGCGCAGGCGATGGAGGACGCCTGGGTGCTGGCGCAGTGCCTGCAGGCGGAACATAAGGACGCCGCGCGGGCGCTCATCGCCTATGAAAGGCTGCGCATTCCGCGAACGGCCCGGGTCGTTCGGCAGTCGCGCCGAATGGGGCGGCTCGTGCAGCTGGAAAACCCGGCTGCGCTGTACATGCGCAATTTGCTGCTGCGGACGATGCCCGCCCGCGTGCAGATGCGCCAGCTCGACTGGCTGCTTGGCTATAAGCTTTAATGCGAGATTTCGGACACGCTCGGAGGATGTCGGGTAAACGACTTGTAGGAGTGATCCCGGTACGGACAAATTTGTACAAAATTAAAATATTTAATTTATGAGAAAACATACAGAATAGCCGGGGGGTTTCGAATATAATAGAAGTAATAAATATGAATCGAAGAGGTGCTGCGCATGTACGAATCATCGGACATTCAAAATAACAAAGGCATGGCGATTGTGGCCTACATTTTGTTTTTCATACCGCTGCTGGCCGCCAAAGAATCGCGGTTTGCGATGTATCATGCCAATCAGGGGCTGACTTTATTTCTGGCCGCTGCCGCATCGAACATTGTGCTGGGTTTTATCCCGATCATTGGCTGGTTCTTGCTGCCAATCGCCAATTTGATCGTTGTCGCTCTGGCGATATTGGGAATTGTGGCCGCAGCGCAGGGGCAGGTCAAGCCGCTTCCGCTCATCGGTTCGTTTACATTGCTAAAATAGCCGGAAGCCGTTTGCGAGGACATACATACGAATTGAATAGAAGAGCCGTCTTTGAATCGCTATGACTCAAGGACGGCTCTTTTTTGCTTATTTTCTAACTCAGTCTCGATAGCTGGGCGACCGTTCGTTCAATATATAGCTATATTTTTTACGTTTTGTGAATTTCCAATAAAAAACTTGTCTATTTTTTGATAAAACTGTGAATAAATAATGAACAAAATCAAAAAGTTGTGGTATACTATAAATATAAAGCACTTACATTTCTCGTTTGGAGTGATTATAATGACGACAAGAACAGCAACTGAAAGTATGGATAAAGACGTAGCGCGCCTGGTGAGATTGATGACCGTAGCCTCTTGGGTACTGCTTGGCATCGGGGTACTGCTTAGCCTTTTCAGTCTCAATCAATTCAATGATTTCAACACCCCACTGATGGTCGGCATCGGGTTCATGGTCGGCAGCGTTTTTGTTTATGTGATTCGTACGGCTATTCATTTGGTTCATTCGCAAAAAACTTCCCAATCGGAATGAGACGGAATCAAAGTCAAGTTCTGGTATATTTAAAGCCCTTTAGGTGAAAACTTAAAGGGCCTTTTCCGTTTTTATATCATTAAATTGACACATTTTCGTGCAGGTGGTACTTTCTCTTTGATTCGATTCCACATTTTGGGAGGAAGCTGTGCGAAAGAAAGTGATGATAGTTTCTGCGCGCGGTAAATATAAGGGCGAGACTCATTATGAATTTAATTATTCAAATCATGATCATAGCAAATCCGTTACTCGTTCTCAGATAAAACAAAAAAGGTATACAATTCAAAATATACTTTAATAGCCAGGTTGTAAGCGAAGACCACACCGGCAAAGAGAACAACTTTTTGTTGGAAAAAACGTTTAGTCCGCAGAATCAAAGAGATTATAAAATCTCGTTTGTGTCGGACGATGGCGATGGAGGAACGAATTATCCAATTAGCGTATTGGTTGAAACGGTACTGAATTGATTGTTCATCAATTCGGTCGGGCTGTTGAGAAAGGGGAACGACCCGGTGCTCGGTGAAAGACAAGCAATCGGTCGACAGGCGGTCAAGGCGCGGCAACAGGGGCGGTCCCCCGTCGTGTGGCGCAACAAATGCGCCGGAAGAGAGCTTGATTGGGAAAGGGCGGCTGCGCTCCCAATTAGTACCCCGGCAAAAGCAATGCACCGGTTGAACTCTTGGTTGCAAAACCTAGGTACTGGCGTGCAGGCAACCTGCAATAGTCAGGCTGTTGAGAACCCTCACAAGCCCGAACCGTTAATACGATCTGACTGGCCGGGCAGGGAAAGCCTGCAAACATACATCTTTTTACTCATTGATACTCCGGCCACCTCTTTTCGCAGAAAAAACTATATTAATCCAGGCTGTTCGAAAACCCGGGTAACTATCGATGGCCACAAACTGCCTGGTTGCATGAAGAAAACCTGCAAAAGTACATGAATTTATACCCTTGAGACGCTTGCCTCGAAGAATTCCTGCAATTGTGCAGGCTTTTCGCCGCGATCATGGACGCAGCTTCACTTTCAGAGGAAATTCCTGCACTTTTGCAGGTTTTTCACCAAAATAGACCATTACTACTGGAAAAACCTGCACTTTTGCAGGTTTCCTCCCTGCTGGGCCGCCTTATTCCACCACTTCAGCTCCGTAACCGTGTAGGAGAGGGCGTGTCCCACTCCAGCTCCTCTACCGTGCAGGAGAGGCGCGGCCCACTCCAGCTCCACAGCCGTGCAGGAGGGGCGCGGCCCACTCCAGCTCCGCAACCGAACAGGAGAGGCGCGGCCCACTCCAGTTTCGCGACCGTACAGGAGGGGCGCGGCCCACTCCAGCTCCGCAACCATGCATGAGAGGCGTGGTCCACTCCGGCTCCGCAACCATGCAGGGGAGGCGCGGCCCACTCCAGCTCCACAACCGTGCAGGAGAGGCGTGGTTCACTCCAACTCCGCAAATCGTCGTTGTTCTTGACCTCCCCGGTCTACATTGTAATACTCCTCAATAATTCAACAAATCCTAAGTTTATATGAAGTCTGAAGAGGCCGTTTAAAATTCATAAGCACTTTAATAAAGTCAACGAACGTTTTGTGACATTTATTTTACATTAAAACGTCTATCCTTTGACGTATTTGTTAAGTAGGATGTACTTTATGTTGTAATTTGATATCTTTGGAATAGTAAAAGTGAAGAAAGGGCATATTATTTCATTGCTTTCGGACATGCGGATAGGGAGGATCACGAATGGAAAAAACGAAAAAATGGATAAGGACAGCATTGCCGCTTGCAATCATATTGATGATTGTCTTGCTGACAGGCTGCAGCAGTCAAGCGATGGTGCTGGATCCGAAAGGGCCGGTCGGCGCGAACCAAAGAGATTTGATCTATATCTCGACCTTGCTCTGCGCCATCATATTGGTGCCGGTGCTCGTGTTGACGGCATGGATCGTGTGGCGGTACCGCGACAAAGAGGGGAACAAAGCCGCATACCAACCGAACTGGTCGCATAGTACTGCGCTGGAGACGATATGGTGGTCCATTCCGATCGTCATTATTTTGGCGTTGGGCGTAGTCACTGTCAAATACACGCATGCGCTTGAGCCGTCTAAACCGTTAGCATCCGCCAAAAAGCCGATTACGGTTCAGGTGACTTCGTTAGACTGGAAATGGCTGTTCATGTATCCGGAGCAAGGCATCGCGACAGTCAATTACTTGCAAATTCCGGAAGGAACGCCGGTCAAATTCGAGCTTACTTCCGATGCGCCCATGAACTCGTTCTGGATTCCGCAGTTGGGCGGACAAATCTATACGATGTCAGGCATGGCGATGACGCTGTACCTGCAGGCTGACGAGCCCGGCCATTATTTCGGCACAGGGGCCAACTTCAGCGGCGAGCATTTTGCGGATATGACTTTCGATGTGAATGCAACCTCCCAGCAGGATTTCGACACTTGGGTGGCGGAAGTCAAGAAAACGAACCCGGGTCTTTCGAAGGAACAATACGAGGCGCTGGCCAAGCCGGCAAAATCGACGCAGCAATTCTTCTCTTCGTTCCCGGACGGTTTGTTCCAGTACATCGTAACGAAATATACGCCTAACGGTGAGGGTGGACACAGCATGCACGGGGGTTCGGAGGCTTCCAATGCAGCGAAGGATAAAGTTGTCGACGAAGTGAAAAAGCCTCAAAAGGCTGATTACGAGATGCACAACGATCAATCCGAACATAAGGGCCATACGGGTCATTAAAGTTGACTTAAACGAAAGGAAGTCTGCACATGCTGGATAATATCAAACAGTTTGCCTCAACGTTTTTCGTGACCGGCGACCCCATGATTCTCGGGGCGCAGGTCAGCATCGCGCTGGCGATGGTGGCCATCGTCTTCGTGCTCACGTATTTCAAAAAATGGGTCTGGCTATGGAAAGAATGGCTGACGAGCGTCGATCATAAAAAAATCGGGATCATGTACGTGATCTGCTCGATTATGATGCTGTTCCGCGGCGGCGTCGACGCCCTTCTGATGCGTCTCCAGTTGGCGATGCCGAACAATCAGTTCCTCCAGGCTGAGCACTACAACCAGATTTTTACGACGCACGGCGTCATCATGATTTTGTTCATGGCCATGCCGCTCATGTTCGGTTTGTTCAACATCGTAGTGCCGCTGCAAATCGGCGCGCGCGACGTTGCTTATCCGTTCCTGAACTCGCTCAGCTTCTGGATGTTTTTCTGGGGCGCCATGCTCTTCAACGTATCGTTCGTCATCGGCGGTTCGCCGGATGCCGGATGGCTGTCTTATCCGCCGTTGTCCGAAATGTCGCACAGTCCCGGCGTAGGGGAGAACTTCTACATCTGGGGCATCCAGATTTCCGGTATCGGCAGTTTGGCGACGGGGATCAACTTTATCGTTACCATCATCAAAATGCGTGCACCGGGCATGGGCCTTATGAAAATGCCGATGTTTACCTGGTCTGTGTTTTCAAGCTGTATCACGATCATCTTCGCCTTCCCGATTTTGACGGTGACGCTTGCGCTGTTGTTCCTGGACCGCTTCCTTGGCGCGCATTTCTTTACGCTGGACGGCGGGGGCAACCCGATGATGTATATCAACTTGATCTGGATGTGGGGACACCCCGAAGTTTATATCGTCGTCTTGCCGGCTTTCGGTATATTCTCCGATGTCGTGGCGACTTTCGCCAAGAAAAAGCTGTTCGGATATTTGTCCATGGTTTTCGCGATGTTGGTGATCAGCTTGCTTTCCTTCTTTACTTGGGCGCATCACTTCTTTACGATGGGCTCCGGCGCAGATGTCAATGCCTTCTTCGCCATAACGACGATGGCGATCGCCATACCGACCGGGGTCAAAGTATTCAACTGGCTGTTTACGATGTTCCGCGGCCGCATTCGCTTTACAACGCCGATGATGTGGACGATCTCATTTATTCCATGTTTCGTGATCGGTGGGATGACCGGGGTGCTGCTGTCCGTAGCTCCCGCAGACTTCCAGTTCCACAACAGCTACTTTCTGATCGCTCACTTTCACCAGGTTCTTATCGGCGGCGTAGCTTTCGGTTATTTTGCAGGGCTGTCCTACTGGTGGCCTAAAATGTTCGGCTTCAAGCTTAACGAGCGCCTTGGCAAATGGGCGGTCTGGCTGTGGAATATCGGCTTCTATGTTTGTTTTATGCCGCAGTACTTCTTAGGTTTGGACGGCATGACACGCCGTACGTATACGTACGATTTCGATATGGGCTGGGGACCGCTGAATCTGGTTTCGACCGTCGGCGGCTTCCTGATGGGGATGGGCTTCCTGTTCCAAGTATGGCAAATCGCGCACAGTATCAAATTCCAGGAACGCGACACGACAGGCGATCCTTGGGACGGACGGACGTTGGAATGGTCGATTCCTTCGCCTGCGCCTCTCTATAACTTTGCAGAGCTGCCGCAAGTTCAGCACGTGGACGATTGGTGGGAACGCAAGCAAAAAGCTGGCGGCACTATAAAGCGCACTGTGGCCGCGCATTACGAACCGATTCATATGCCGAAAAATTCGGGCATTCCTTTTATCAAATCGGCGCTTTGGTTTTTTGCCGGCTTCGGTTTCGTATGGGATTGGATGTGGCTGTCCATTCCGGCCTTGATCGGCATTGCTATTTGTATGATAGCGCGCTCGTTCTCTTATGACACCGATTATTACATTCCGGCTGACGAAGTAAAACGTACGGAAGCCGCGTTGAAAGGAGCGAACGTTTAATGGCACAGACAGCTGCGCATTCCGCACACGGTCACGGTCATGACCACGAGCATCACGATCATGAATCGCTGAAGACGTTCGGATTCTGGATCTTTCTGATTACGGACTGTATTTTGTTCGGATCTTTATTTGCAACGTACGTAGTTTTGCACGCTAACACCAACGGCGGACCGACAGCCAAAGAGCTGTTCGAAATGCCGGGCGTTATCGCCGAAACGTTCATCCTGCTTACAAGCAGCTTCACGAGCGGCCTCGCCGTTCTGGCGATGCATAAAGGCAACACCAAGCAGTTGATCGGCTGGCTTGCCGTAACTGTGCTGCTAGGGGCTTCGTTTATCGGTCTGGAGCTTACCGAGTTCGTGAAAATGGTGGGCGAGGGCGCTACGATCAAGACGAGCGCATTTTTATCGGGCTTTTTCGTACTCGTCGGTACGCACGGTCTTCACGTTTCGGTCGGTTTGATCTGGATGATCGGGTTGATGATTCAATTGAGCAAAAGAGGCATTACGTCTGTCACCAAGCGTAAGGTCGAAGTTATCAGCTTGTACTGGCACTTTCTCGACGTCGTGTGGATTTTCGTATTCACGGTCGTTTACTTGATGGGGGTGATGTAGGATGAGTCAAAAAGCAGGTTCGCACGATCATCATGCATCCCATGGGTCCATAAAATCGTATACTACAGGTTTTATTCTTTCCATCGTGTTGACCATCATTCCGCTCGTCGTCGTGATGAATCACATGCTTTCCAAATCCGCCACCGTGGCGCTTATTATGGCGATGGGCGTGCTTCAGTTCGTGGTTCAGCTGTACTTCTTTATGCACATTAAAGAAGGCGAGAATGCGCGCTGGAATATAATGGCGCTCCTGTTCGGCGTCATCATTCTGTTAACGGTCGTTGCCGGTTCGATCTGGATCATGACCTACAATCAGGTTGCGCATTAAAATTGATCTGCTCATGCATAAAGATTCCATTTGCTCGGCACATTAAAGTTATTCACCTAGAAGGAGTGATATTTAATGGCGAGCAACAGCAACACACTGGTCGTTCAACAAGCAAAAGCGGCATTGGAACAACTGAAGTATGAAGTCGCACAAGAGCTGGGTATCCAAATTCCTCAAGACGGGTACTATGGATACATGGCTTCGCGCGATACTGGCGCAATCGGCGGACACATTACCCGCCGGCTTGTTCAAATCGCCGAACAGCAATTATCGAGCTTCAGACGCTAGACGTCTGAAAGCAATACAAAAAAGACTGAATCACCGTCCGAGGTGATTTCAGTCTTTTTTTGTATTTGCAGCGGAAGCGCGCCGCATCAGTCCCGTGTTCTAACGGACGAATCCGATAAATTCCGGGGACCGCAATTTGCCGCTCCTCGTCCAGCCGCGCGTTTTGATGCTGGCCATCAGGACCGGTTCCATATAAGCGAAATGCTGATCCTCTTTGTAAGCGAACCGCTTTTTCAAACTGTCGAGCGCCTTCTTTTGTTCCGGAGCGAGTCCGGTCTCGATCAAGCCGACGGGCGTCGGATAGCCGGAGGCAGTGTCTATGGATGCCTGCAAAGCAAGATCCCCTTTGCGGACCCCCGTTATATAGACGTCGGCATACGTCCAGTTAATGACCTTTTGCCACGCTTTCGATCGTTTGCCTGCCGTGTATTTCGTTCTTTTCGATTTGATGACGATGCCTTCAAGGCCGCTGTTTTTAATTTGCTCGAAGTATTCCGCCGCATTCCCTTCGTGATATTGAACTTTTTTATAAGCTTCGTTGTCGGTAAAAGACTTTTCCAACAGCTCCTTGCGCTTCAGCAAAGAAAGCGGAGTGACGTCGACTCCGTTGTACCGGAGCACATCGAACGCGTAAAAGATAGCCGGAGTGCGGTCTTTTCGCGATAAGAGCCGGGCGGACATCGCTTCGTAGTCAGGCTTGCCCTGATGATCTTTCATAATCAGCTCGCCGTCAAGCACAGTTCCCTCGGGAATCGGGCAATTATGTAGTTCGGGGAACTTATGCGTAATATTGATGCCTGTCTTCGTGTACACCCGGAGTCCGTCGACGCGCGAAACGATGCAGCGAATCCCGTCCAGCATCGCTTCCGCAATATGGTAATTACTGCCCAGCGGTTCACGATGAACAGCGGTTTCAACCAACATCGGAGAAATGAACATAGTATCCTCACCCATATTCATGGTACAACGGGAAGCGCGGTTTGGGTAATGGGAGTTGAAGGGAAGTCTGCGTCCGGCGGGCGATCTTTTTCGTGCTTTTGCCTCGAACGTAACATAGATCACCGCCTGCAATCGTACTATATATCAGCGGGGTGATCTATGATGAAGCGTACCGACGAAGTCATCAGTTTGTCAGAGCGCTTTGGCGCGCGTAATTATCGGCCTCTTCCCATTGCCGTCGCATCGGCTTTTGGCGTGTGGGTGGAGGATGTAACCGGCCGCAAATATTTGGATATGCTGAGCGCCTATTCGGCTCACAATCAAGGCCACCGCCATCCGGCGGTCATACAGGCGCTGAAGGATCAAGCCGACAAGTTAACCCTTACTTCCAGAGCATTCCATAGCGAGGTGCTGGCAGATTGGCTCGAACATTTGGCTTCTTTGTCTGGCAAAGAGCGGGTACTTCCGATGAACACGGGTGCGGAAGCTGTCGAAACCGCGGTGAAAATCGCCCGCAGATGGGCCTACGACGTCAAGGGAGTACCGCTCGACCAGGCGGAAATAATCGTGTGCGAGGGCAATTTTCACGGGCGTACGCTATCTGTGACTTCTTTTTCCACGACGGCCGAGTATATGCGGGGTTTCGGTCCTTTTACACCGGGTTTCCGCGTCGTTCCTTACGGAGATGCAGCTGCGCTGGCCGGGGCAATTACCCCGAATACGGCCGCTTTTTTGGTTGAGCCGATTCAGGGCGAAGCGGGCATTCGCATACCGCCGGCAGGTTATTTGCGGCAGGCGGCGGATCTGTGCAGGCAGCACAATGTGCTGCTGCTGGCGGACGAAATCCAAACCGGATTCGGCCGGACGGGCAAACTATTCGCCTGCGAGTGGGAAAATGTGCAGCCGGACATGTATATGTTCGGAAAAGCGCTGGGCGGAGGGGTATTGCCGATTTCCGCGGTATGCGGAGATGCGGCCGTTCTCGATGTGCTCGATCCGGGCTCGCACGGTTCCACTTTCGGCGGCAATCCGCTCGCTTGCGCGGTGTCCATCGCCGCGATGAACGTTATCATGGACGAGAAGCTGCCCGAAAGATCGCTGCAATTGGGCGATTATTTGCAGGAGCAGCTGCACAAAAAGCTGGCGCATTCGCGCATCCGCGAAATACGCGGCAAAGGGCTTTTTATCGGGATCGAATTATCCGAGGAAGCGCGGCCCTATTGCGAAAAGCTGCTTGACGCCGGCATCCTGACCAAGGATACGCACGTAAATACGCTGCGGCTGGCGCCGCCGCTCATCATTACGCAGGATGAAATCGATTGGGGCGTCGAACGCGTCGCGCAAGTGTTGAATGCGAATTAGGAGGAGGCGGTGCGGCAATGATTCCATATCGTCCGGAGCCATTGACGAATTTTCAGGACAGCTCCAGCGAGCAGGCGTTTCAGCTTGCTTTGGATCAAGTGAGCGGGGAGCTGGGGCTCGAGGTTCCGCTCATTATCGGCGGCGAGCGGATCGCGACGCAGCGGCAAATCCGCTCGATCAACCCTTCCGACCGGCGGGAAACGGTCGGTTTGGCCGCGCAGGCGGATGAGCCGTTGGCCGACCGGGCGATCCGCGCGGCCGCGGATGCTTTTGCGTCATGGTCGCGGGTGACGCCGGAGGCAAGAGCGGCCGCGCTGCTCAAAGCTGCGGCGCTGCTCAGGCGGCGCAAGCACGAATTTTCGGCCTGGCTGCTGCTCGAAGCCGGCAAGAGCCGTGCGGAAGCGGACGCGGATACCGCCGAAGCGATTGATTTTATCGAATACTATGCAAGGCAAGTAGAGAAGCTGGAGCAGCGGGCCGCCGGGGAACTCGTATCGGCACCGGGTGAGAACAACCGGCTGACATACGTTCCGCTCGGCGTCGGAGTTATTTTGTCTCCATGGAATTTCCCGCTCGCCATATTGGCGGGCATGACAACAGCCGCGATTGCTGCAGGCAACACGGTCGTCGTCAAACCGTCCAGCCTGACGCCGATCGTCGCTTACAAGTTCGCGGAACTGCTTGAGGAAGCCGGGATTCCCGACGGCGTCGTGAACTATTTGCCCGGTAGCGGCGAGGAAATCGGCGATTTCCTCGTTTTGCATCCGCTGACGCGCTTTATTTCCTTCACCGGCTCCAAGGAGGTCGGCCTGCGGATAACGGAACTGGCCGCC
Source organism: Paenibacillus sp. sgz302191 (assembly GCF_057749925.1). Lineage (NCBI taxonomy): Bacteria > Bacillati > Bacillota > Bacilli > Caryophanales > Paenibacillaceae > Paenibacillus > Paenibacillus sp. sgz302191. The sequence goes on from NZ_JBYLHY010000012.1 coordinate 53,342, forward strand.
AAAGTGACGCCCGGGCAAAAATGGATCAAGCGCTACGCGGCTGAAATGGGCGGAAAAGACGCGATCATCGTCGATGCGGATGCCGATTTGCAGCTCGCGGCCGCAGGCATCGTCAGCTCGGCGTTCGGCTTTTCCGGGCAAAAATGCTCGGCTTGCTCCCGTGCCATCGTGCACAAAGACGTATACGACGAGGTGCTGGAAAAATGCGTCGCCCTGACCCGGCAGCTGGCGGTTGGAGACGTGCGCAGCGCGGCTCATTTTACCGGTCCGGTTATCGATGAACGTAGCCAGCGCAAAATCGCGCAGTATCTCGACATCGCGAAGCAGGAGGGGAGGATCGTGTCCGGCGGCTCGGTCATTGCGGGGGACGGTTTTTTTGTCGAACCGACGATTGTCGCCGATGTGCTTCCCGAAGCGAGGATCATGCAGGAGGAAATATTCGGGCCCGTGCTCGCTTTTGCCAGGGCGGAGAATTTGACCGAGGCGCTGCGCATCGCCAACAGCACGGAATACGGGCTGACCGGCAGCATTTTTGCGCGGAACAGAGCATCTATTGAAAGAGCGAAAGCCGAGTTTCATGTGGGCAATTTATATATTAACCGCAAATGCACCGGCGCTGCGGTAGGGGTGCACCCTTTTGGCGGCTTTAATATGTCGGGTACGGATTCCAAGGCCGGCGGTCCGGATTATTTGCTGCTTTTCACGCAGCTTAAGCTCGTTTCCGAGTTGCTCTGACCGGCGGGGAAAGGAGGGCTGCGCATGGTCATGGACGCTTTCCTTCGCCGCAGCGTGCTCGGCATCGCCAACAACCGTTTCGTCCGCTCGTGGTTCCGAAAGTATGGGCTTTCCTACGGCGTAAGCCGATTCGTCGCCGGAGAAACGCTGGAGGCGACTGTGGGGCAGGTGAAAAGGCTGAACGAAGCGGGGTTGTGCGCCACGCTGGATCTGCTCGGAGAAAGCGTCTATGACGCACGCCTTGCGGAGGAAGCCGCGGCGGGCATTTTGTCGACGCTGCAAGCCATAAACACGGAGAGGCTGCAATCCCATATTTCCGTTAAACTTTCGCAACTCGGCATTGGCATGGATTACGGCACCTGCCTGAATCATATGCGCGCCATTTGCCGGCAGGCGCAGCAATACGGCATTTTCGTGCGGATCGACATGGAAGATTCGACGCTTACCCAAACGACCGTCGACCTGTTCCGGGAACTTGCCGCGGAATTCGGCTGCAAAGCGGTCGGTCTGGTCATTCAGGCGTATTTGTACCGTTCCGAAGCCGACGTGAGGGAGCTGGGCAAAATGGGCGCCAATCTGCGGATCGTGAAGGGCGCCTACAAAGAGCCTCCCGGGCTCGCTTTTCCCCGTAAAAAAGACGTCGATGCCAACTATTTGCGATTGACCAAAAAGCATATGCTTAACGGCTGCTACACGGCCATTGCCACGCACGACGAACGGATGATTGAGCCGCTCAAAGCTTTTGCCGCCGCCGAGGGCATAGAGAAAGATCAATTCGAATTTCAAATGCTTTACGGCATATGCCCGGGGCTGCAGCGCCGGCTTGCCGGAGAGGGCTACAAAGTAAGAGTGTATACCCCTTACGGCGGTCAATGGTACCCGTATTTTACCCGGCGCATAGCGGAACGACCGGCCAACCTGTGGTTTGTGCTGAAAGGAATGCTCAGAAAATAGCGGAGGTGCTGCTCCATGAATCCGGGATTGTACCCGAATGTTGCGATCATCGGCGTCCCGATGGATTTGGGCGCGGACCGCAGAGGGGGCGATATGGGACCGAGCGCGATCCGCTGCGCGGGACTCGAAGCGAAATTGGCAAGCATCGGCTATCAGATGCAAGATTGCGGGGATCTTATCGTACGGAGGCACGCTGCGGCGCAACCGGCCGTTGCGGCTGCGGGAGCAGGCCCCGGCCCTGGTCCTGGTCCGGGCAATCTCAAATATTTGGATGAGATTGCGAGAGTGAATGATGAGCTGCATCGGCTCGTAGCGGATGTGATCGGGCAGGGTAAGTTCCCGCTCGTTCTTGGCGGGGATCACAGCATTGCCATCGGCACGCTGGCCGGCGTCAGGCGGCATCATGAGGAGATCGGCGTCATCTGGTTCGATTCCCATGGCGATGTGAACACCGCAGCGACTTCTCCTTCGGGCAACATTCACGGGATGTCGCTAGCCGTTGCGCTCGGATTCGGACATTCCAAACTGGTCTCTATCGGCGGTTCCTTCCCGAAAGCAAAGCCCGAGCACGTGGCCATCGTCGGCGCCAGATCGCTCGATCCGGGCGAGCGCGCTTTTTTGCGGCAGCACGGTATTCTGGTGTACACGATGCACGAAATCGACCGGCTGGGCATGTCCCGCGTTATGGAACAGGCGATCGAGCATGTATCGCGGGGGACGACCGGCGTGCATCTCAGCCTCGATCTGGACGGACTCGATCCGGGCTATGCTCCGGGAGTCGGCACTCCCGTGCCGGGAGGCATTACTGTGCGCGAAAGCTTTTTGGCGATGGAGCTGCTATCGGACGCCGGGGTGCTCGTCAGCGCCGAGTTCGTGGAGGTGAATCCCATTTTGGACCACCGGAACCAGACGGCCCAATTGGCGGTCTCGCTCATCGCCTCTTTGTTCGGCGAACGTATTTTGTGAGATAAACCTCTATCAAGGTCTTTCGAAGATGAGCGACCGCGTTTAGAGGTAGGTTTATTCGCCAATAAGAATGCAGTTCTTCACCCTTTAGCGCTGTAAAGAACTTTAACATTTTTATGTGGTAAAATATGGTTATAACGATTCTTTCCTTTGATTTTTTGGAGTGAGTTGACTATGATGGTCGTAGTACAAATTTAGGTTACGCAGATTGATATGATGAAGCTTGGGAGACGTGATTGTATGTCGAAGGTTGTTCTTAACTAATCAATTTCATAGGAGGCACCATGCGTTTGGCCCTGCCGCGCTACCCGTCTGCCCATTTTGGCAGTGTGAAAGTGCGAAGCGTCAACCATCGCCCTCTTGGAACTAGTTAAGAACATCGGGATCATATCGTCTGCAAAAGCTTTTTGCGCCGAAACGGACCGTGCTCTTGTGAGCACGTTTTTTTTCGCCTTGGCGGAAGGACTCTTTTCGGAGGCCGTGCGCAAAAAGTTCCGAACCGGGAGCGGAAGATGAACGCGATTCGTTCATTTTCCGCTCTTTTTTTGTACCTGTTTTTGTGCATACCCCCGAAACCAAGGGGTCTATCCGATAAACCACGGATTGGGCATGCGCAAAAGTAACTGTGTCGGAGAGAATCCTAGAAGGAGGCAAACGGAAATATGAATTTTGATGCAACGAACCGGCTTGAATACGAAAAAGTGAAGGAGCATTTGGCGGAATATGCCCGCACTTATTTGGGACGCGGACACATAAGCAGGCTGCGGCCGCTCACGGACATAGCCGTCATCCGCAGGCTGCTTAGTGAAGCGGAGGAAGCGCTCAAGCTGATCGAGCATGGGGCCAGCGTTCCGCTCCCGTCGCTTGAGGGCATCGAATCGATCGCTGACGGGTTCGGTAAAGGGTTCCTGCTGTCGGTCGGCGAGCTCGGCCTGATCGGCAGATTGCTCGAAAGCACCGACCAGCTCAAACGGTTTATGAGCAGGAAAACGGAAATTGCGCCGAATGTCGCTTCTTATGCGCTTTCCTTGCACGAGCTTCGGGAAGTGCGCGAAGAGCTTGAGCGCTGCATCCGCCACGGCCAACTGCTTGATCAAGCGAGTCCTGAGCTGGCCAAAGTCCGTAAAAAAATCGTCATCGCCGAGCAGCGGCTGAAGAAAAAGCTGGAGGGCGCTCTGCAGCGCTATCGCGCCAGTCTGCAGGAGCATGTCGTCAGCATACGCGGCGACAAATATGTCCTTCCGGTCAAAAAGGAACACCGGAAGCTGGTTCCCGGCTCTGTCCTGGACGAATCGGCCAGCGGGCAGACCGTCTTCGTGGAGCCTGCCGACGTCGCTGCGCTGACATTCGATCTCAGCGCGCTCCGCGCCGAGGAGAGCCGGGAGGAAATGAAAATTCTCGGCTCCCTGACGGACTTGGTCGAGAGCCGCAGCTACGAGCTGGGAATCAACCTGGAGACGATCGGTCATTATGATTTTTTGTTCGCCAAAGCGCGGTACGCTTTGGCGACGGATGCGCGTTCCGTCGGCTTGAATGAAGACGGTTATGTCCGGATCCGCCAAGGTCGTCACCCTTTGCTGGGGAAGCGGTCGGTGCCCCTGGACTTCGAGATCGGTACGGCGTACCGATCCTTGATCATTACCGGGCCCAATACAGGCGGAAAGACGGTTGCGCTCAAAACCGTCGGACTGCTTGCGATGATGGTGCAATCGGGATTGCCGGCGCCTGCGGCTGAAGGCAGCTGTTTCCCGATTTTTGATCGCGTGTTGGCCGATATCGGCGACGGGCAGAGCCTGGAGCAATCGCTGAGCACGTTCTCGTCGCACGTCAAGAACTTGATCCGCATTTTGCGGGAGGCGGGTCCTTCCACGCTGATCCTGCTCGATGAGCTGGCGACCGGGACGGATCCCGGGGAAGGCATCGGCCTGTCCATTGCCGTGCTTGAGGAGCTGCACCGCAAAGGCGCCACGATCGTGGCCACGACGCATTTTAACGAAATCAAGCAGTATGCGGAAGCTGCGGACGGCTTTGAAAATGCCAGAATGGAATTCGACCTGGACACGCTGCAGCCGTTATATCGGTTGAAAATCGGCGAGGCGGGGCACAGCTACGCTTTTCAGATCGCCGCGAAGCTCGGCATGCCGCAAGCGATTATCGACCGATCGGCTGCCATCACATACAGCGGCGGAAAGGGGAGCGGGACGGGGCTCATATCGCTGGAAGCCGCGCTGCAGCGGAGTGCCGCCGATCAAAGCGGCGCTGAACGGAGCGGCCGGCAGAACCCGGCAAGCGGTTCAGCGCCGGGAAAGCATAAGCATGCCGGCAAGCCTGGGGTGTCCCCGTTCGAAATCGGGGACTGCGTCTGGATCCGTTCGTTGAAGCGCACGGGCATCGTATGCGAACTGCCTGATGAAAGAGGAAACGTCGTGGTGATGATACAAAAAGAGAAGGTGAAAATCAATGTGAAACGATTGTCGCTTTATATCGAAAAAGAACAGCTGTATCCGGCCGACTACGACATGGATATCGTCTTTGAATCCAAAGAAGTGCGGAAAAAACGCAAAATCATGAGCAAACGCCACGATGAAACGGCAACCATTATCCATCCGCCCCAGACGGATTGACACGCCCTCCCCTGGCAAGGGGCCGCGCATCGTGTTTGGAGGCGGCCCCGCATCGGCGTGGCGCGGGGGGCAGCCCGCCCGAGAACCTGCGGGAAATCCTCGCGTCCGCCCGTTTCCACCCAAAAAGCCTGCGAAAATACAGGTTTTTTTGATGGAAACGGCTCGTTTTGGGGAAAAGCCTGCGATTGTGCAGGAATTTCCGCTGTGGAGGGAGCTAAGCTTCAAATTTCAGCAAAAAACCTGCAGATTTGCAGGAATTTTTCGTGGCAAGCGTGCTAACGAGCAAAAAACTGTATTTTTGCAGGTTTTCCCCCAACGCTGCCAAGTAGATGTGATGCTTTCTTGGAGTCTTTCCGATGAACTCAGCAGAATGTATGTGTATGCGAGATGGGGCTGTCCCGAAAGTCAATTGATGATTTTCTATTCCCCACTTGAAATTTCATCAAAAGAGAGGGCTTCATCCTCCACTTGGTAGTGGAATTTGAAGTCGTTTTGCTCGACTTTCGGGCTTTTCCGGTATTGGCAACCCGATGATTCCGGTGAGCAAAAAAGCAGCTCCGCCCGCCAGACCCCTGGCGTGAGGGTGCCGCCTCCCCGCAGCGTATTGGCTGTGCACAAGCCGTCTCCCTGCAGCGCGTTGTGCGCAGCCCCCCGCGGCGTGCAGCGCCGGCTCCGGCCCGGGCGAGCACGCTAGGCCCGCGGTCCCTCGCGCATCGTCCCGCAGCCCTCAACCGCCGCGTTAAAAAGACGCCTCCCCGCTTGCAAAAGAAAGCGGGCGGAGGCGTCTTTTCGCACCACTCGGGCCAACTCGCGCGGGTGGGCGGCTCCTTCGACTTAGCAGCCGCCTTCGTTATTTTTGCGCTGCTTCGTTGCTTGCTTGGCGTCTTGCGCGGCTTTTTCGCCGAATTGATCCAGCCGGGAAGGGCTGCTTGCAGGGCCGTTGTTTTTTGGCGAATTGTTTCTTCCGCTCATCGTTTATCACCTCCAATGGTACAGGTTTTGCAAATGGCCAGCGATTCATGCAGGACTTTGCATAAAACTGTTGTCAACCCGGCATACGATATGATACATTATGTATCAATGGTACAAAATGTATCGTAACGCACATCGCAGTTTGGACATGCCTACAATAGGAGAACGGGGAGGAGCCGAATGATCCGCCGAAGCCAACGATTTCGCAACCATCTCGATGATAATCTTGTTCACCTCCACAAAAATTTGTACATCAGTCCGTCGGATCCGCTCTATTATGAGAAAGTTATCCGCTACCTGGACGCCAATTCGCCGGAAGCTCATTACAAGCTGGGACAGAAGTTCCAAATCAACGGGAACCGGAGGAGGGCGATTTTCCATTACAAACAAGTGTTGAGGACGTATCCGTCGCCGTTTTACTCAGCCGCCAACCGGGCTCTGCATGAGCTGGATCAAGCGCAGCCCGCCCGTCTTGCAGCGGAAGATGTAGGGGAGGAGACGCCCAAACGCGGTATGTCGTTCTTGCCTTCCTTTATGAAAACGCTTCTGATCGTGCTGCTTGTGCTGAATTTGCTGCTTATCGCTTTATTTTTCGGGGACCGCCCGGTCACCAAAACCGTATCCGCGATGATGCATTGGGGCGTCGGCAGCGAAGTTACGTATGAGACGGTTGACGTTCCTTATGTGATTTATCTTGCTCCGGCAACCGACCTCAAGGAGATTGAAACGATTTTGCACAAAAAAGCGTTGAAACTCGGCAGCGAACATCCTAATCAAAACGTGCTTCTTTACGGAATTGCCTCATCCGATGCGAACGATCTCGGAAAGACACGCCTCCTGTCGAACGGCGAGCTCGCCAAAAGCGCCTTCGTCATAGCGGAATACCACCCTGCAACGGATCAATCGGTCAAAATCCGGTTTCTGAATGCGGAATATGAAAAGCACCAGCCGCTCAGCGCGATTGGTGCTAATTTAGTTCGGACGGCTTTGCAAAATTATAAGGCGGATTACGGCAAAAGCCCTGACACGGTCGCCCGGCTGCTGCAGGATTATCCGAATAATTATTTGAGCTTTATTCCGTTGGAAACGTATTCAGGAAGCAATGCAGTCCAAGGAACGTATGACGGGCATGGAGGCTGGGTGTACGATCCTTCGGCAGAGCAGGCGGAAGCTATGTTTTTTGCGAATGTACCTGCCGGCAGAACTGTTCCTTACGAACCGATGCTTATCGAAGTCAGCAAGGACGATCACCGTCTCAGGCTGTTAAGCGGAGCAGTGCTGCTATGGGACACTGCCATCGGCCTGGGAGCGGGCGGCAGTACGCCGGAAGGCAGCTTTCGGGTGAAGGATCGCGTGCTGGAGCCGCTTGGAACGAAACAGCATGTTTACGGCGCAGCGGGCCTCGGGCTCGGTCAAATCGCTTTGCACGGCACTTATGACGAAAGCTCGATCGGCAGCGATAAATCGTTAGGCTGTGTCCGGCTGTCCAACGGGGATATGGTGCAAATATATAATTTTGTGCCGAAAGGAACCGAGGTGCGCATAACGGCAAAATCAAGCGCCGAACGATCCGGCGGCGGCGCCCGGAATACCGTCGACCCCGCTTCGCTTGTTCCAACGGGATTGACCCGGCCGGATGAAACGCCCGAGCATATCGTTTTTCATTGGCTGGGCTAGCGCGTACCCGTCGTAACCCTTTTTTGTCACAAAAGAAAGAGCGGCTTCGTCTTGTAAATGAAATCGAATATTTCCGTACAGGAGGAATCGCGGATGAAGGAAAGAATGGACTACAAAGAAGAGTATCCGGAAGCGTTTCAAGCTATGCTCGGGCTGGAGCAGTTCGTCAGGAAGAGCGGTCTGGACCCATTGCTGCTGGAATTGATCAAGCTGCGGGCTTCGCAGATCAACGGCTGCGCCTTTTGCCTGAACATGCACGCCAAAGATGCAAGAGCATACGGGGAGACCGAGCAGCGCATTTATTTGCTGAACGCCTGGAGGGAAGCGCCGTATTATACGGCATCCGAAAGGGCGGCTCTGGCATTGACCGAGGCTGTCACCCGAATTTCCGAAGCCGGCGTGCCGCAGGCGGTTTACGATGAAGCGAGAAAGCATTTTGACGGCAAGCAGTTTACTGCGATTTTGATGGCCATTAATGTCATTAATAGTTGGAATCGTTTGGCGATTGCGACAGGCATGATGCCTGAATAATTAACAGGCAAGAAAAGTAAAGCAGCCGACGTCCTTAGCATGAAAACTGCAAAGGGCATCCGGCTGCTTTTTAGTTTACTATATTAAATTTTCCGGATTAAGCTTCTCCAGTTCCGGAATGACGAACCGGCCGTCTTTGCGGATAAGTACGTCATCGAAATAAATTTCGCCGCCGCCGTATTCCGCACGCTGGATGAGCACCATGTCCCAATGCACGGAAGAACGGTTCGTGTTATCGGCTTGTTCATAGGCTTGGCCGGGAGTAAAATGGATGCTGCCGTCGATTTTTTCGTCGAACAAAATATCTTTCATCGGATGCTGAATATGCGGGTTGACGCCGATTGCGAATTCGCCGATATAGCGCGCGCCGTCGTCGGTATCCAAGATTTCGTTCAGCCTCTTCGTGTTGTTGCTCGTCGCTTCGACGATCCGGCCGTTCTCGAAACGGAGCACAATGTTTTCGAACGAGGACCCGGAATAAATCGTCGGCGTATTGTAGCTGATAACGCCGTTAACCGAATCCTTCACAGGCGCCGTGTACACTTCTCCGTCCGGAATGTTTCTACGGCCCGAGCAGGGAACGGCGGGGATATCCTTGATCGAGAACGAAAGATCCGTGCCCGGAGAAACGAGCCTCACCCGATCCGTGCGGTTCATCAGTTCAACGAGCGATTCCATGGCATCGGCCATTTTGCCGTAGTCCAGATTGCACACCTTGAAGTAGAAATCTTCGAACGCTTCCGTGCTCGTGCTCGCGAGCTGCGCCATCGACGCGTTCGGGTAGCGCATCACGCACCACTTCGTGTTGTTGATGCGTTCATCGAAGATCGGACGCTGAAAATGTTTTAAATACAGCTTCATTTGCTCTTCCGGCACATCTGACGATTCGGTGATGTTGTCCCCGCTGCGGACGGCAACGTAAGCGTCCATGGCCCGCATCCGGACGAGCTCGAATTCCGACCACTGCCCGAACTGCTCGGCGGTTCCTTGCATTTGCAGACTCCGCGTGACGGCGGGATCGCGCAGCTCGATAAACGGTTTTCCGCCTGCGGCGTACACTTCCTCAATTAAGCATTTTGTCAATTCGGGGTCTTTGACACCGATCATTTCGATCAAAATGTTCTCTCCTGGCTGAAGGTCTACCGAATAACGAATAATGTTTTTGGCAAAAGTTTGCAGTCTCGGATCTCTCATACGAAAACTCTCCTCTGGTTCAATTGCGTTTTCTCAAATTATACCTTATTCCTGCGAAGGATGCGAATTGACCATTGGATATTTATTGCAAAGTGTCTGGGTATGCTACAATATAAGGAAGCTTGCAGGATGCTTAGGGGAGCTTCGCGAATAGGGAGGGAGCAAAAGCAGCATGGCGAGAGAACAGATCAAAGTGCCGTACGGCTATGAGCTGCCGGTTCAAACGCGAAGAGGCACAGTGCTCGTTATGGAAACTTTCGAGGATTGGCTCGAGGAGGATATGCGGTCCATTACCGCGTGGGCGGAGGAGCGGAAGTTTGCCAGAGTTATTTTATATCCGCAGCATGAAGAAACGCTTCGCAGAATGGGCATTCCATGCGAGGTGCCGTATTTCGCCAGGGTCAAACAGCTGGAGGCGCTGCTTGAGCATGTGCCGGCGAACATCCGGGCGGAGGTGGACCGCTGGGAAGGGAAGAGGAAGAAGTATACGCCGATCGACACATCGCTTCACTTTTTAACGGATAAATACGTGGGCCCCTTTTTCGTCGCGATGAGCGACCGGTACGCCAATGTGTTTGTCACCTATGCGTCTTTTGCGGAATGGATCAAGAAGGTGCGGCTCGTCGTCCAGCTTAAGTATCGCGTTCCCTTGAACGGGAAACTGGAGCAGTACGCCTCAAGATGGGAAGCGGTGGAGTGACCCGAGGAATTTGTCCGCTTCGCCGGATAAATAGACTCGATAGACTCGCAGACAGGCAAAAAGACACTCGAACCGCAACAACGATGCTGCGGCTCCAGTGTTTTTTTATTGGCGATAAACGCGGCCGCTCATCACCTGCTTAGTTGAATGATTGCGCTGCTCGCGAATGATCCGTCATGTACCGCTCCGTCAAAATCGTCAGCATATGAATGCCGATCTCGTTCTCGCCGCCCTCCGGAATGATGATATCCGCGTATTTTTTGGAAGGCTCAATGAAAGCGTCGTGTATCGGCTTCACGGTCGTTAAATATTGATCGAATACGGACTGCAGCGTCCGGCCTCTTTCGTTAATGTCGCGGGATAACCGCCTCAAAATGCGGACATCGGGGTCGGTATCGACGAAAACTTTAATATCCAGAGCCCCCCGCAGCTCCTCGTCCGTCAGGACATGAATGCCTTCGATCAATACGATCGGTTTCGCTTCAATGTGGAGCGTCTGCCCGCTTCTGTTATGCTCCGTAAAATCGTACACCGGAATATCGACCGCATGACCGCTTCTAAGCTCACCAAGATGCTGGAGCAGCAAGCGGTTCTCGAAAGCGTTCGGATGATCGTAGTTCAACCGTTCGCGCTCTGCAAAAGTAAGATCGCTATAATGACGATAATAATTATCCTGCGAGATAAGCGCAACGTTTGCGCCGCCCAATTTGTTCATAATCGAACGGGCAACCGTCGTTTTTCCCGACCCGGTGCCTCCGGCAATTCCGATAACCAGCATGAAATGTATTGCCTCCCCAAGTGACTTAAGCTCTTCTGCGAATAGTTTAACATAATGATTGCATTTTGAAAAAGAAAGTCACCCTATATTGGCAAAACCGATGCACAGGAAAAAAGCGATCGTTAGCCGATCACTTTGTCCGTCTCGCACGTATTTATCTGACTTGCCGCGGCGTGTGGGACTTCTCCTGGTTCGCTTCCAGGTCTTGACCCGCCTGATGGAGCTGCTCCAGCGTCTGTTGAATTTGCGGGCCGAACTGCTCGTTGTCAAACGTTCGCAGCTGCCCCTGGGCGTCCACGACCTGCTGCCTGGCTTGAACGACCGCCGCCTGAGCGGACTGGATCGCCTGCGGATCGGCCTGCAGGATAGCGGTATGCAAATTGTACTCCGCTTTTTGGGCGAGCAGAATCGCTTTTTCCGCGGCCTCTTGGGCGTGGCGAATCGGTTCCTGCTGATGATTGGTGTTGGTCACCGGTATAAGCCTCCTCACATGTACGCATTGAATTGTCGTTTTGCAAAAACTCCCATTACTACATTGCTCCAAACCCCGGGAAATCATTCCCGTACGGGGAAATTGTTTTTATTTCCTGGGCAAGCGCAAAAAATGATAGCACTTCTACTTTTTCGACATCATTTGTCTGAAAATTCCGAACAGACGAATTATTCAACTGTTTTTCCTTTACATGCGCGGTAAATAAAAGTGGACAAACGGATTGCTAGTTTTATAAGCTAGAGGCATGCGCTTTTTAAGAATGGTATTTTGTGGCAAGCAAAAACAGAGGAGTCTGAACGATGTCGACAGAAAAAAAACGGCTCAGCCTGCAGAAAAGAATTGTGTTCATGCTTACTGGAGTCACGGTAGTCATGCTTTCGTTAATGATGGCCGTCGACACCGTCAGCCTGAACAAATCGATCAGGGAGGCTTACGTCAGCCAAATTAACGGAATCGCCATTGCAATCAACGCGAGGTATGAAGAAGGGCGTTCGATCGGCGATGTCCAGCAAATGATTGATTACATACAGATCAAGAACAATCGCGTTTTGGAGCTGAAGCTTTACAACATGGAAGGCCTTATTTTGGCCTCTTCCCAGCACGAAGAAATCGGCAAACAATTTTCACCTTCCCAAATGAAGTACCCGCTGAGCCATTCGATTATCGACCGCGCGCCTATGGAAGAGAACGATAAGCCCGTCGTACGGTTGACAGCTCCCTTGGAGGAAGGCGGGACGATGGTCGGCGCCGTGGAAGTTATTTTCGATTCGACGGAAGAAACTGCGCTGCTGAATACCCGTACAAGGCTTATTTTGGTTGTCGGCGCCAGCATCGCCTTGCTGCTTTCGGTGATTTTATGGCTGATTTTACGGAAAATGGTTATTATCCCGCTCATCAAGCTGCGCGAAGCCGCCAACTGGGTCAAACAGGGGGGCGAGCTGCCGAAGCTGGAGTTTCAGGCTTCTCCCGAAATCGAGGATGTCTCGGACGCGTTCAATGAGATGGTGAACATTCTCGATGAGCGGTATCAGGAGCTGCAGCAAGCGCTCCACAGACTCAAACAGACACAGGATAAGCTCGTTCAATCGGAAAAAATGAGCGCTCTCGGCGGCCTCGTTGCCGGCGTTTCCCATGAAATCAACACGCCGATCGGCATAGGGGTGACGGCGGTCTCCTATTTGGATGAAAAAACGAAGCATTTTCAGCAGTTGTATCAAACAGGCAAAATGAAGAAATCGGATCTCGAACAATTTTTGACGGTTGTTGAAGAAACGAACGGCATGGTGCAGTCCAATCTGGATCGCGCGTCTGCGCTGATTCGGAGTTTCAAGCAAATATCCGTGGATCAAAGCGTGGAAGTCAAACGCTCGTTCCATCTTCGCGAGTATTTGGAGGGTGTCGTAGTCAGCCTGAAGCCTTCTTTGAAAAAAACGCGGCTGCGCGTCCATATCGAGTGCGACGAACAGCTTGTCCTGTACAGCTATCCCGGAGCTTTGTCGCAAATTATGACCAATCTGGTCATGAATTCTTTGAACCACGCGTTTGCCCCGGAGGAGGAAGGCAACTTGCATTTTCGCGTTATGACGAGCGAAGATAGCGTCCATCTGGTTTATACGGACGATGGCAAAGGCATGACGCAGGAGGTGCTTGCGCACATTTTCGATCCGTTTTTTACGACGAGCCGCGGGAAGGGCGGGACAGGCCTCGGCATGAACATTGTGTATAATTTGGTTACCCAAACGTTAGGCGGAACGATGAGCTGTTCCAGTACGCTGGGACAAGGAAGCTTGTTCCATATCGAAATTCCGAAAGAGGAGGAATCCCTATAATGAAGCCGAAAGATCCAATTATTCAGACGGATGAAGCGCTGTTTGCGGACGATCAAGACGACCAGCTCTTATTCGCAGCGGAAGAAGACACGGATTCCAATACGAAAGAAAACCACGACAAAGAAGCGTGGGTCGTCCTGATCGTCGATGATGAGCAGCAAATTCACCAGGTCACCAAGATGGTGCTGCAGGATTTTGAGTTTGACGGCAAAAAGCTGGAATTCCACTGCGCCTACTCGGGTTCCGAGGCCAGGCAGCTTCTGCGCGAACAGCCGAACGCCGCATTGATTTTATTGGATGTGGTCATGGAACATGACGAAGCCGGACTGCAAATCGTCAAATTTATTCGCGAGGAGCTCAAGAACAGCTCGATCCGCATTATTTTACGGACGGGGCAGCCGGGCCAGGCGCCGGAAAAAACCGTCATTACGGAATACGACATCAATGATTACAAGGAGAAAACGGAACTTACGGCACAAAAGCTGTTCACGACGGTCATAGCCTCGCTGCGTTCCTACCGCGATATTAAAACGATTGAAAAAAGCCGAAACGGTCTGGAGGAAATTATCAAATCCGCCTCTACGCTGTTCGAGCTGCAATCGATGAAAAAGTTCGCCTCCGGCGTGCTGACTCAATTGACTTCCATCGTCAATTTGCATAAAAATGCGATTCACTGCAGCTTCGCCGTGACGAGGGGCGTCGAGGACATTTATGTTTTGGCTGCCAGCGGAGATTACGCATCCAGCAGCGACAAGAGAGCCAGGGACGTCGTTCCGGCCGATGTGATGCGGGAAATCGAAGAGGCGTTTCGCTCGAAAAAAAGCCGGTTTGCCCCCGAACATTTCGTCATTTACTTTCAAAGCAAGATGGGGATGGAAAACGTTATTTTTATGAACGGATTCAAGTCGCTCAGCGAATGGGAACATTACCTGATCGATATTTACTGCGCGAATGTTTCGGTCGCCTTTGAAAATATATATTTGAACGAGGAATTGGAGAGCACGCAGCAGGAAATCATTTACACGATGGGCGAGATTACGGAGACGCGGTCGCAGGAAACAGGCTATCATGTGAAGCGCGTTGCCGAATATTCGCACCTGCTGGCGCTGAAGTACGGGCTTTCCGAGCAGGAAGCCGAAATCATCCGGCTCGCTTCGCCCATGCACGACGTCGGGAAGGTCGGAATTCCCGATGCGATTTTGAATAAGCCGGGCCGCTTAACAGAGGAAGAGTTCGGCGTCATGAAAACGCACTCCGACCTCGGATACGAAATGCTCAAGCATTCGAACAAGCAGGTGCTGCATGCGGCTGCGGTCATCGCCAAAGAGCATCACGAGAAGTACGACGGAACGGGCTATCCGCAGGGATTGCGGGGGGAAGAGATCCATATTTACGGCAGGATTACCGCGCTGGCCGACGTATTTGACGCTTTGTGCAGCGACCGCGTGTACAAGAAAGCGTGGGAGCTCGACCGGGTGCTGGAGCTGCTGCAGCAGGAGCGCGGCAGGCATTTTGATCCGGTTATTGTAGATTTGTTTTTGGACAATCTCGATGAGTTTTTGGCGATCAAGGAGTCTTACGCATAAGCCTGAAGGAGCCCGACCGGGCATAAAAAGCGGCGCGAACCCCCATACTAAGCAAAATGTGCGGGAGGTGAGCAGGGTGTCCAAACGGGCGGATAAGAAGGAAAATCAGCAAAATAAAGCTAATTTCACGGAAGAAATGACGAACTTGACGGCAAAAAAGGCGGACGATTATGTGCCGAGCTTGAATAACATCAGCAAGAACGAACAATAAGTCCCGCACAATGCGCCCCTTGATCTTAGCGAAGATCAGGGGGCATTTTTAAAAAGGGATTGAAAGAAGGTGCCGTTTTGGAAGGAATCGGACTCGTACTGGAAGGCGGCGGGATGAGAGGTGTCTACACCGCGGGGGTCTTGGAATATTTTATGAAGCAAGATTGGTATTTCCCATACATTGCAGGCGTATCGGCGGGCGCATGCAACGCCGTTTCATACATCTCCCGACAGCGCGGTCGCAATAAAAAAGTGACGATCGGATATATCGCCGATCCCCGATATTTGAGTTACCGCAATTTATTCCGGCATAAAAGCATATTCGGCATGGATTTTATTTTCAAAGAATTGCCTAACCGTTTGGAGCCGTTCGATTACGATGCGTTCTACGCGTCGCCGCAGCAGCTGGTCATCGGGACGACGGACGCACATACGGGCAAGCCCGTGTATTATACGAAGCATGAGCTGATGAAGGATACGATGCCTATCGTTCAAGCATCCAGCAGTCTCCCCTTCGTGTCCACGCCGATTCATTATAACGGGAAAGTTTTGTTTGACGGCGGGCTTGTCGATCCGATCCCGATTCAAAAGTCGCTGGCCGATGGCAACAGCAAGCATATTATCGTTTTAACGAAGGAGCAGGGTTACCGCAAAAGTCCGTTCAAGCAAAAATGGCTCGCCAAAAGCTTCTATCCGCGCTACCGCGGTCTCATAGACGTCCTCGTGAACCGAAGCGAGATTTATAACCGCACCCTGGATACGATCGAACGCTTGGAGCGGGAGGGACATGCCATCGTGATTCGCCCATCTTCAACTGTCCGGGTTGGCCGCATGGAGAAAGATGCAGGCAAGCTGGAAGAACTCTACGAGCTGGGCTACACGGATGCCCAAAGAGAAAGCGGACGGATCAAGGCTTGGATCGAATCGGAAAAATAAAAATATAAACGGAGCCAAACTGGACTTTTTGCCAAGCTGCCGATATAATGGTTTAAGAACTAATGTTCGTATTTTTTTGAAAAGGGAGCTGGCGGCAGCGATGGTGATAAGATGCGGTTGGGTAAATGAAGATCCGTTGTATATCGATTACCACGATCACGAGTGGGGAGTCCCTGTTCATGACGATCGCAAGCTGTTCGAAATGTTGAATCTGGAAGGCGCTCAGGCCGGGTTAAGCTGGTATACGATTTTGAAAAAGCGCGGGCATTACCTCGAAGCTTTCGATCAATTCGATGCGGAACGCATTGCCGGGTATGACGACGCAAAGCTCGAATCGCTGATGCAGAACGCCGGAATCGTGCGCAATCGGCTGAAAATTGCGGCGGTGGTGCAGAATGCGAAATCGTTCCTGAAGGTGCAGCAGGAGTTCGGAAGCTTCGACCGCTACATATGGGGGTTCGTAGGCGGAGAACCGGTCATCCATCACTGGGACGACCTGCGCAGCGTTCCTGCCTCGACGGCTCAATCCGATGCCATGAGCAAGGATTTGAAAAAGCGAGGCTTCAAATTCGTAGGCTCCACGATTTGCTATGCATTCATGCAAGCGACAGGAATGGTTAACGATCATACGAGAGCTTGTTTCCGGTACAACGGCAATCGGGCATGACAGAAGCGTGCTGCTTCCATCTGACATTCGTCAATGGGCAGCACGCTTTTGTTGTATTATGCATACTGGAGCTGTTTTTCCAAAAGGTTGGCTTTGATGAGATGGATTCGTTTGCGGATATAAAAATCGTACACCGCTCCGGTTAATTCGCGCGGCTTGACCAATGTGTTCGTATCGTTGTCAATGATCGTAACGGAGCCGTCATCATAAAACTTGAACGTGTAGTCGCAGTAGTAATGGCTGTCTTCGTCCAGCATTTCATCGATTTGAGCGGGCAGAAGGCTATCGCTGTTACACAATGCCTTATGGTACCAATAGTCTCGCTCAATAAAACGGAAATTGTGACTTGTATTCATCGTGTAAACAACCTCCTTCACTCAAATAGAACATTTGTTTGTATATCTATAATATACCAAACATTCGTTCGTAATGGAAGAGTTTTGCATGAAAATTTTAATAAAAATTCATACTATTTTCGCGGGCACAATGAAAGCGGGAGGGAAGCGCACTATGGCCAATAAAAAAGCTGACGGCACGCAAGAGGCGGAGGCTGTTTCAGGGCAAAACGGGAAGCAGGGCAGATCGGCGGCAAAAAAGAAATCCAAATAAAACAAAAGAACAAGCAAGCTCCGGGCGGGGCTTGCTTGTTCTTTGGCGGGCATCAAACCGGCTGCGACTTGATGTGTTCGGTAATGGCAATTCCGTGCATTCTGCCGGTTTCAATGAAGATTTCGTTGGCATCGTACTTGGAGGAAGCGACGACCCCGGCTACGTATAAGCCTTGGATGTTCGTCTGCATCGTTTCCGGGTCGATCAGCGGGGCGCCCGTTTCTTCATGGAAACGGACGCCAAGTCCGGTGAGAAGCTTACGGTCCGGACGGAAGCCGGTCAGCGCCAGAACGAAGTCGTTGTCCAGTTGGACGAGCTCGCCGCCGCGCCGGACATGAACGAGCTGTTCCTCAATCCGCTCTACCTGGGAATCGAACCACATGTTGACGCGCCCTTTATTCACCATGCTTTCGAAAATCGGTCTGACCCACGGCTTAATGTTGGCCGAAAACTGGCTTCCGCGGTAAACGACGGTTACTTCCGCTCCGACGCGCAGCAGGTCCATGGCCGCGTCCACGGCGGAGTTGTTCCCGCCGATGATAGCCACTTTTGCCCCCGTATAGGGGTGCGCTTCTTTGTAGTAATGCGTCACTTTCCAAAGCTCCTCGCCGGGGATGCCAAGCATGTTCGGAGCGTCGAAGTAGCCTGTCGCGACAACGACGAAGCGGGCCGTGTAGGACGATTTTTGGCCTGCGCGGTTTTCCGTATGTACGCTGAATCCGCTCTCCGACCGTTCGATGGAGACGACCTCTTCATAGGACCGGATGCGCAGCTGCTCGCGCCGGGCGACTTCCCTGTAATAGACGAGAGCTTCCTGGCGGTAAGGCTTCTCGTGAGGCGTGACAAACGGATAGCCGCCGATCTCGAGCAGCTCGGGAGTGCTGAAAAATTGCAAATAGGTCGGGTATAAATAAATGGAGTGCACGATCGAACTTTTTTCTATGAGTAATGGAGAGAGGCCTGCGCGCTGTAAGGCAACAGCTGCCGACAACCCGCACGGACCCGCTCCGATGACAATAACTTGTTCCACGACAAAATCCTCCTTGGTTCATTTTCTCTTCTCATACTACCGCAAGTAGAGGAAAGATGCCAAGGTTGATTCGCAATCGCACGGCCTCCGGGCCGAAATCAGGACTGGTTTAAGGTCCTGTCTTCCCGCTCTTCGCTGATATCGTCTTTGGCGATATTGACCGGCGTCGTGTTTTTGGCGTTTTCCAAAGTGTCGTTGACGAATTCCAGATCCTGATTTTCCGCCTTCATGTTCGCTGTGCCGGTGTAGTTGCCCGTATGTATTTTGTTTTCCATGATCGAATTTCCTTTCCATGCAAAATATGGTACAAAATTAACGTGCGCCGGGAAGCCGAATTTTATGCAAAAGGATGAAACTTCGCCGGGCTGCCACCGTCTAAAAAGATATAGCGAAGTACGGGAGGATGGTCCGCCATGATCCAAGAGCTCACCGGTCAATTAACCGCTGCAAAAGAAAAAGGCCGCATGCAGCGCATTTGGCAAGAACGAATGGCTGCCCTGGAACGGCAGCTTGCAGAGGAAATATACCGGGTTTGCACATGGGAAGAGTGGCTGAGAAAAGAGCAGGACGGTGTCGACAAGCTGAAAAAGCACTCTTTTATCGGCTTTTTGTACAGGGTGTTTCATAAAAAAGAAGCGCAGCCGACGGCGGAACAACAAAAGAGATTGGAAGCGAAGCTGAAGTACGACGAGGCCGTACGCGAGCGAGATCTCATTCAACAGCATATCGACGAGCTTAAGCTCAAGCTGGACGCGGTAAGATTTTGGGATTTGGAGGTGGAAAAGCTCACAAAGGATATCGAGCGGCACATTTTTTTGACGGATTCGCATAAAAGTAATAAGCTTCGCCTTCTGACCGAACAACAAGCCCAGCTCAGGCATCGTTCCGGGGAGCTCAAAGAAGCCGAAGGAGCCGGAAGTATCGTTGCCGGACATTTACAAAACGCGCTGGAAACGCTCCGCTCGGCAAAAAGTTGGGGCGTATTTGACATGATCGGCGGAGGGCTTCTAACCACGCATATTAAAAACGAAAAAATCGACGAGGCGATGGAGCACATTCAAAGTGCCCGGACGAGCTTGGGCAATTTGGCGAAAGAACTGAAGGACGTAGAGCTATCGCTCGACATAGATATCGGGATCAGCGGATTTCTGCGGTTTGCCGATTACTTTTTCGACGGCCTTGTAAGCGACTGGCTCGTTCAAGACAAAATTCAGGACACGTTATCGCAGGTAGAGGAGAAGCTGGATGCGGTCAACGGCATTTTGCGCGCATTGGAGCGGGAGCGCCTAAAAACCGAGAGCGCGTTGGCCGAAGCTGTCAGGCGGTATGAGGAATTGATCGCAAATTAACCGGGGCAGTTACCTCCGGGTAAGTTAATGAAGCTTTTTATAGCTCTTATGTACGATTCGGGTATGCGCTATAATAAACAATATCGTGAATTTTGGAAGGAGAAGATGTAGCATGAGCCGTACGAGCATTAAACATATGGTGACTTTTAGTTTGCATGCGGGCAAAGACAACCCTGAAGCCGAAGCGTTCCTCAAAGAGAGCGCAGCGCAGTTGGCGCCGATTCCGGGAGTGGAGCAGTTCGAAGTTTTCCGCCAGGTGAGCGCAAAAAACGATTACGACTACGGATTTTCGATGGTATTCGCCGATCAGGCCGCATATGACGCCTATAATGTCCACCCTGTGCATCAAACTTATGTGGCGGAACGCTGGCTGAAGGAAGTTAGCCGTTTTCAGGAAATCGATTTCCAATATTACGAAAAATTAAACGGTTGAGGAGTGGGGCGCGATGCTCAATCGAACTATCGGACGGCTCGGAATCGAAAGCTCCGTATTGATGTTCGGGGCAGCGAAACTCGGTCAAGTGACGCAGGAAGAAGCGGATTCGTCGATCTCGCATGCGCTGGAGCATGGGGTGAATCATTTCGATACGGCGGCGAGCTACGGGGATGCGGAGCTGCGTCTGGGCCCCTGGATGCCCCGCATTCGCGGCGATATTTTTCTGGCCACAAAAACCGGCGAACGGACGAAAGAGAAGGCGAAAGCGGAAATTTACCGCTCACTGGAAAGATTGCAGACGGATACGATAGATTTGATCCAACTGCACGCGGTCGGCGATTTGAAAGAGCTGGATGCCTGCACGCAAAAGGGCGGCGCGCTGGAAGCGCTCATCGAAGCCAAAGAAGCCGGGATCGTCAAAGCGATCGGCATTACCGGCCACGGGCATCAGGCGCCTGCGACGCATACCGAAGCGCTTAAGCGCTTTCCGTTCGATACGGTGCTGCTTCCGCTCAACTATCATTTGTATTCCCGCGAGGCGTACAGGGACGATTTTGAGCGGTTTCTGGAACAAGCGAATGCGTCCGGCGCTGCCGTCAGAGCGATCAAGGCGATAGCCAAAGGTCCGTGGGCTGAAGAGCAGAGCCGCTCCTATTCGACTTGGTACGAACCTTTCGATCAGCAGGAAATTATTGATGCGTGCGTGCATTTCGTCCTGTCTTTTCCGGCGATTGCAGGTTTCGCGAGCGCAGGAGATATCCACCTGTTCCCCAAAATCGTCGCAGCCGTCGAACGGTTTGATTCGGACCGGGCGATGAGCTCCGGCGAGGCCGAGCAAATTTTGAGTGCGATTCCCGACTACGCTTCGCCTTTCGGGGCTCCGACGTCGATCGCATAAACCTCGCGGATCTTCCCTGAAAAGGGCTGATTCCCAGGCAGTACATGCTGCTTGGGGGCAGCCCGTTTTTTTTCGTCAAAAACAAGGTGAGGTGCGCGTGGATAATCATGGTATACTATAAATTATGAAATAGCGGAGGGAGAATCCATATCCATTATGATACCGATCAAGCTGCCAAAAGAAGAAAAAGAAGTTCTTATCGATGCCCTGCAAGCTCACCTGGAGATGGATCATGGCATCACTCTCGGCCGAATGGGCTCCGAACAATTGGTGGATACGATGCTGCAGCAGCTTGCCGTGCCGGTTTATAATCTGGCATTGGAAGACGCAAGAAAAACGCTGCTGGAAAAAATGGCTTCGTTGGAAGACGAGCTTTACGCGATGCGCAAAGCTTCGCCGCAGCGCAGAAGCTGAACATGAGGGTACCGGCGGGAATCAAAGCGGTGCTGTTCGATCTGGACGGAACGCTGCTCGATCGCGATACCTCTTTGCGGTATTTCGTCAGCGACCAGTATGACCGTTGGCGGCCGCAAATGCCTCATGTCCCCAAAGATCCGTTTGCGGATGCATTTATCGAACTGGACGAACACGGCTACGTGTGGAAAGATACGGTGTATCAAAAGCTCATAGCGCGCTTCGTCATCGGCGGCGTCGGCTGGGAAGCGCTGCTTCAAGATTATTTGGATCATTTCAGCCTCCACGCCAGACCGTATAAGGGAGCGCTGGAAGTTTTGCACCAATTTAAGGAGCAGGGCATCAAACTGGGCATCGTCACCAACGGCAAGGAACTGCTGCAAAGCCGGGGAATCCGCGCGCTTGGACTCGACCGTCTGATGGATGTTATATTGATTTCGGAATCCGAGGGCGTGCGCAAGCCGGATGTTGACATATTTGCCAGAGCGCTCGGCCGGCTCGGCGTATCGCCGGAGGAAGCCTATTTTGTCGGCGATCATCTGGAGAACGATGTAGCGGCCAGCCGGCGTGCCGGTATGAAAGCGGTCTGGAAACGAAATGGGCATGAGCCGGAGGCATCCGCCCGTACGTGGGATGCATGTTTCAGCCATTATGAAGAACTGCCGGAATTGCTGTCGGAGCTGTAACATACAGGAGAGGGGAGACGTACCTAGCCGTGGGCAAAGCAGAGGAACTATTCGACATCTACGATGAAAAAATGAATTGGCTCGGCGTTGCGCCGCGCTCCGAGGCGCATGCCAAAGGATTGTGGCACCGCACATTTCAATGCTGGATCGTCAGCTGCGAGACGGATACGCCGGAACTGCTGCTGCAGCTTCGCCATCCGGATAAAGACTTGTTCCCGGATCTGCTGGACATTTCGTGCGCAGGGCATTTGGCCGCAGGAGAAACGGTGCAGGACGGAATCCGGGAGCTGGAGGAAGAATTGGGGCTGCAGGCCGAATTTGACGAGCTGCTCGCCTGCGGTATTTTTGCCGAGGAAGATCATATTTCCGAAAAGCTGACGGATCGGGAGTTTTGCCATGTGTTCGTTCACAGGTGCGACCGGCCTTTGAACAGCTACACGCTGCAGCCGGAGGAAGTAAGCGGCCTGTTCGCGGTTTCCATCGCGGAGCTTGAAGCGCTGATTCATCGCCGGTCCGATTCCATTGCTGCCAGAGGCGTAGTGCCGGCGGAGAGCGGCGAGCTGAAGCCGGTCAGCCGTACCGTCGAGCGCGAGCTTCTGGTGCCGCATCCGGCGGCGTACTATGAGATGGTTTTTCGCGCGATCAAGGAAATGAATCTGGCCGGGTAGAGCACAAAAAGAACCGGAGCAGCCGGGCGGTATGGCGCGGAAAACAAGCGGCCGATCGGTTCGGCGCGCCGTTGATTGCGTCTCTCGCAAACGGCAGTCGGTTCTTTTTGGATGACGGAGAGTTGTCCCTAGACAAAGTAAGCATGCGCGATGTAAACATAAGCGACATAGCATACGACGGAAAGCAGCATGACGGCTGCTCCGGCAGCTTTCTTTTGTTTGAACATCAGCAGCAGTCCGGCACTGAATACAGATCCGATAATAATCATGGAAATAAAAGTTAGTACGCCCACCCGAAAATTCCTCCTTACAGTTTGCTCGCGTAATCGCGCACCATTTGCTCGGTTACATATGAGCGCAGAGGGGAAATGCCCTGCTTGGCGTGCGCAGCGATGGCCGCCGTAATGGCGTTGATGCGATCTACCGTAAAAGGGAGCCCGTTCCTGCACAGCTCGACGCACTCGTCGATAGCCTGCTCGCGCTGCTCGTCCAATGCGGCGAATTGGACCAAATGCATATGCTGATTCGTGGAATGTCTGGTTATCGCTTCATGTACACTCATGTTCTGTTTCTCCTTTAACGAACGGATATGTCTAATCCAGTATACACGATGACCGGCGCATGGAACAATGAAAACGGTGAAAGCGGTAAAAATAAGGCGACAAGTACGAACTTAAGTAAAGCGGAGTGAAACGAATGCAAGCGTTACCCATCGAATCGGCACTGCCGGAATTAAGACAAGCGCTGCGCTCCTCCTCATGCGCCGTGCTGATCGCGGCCCCGGGAGCCGGGAAGACTACGCAAGTCCCTATCGCCCTTCTGAACGAGCCTTGGCTCGGAGAGCAAAAAATCGTCATGCTGGAGCCGCGCCGGCTCGCCGCGCGGGCGGCAGCCCGGTATATGGCCGGCAAGCTGGGCGAACAAGTCGGACAAACCGTCGGATTCCGCGTAAAAATGGAAACGAAAGTAGGGCCGCAGACCCGCATTGAAGTCATCACGGAAGGCGTGCTTACGCGGATGCTGCAAGCCGATCCGGCGCTGGAAGGGATCGGAGCGGTCATTTTCGACGAGTTCCACGAACGAAGCCTGCATGCGGATTTGGGGCTCGCGCTGAGCCGGGAATCGCAAAGCTTGCTGCGCGAAGATTTGCGCATCCTAGTCATGTCCGCGACGCTCGAGGCCGAGCCTGTGGCGGATATGCTGGATCATGCGCCCATCATTCACAGCGAGGGCAGGGCGTTTCCCGTGGAAACCCATTATGCAAGCGGCAAAGTCGGAGGCAGCATCGAACCGTACGTCGTTCGCTACGTCATCCATGCTTTGCAGGCTCATGAAGGAAGCATTCTTGTGTTTTTGCCGGGAGCGGCGGAAATACGCCGCGTGCAAGCGGGTCTGGCCGCGCAAATGGCGGACAAAACCGTGGACGTTGCGCCGCTTTACGGCAATATGCCCTTGGAGGCGCAGGATAAGGCGCTCGCCCCGTGCCGGCTGGGCCGCAGAAAAGTGGTGCTGGCGACCGCGATCGCGGAGACCAGCTTGACGGTCGAGGGCGTCGCCGTCGTGATCGACTCCGGCCTCATGCGCGTGCCGCGCTTCTCGCCGCGCACCGGCATGACCCGGCTCGCGACGGTGCCGGTGTCGCAAGCCTCGGCGGACCAGCGCAGAGGCCGCGCAGGCAGGCTCGGTCCGGGCGTGTGCTACCGCCTGTGGACCGAGCACGAGCAGCGCCAGCTGCCTCCGAGCGGCACGCCCGAGATCCGCGAAGCGGACCTCGCGCCGCTGGCGCTCGAGCTGGCGGCCTGGGGCGCGCCCGAGCCGGCCGAGCTGCGCTGGCTCGACCCGCCGCCCGCCGCCGCGTACCGGCAGGCGCGGGAACTGCTCGCGCAGCTGGGCGCGCTGCACGAGGGCGGCAGCCTGACGCCGCACGGCCGACACCTCGCGGAGCTGGGGCTGCACCCCAGGCTTGCGCACATGGTGCTGCAAGCCGTGCCGCTCGGGCTCGGCGCAATGGCGTGCGAGCTCGCGGCCATCCTCGGCGAGCGCGACTTCCTGCGCGCCGCCGGCGGCGATGCGGATGTGCGCACCCGCATCGAGGCGCTTTGGAGCGCTGCCCGGAGGGAGCAGCGCACGGACGCCGAAGCCGAAGCAAGCGGCTTCGATTTGGCCCTGGCCCGCCGCATCCTGGCGGAGGCCAGGGCGCTGCAGCGCCAGCTCGGCATCCGCCCGAGCGGCGCGGAAAGGGCCGATGCGAGCGGGCTGCTGCTCGCATTCGCCTATCCCGACCGGATCGCGCAGCTCCGGTCGACCGGGCGCTTTTTGCTCAGCAGCGGCCGCGGGGCCGTGCTGACCGAGCTTCAAGCGCTCTCGAACGAGCGCTATCTCGCCTGCGCGGAGCTTGACGATCAGGGCGCGGAGAGCCGCATCTATATGGCGGCTCCGCTGGCGGAAGAGGAGTTGACCGGCGCATTCGCCGACCGGTTGGAGAAGGAACAGGAAGTGTTCTGGGACTCCGCTTCCCAGTCTGTCAAAGCCAGGCAGCGCATCCGGCTCGGCGCGCTGACGATCAAAGAAGCTCCTGTCCACGAGCCGGAACCGGAACAGCGGCTCAAAGCGCTGCTTCACGGCATCAGAAGCGAAAAAACGGACATGCTTCCCTGGACCCGCGCAGCGAGGCAGTTTCAGCAGCGCGTCATGTTTTTGCAGCGGTTTGACGCCGCGTGGCCCGATCTGAGCAACCCCGCACTGATGGAATCGCTGGAAGACTGGCTCGGCCCGCATCTGTACGGGCTGAAAAGTCGCAGCGATCTTCAGCGCCTGCAGCTTATCTCCATCTGGGAGGATATGTTGTCCTGGGAACAGCGCAGGCAGCTTGACGAATGGGCGCCTACGCATATTACGGTACCCAGCGGCTCCCGTATTCCGGTCGATTATAGCGACCTCGGCGCGCCGTCCTTGTCGGTCAGGCTCCAGGAGCTGTTCGGACTGGAGAAGTCGCCGCGCATTGCCCGCGGGCAAGTGGCGCTGACGCTGCATCTGCTTTCGCCGGCGCAGCGGCCCGTGCAGGTGACTAAGGATTTGTCCAGCTTCTGGAAAAACGCTTATTTTGAAGTGAAAAAAGATTTGAAAGGACGCTATCCGAAGCATTATTGGCCGGACGACCCGCTTGCCGCGCAGCCGACGAACAGGGCGAAACCCCGCTCATGATATTCCGGTCTGCGACAAAACGGATCTCGATTTATTTGTCGGCCGGTTATGCGACCGCTCCGGACTTCCTGCATGGATGCGCCGAGGAGCTTGCCGGCCGTTTTCATCAGTCGGGTTGGAGCTGCCGGGTGCGCGTCTTTTTTCCTTACGGGGACTGGTCCCGCAAAGGGCGTCTGCAGCTGCACGAAATCGCCAGCGATCTTTGGAATGGCGCCCGGCAAAAAAGCGCCGCTTACGGAGGCAAAAGCTTGAGCGATTTCGTAAGCGAGCACTCGGCGCCCGATGAGCCGCTGCTTCTGATCGGACACAGCGGCGGCGGGGTCGCCTCCGTTCACGCCGCCTCCCGCCTGGAGCGGGCGGGCCGGAGCATAGCCGGGGTGATCCAGATCGGATCGCCCAAATGCGCCGTCCCCGCGGACTTGCGGCAGCGCGTTCTTTATATATACGCGGCCGGCGACCGCACGGCTGGCCGGGCCGCCGATCCGGTGACCCGGATCGGCACGTGGGGCGGGTGGGTCCCGGCCCGCGCCATCGGCTGGCGCTGGGCTCCCCGGAAGCACGCGCCGGCTTTCGTCAAGCCGCTTCGGCTTGCCGGCGGTCATGCCGATTATTTTCGCGACCATCCGCTTTTCGTCCTGGACGGGGAAAGCAATTTGCAGCAGACGGCACACACGATTTGGTCATGGCTTTGCGAAACATATCCGCATCAATTTACATAGAGGAAAGGATGTTGTCCATGTTTGAAATTTTGCGGGCAAGTATGCGTCACAGCAAGGAGGAAGGGTACGTCGGCCAAGTTGCCTTTCGGGTGGAAGGCCATCCGCTGCCTTACGAGATTACACTGTACAGCACCAATCGAAAAGAATGGGGCTACGGGCTGCATTTTCAGGGCGAATCCGGCAGTGAAGAACATATTTCGGCTGTGGAAGAAATGCTCGAAGACGATGAGTGGTTCGATCAGCTTGTTGACGCTGCCAATGCATCTTCTTAGCATGGAATCGCGACTACTTGAAGAGAGGACTGTCGGCAGCTATGGCGGGAGAAACACGTAAACGCTTAGGCGTTGGCAGAACGGCGGAAGTGTTTGAAGAGAGCGAGCGGACGGTGCTAAAGCTTTTTTATCCGAATCAGTCCCCTGATCTGGTTGAAAGCGAGTATGAGGCAAGCTTGCGTGTATTCCGGCTCGGGCTGCCTGTCCCGGAACCGCTGGAGCGGGTACATGTAGATGGGCGGCAGGGCATCCGCTATGAGCGCGCCTCCGGGAGAACGATGCTGGAAACGATCGGCCGCACGCCGTGGAACTGCTCCAAACTGGCGCGCCGCTTAGCTTCGCTGCATGTTGAGATTCATCGGCATCAAGCTGCGGATTTTCCCAAACTGAGCGAAGTGTGGGAGCATCGGATTCGCCATGCGCCTTTGTTGAACGACGCGGATAAATCGGAAATCGTGGAGCGGCTGCATGCGCTTGGCGGCGGGGAAGGACTGTGCCACGGCGACCTGCATCCCGACAATGTCATGATCGGAACGCGCACATGGGTGATGGACTGGATGACCGGAATGAGCGGAAACACGATGGCGGACGCCGCGCGGACGGCTCTCATTTTGCGCACGGGCCAAGTGCCCGAGGGCGTCTCGAAGCCGATGGCCGCATTGATCGCGTTTATTCAGAAGCGGTTTTATGCTTCGTACATTCACGAATATCTCAAGCTGTCCGGACGGAGCATGGAGGAGATTGAAGCGTGGATTTTGCCTGCCGCCGCGGCCAGATTGGTTGAGCATTTGAGCGATAACGAGAAACGGGTTTTATTTCAATTGATTCAATTCAAACTAAAGGGAGCTGCGGGCCGTGGATTTGGAAGTCAAACAGCTACTGAAAGAAACTTACGACAATAACGCCAGGTACAGGGATACGAATGACATGCAGGCTTGGAAAACGGAGGAGATGGACGAGTTTGCCGCCACACTCCGGACGGAAGGCCGCGGTATGAAGCTGCTGGATTTGGGGAGCGGTCCCGGGCAGCAGGCGGTTTATTTGCGCGAGCGGGGCTGTGAGGTCGTTTGCGTCGATTTATCGGAGGAAATGGTGCGCATTTGCCGGGAAAAAGAGCTCGAAGCGTATGCGATGGATTTTTACCGGCTTGATCTGCCTGCCGCTTCGTTCGATGCGGTTTGGACGATGAACGCCCTGCTGCATGTGCCGAAGGCGAGTCTGGTTGAAGTGCTGAGGAATATCGAACGGGTGCTGAAACCGGACGGTATTTTGTACATGGGCTTGTACGGAGGCTGCGAAAGCGAAGGCATTTGGGAAGAGGACAGCTACCGGCCGCAGCGCTTTTTTGCTTTTTATGAGGATGAGCATATTCAAAAGAAAGTACGCGAAGTTTTCGACATCGTCCGGTTTCGAGTGCTGTCCATGGGGGATGACATGAAACTCGATTACCAATCCATTTTAGCCAGGAAAAAAGGGGCTGCCCCACAAGTCAATTGATTTTCTGCCCCGCTTTGCCCGGATTTTTACCTGAAGAAAGGACCTCGTTCTCCGCTTGGCAGTGGAATTTGAGGTCCTTTTGCGTCGGGTGCTTCAATCTGCTTGCTATCCGCGCTTATCCGCTTCCTTTTTTAACCCAAAATAAACCCCTGAAATTAACGTTAGAAACAGTAAATAACCGAAGAAGCTGTATACATGCATCCACTTAACTGAATGAAGAAACAACCCTAGCCGCTCTGCTATCATTTCCAAAAATGGCATTAGCAAGCTGACAAACAGGACCATACCTGCCCTCGTCCATCGATCCATGTTGGAAAGAGAGTACAAAAAAACCATCGTCCATATAGGCAATCCGATTAGAGTGAAGATGATATTAATCGAAAAAATTTCCGGCAGCAGCCTGTGAGGAAACTGATACAGCCCTTTGCCGACAAAATAGAGATCGGAGTACGTACCAAGCATTGATGCGAGCATTGCGCATGTTAAACTATCTTGATTCCAAAAAGCTAATCGTTTTTTTGGCGAGCGCAGCAACTTCAAGCCGTTCCAATGTTTTACAGTATTCACCCTTAATCTCTCCGTCCGTCATTTCAATATCATCCTTTAAATAATCCGCCACGCCTATATCTTGAAACCAATCCCCCGGTTCCGCTTCCGGCTGGCTGACATTTTTCCAGGCATACTCAAGTCTTGGACTGTATATTCTCCTTGCTCCCTCGCGGAGACGGCACGATCTTAACCTAAATGGATAAGTAATTCCCGGTGCGCCTTCATTTACATCATTGAATAAATGCGGCCAGTAATCCTTCCTTGATCCGGTATGCGGATGCCGTTTCGCCCAATCCAGGGCCTGCCTATTAAAATCCTTATTTGCAAACAAAACGGCATATAGCCTTTTCCCAAGCAAAATTCGCTCATGAAGAGACTGGAAATGGTGAAGTGTCCGCCCCTTTACATTCTCACCTTCCGAAGGAAACAGAATTTGATTAAATGACAGCCAATCCTGAAGATGAAATTTGATTTTGTCTAATATTTCATTTTGATAATAGGGATTTTGAATGACCCTCTGTTCCAAGTAGCTTTGTTCATTGATAACTAACGCTATACAAACAATATACGTATCTCGGGCTCTCCAAAAATAGTTCCAAATCGTTTCCATAAAAATAGAAACATTCAGTTGAGGCAGCAGATAAAACAATGGTTTATTTTGCTTTAAACTTTCATCGTAAAGTAGAAATTGCGGGTATACATCTTGGAAAATCAGCCAGTTGCCGCGTTCTAAAAAATGGAAAAACGATTCCTGCTCCTTTTTTGTGAGCAATTTGGTTAAATATTCTCCCTTGAGATCGGTCATATTCCATCCGCCGTTCCGTGATACCATATGGCCTAAAAATGCCCAATGGATTTCAGGATGCCGGAGATAAAACTCGAGATAGGCTTTTGTTCTAGTCACATTATTAAGGTTGTGGCTTTGGGTAATCAATCTAACATTGTTCAAAAGTTTGTTCTCTGAAAGCGATAACTCATTTGAAATGGCATGGGAATGTTTCTCTCTTTTCTTTAATTCCTCGCGAATCGTTTCAAGAGGTGTTTTGGGGCGGTTTCTTGTGAAAAAGAAAGCAGCTTCCCTCCCTTACGAATTCTCTAGAGCAGAACCGAATATGTATAGCCTAAAGATGCTTTTACGGGAGGAAGGAGGGCTGGAATGATGGATACTGTGAAAGGGATGGAGTGGATTATTCAAACACTTCGAAAAGACCAATCTCCCGATGGTTCGTGGGCTTATCCGTTTGACACGGGGATTTCTACCGATGCTTTTACGATTATTTTATTGCGGACTTTAGAGATTAATGATAATGAATTAATTGCAGGGCTTTGCCAAAGGATTTTAAGTAAACAGCAGAAAAATGGGGCATGGAAGCTTTTTTATGATGAGGGAGAAGGGAATGTAACCACCACTGTAGAGGCCTATTATGCGCTGCTTTTTTCCGGATTCTACAGCAAAGATGACGAGCGTCTTAGCGCTGCCAGAAAGTTTATTCTCGCCAATGGCGGTTTATCGGAAGTGAGTATGTTTACGAAAATAATGCTGGCGCTGACCGGGCAATATAAATGGCCGTCCGCTACCCCTCTGCCAATTGAAATGATTTTGCTCCCGCTCAGCTTCCCGATCAATTTCTTTTCTTTGTCTGTTTTCGGCAGGGCCAATCTGACTCCGATTATGATCCTGGCTGATCGTAAGTTTTCCGTTCAAACAGCAAATGCTCCCGACCTGTCTGATTTGAAATTGATTCGCGATGATGAGGACCAATGGATTCGCTCAAGCGAATGGCGTTCGCTGCTCTCCTTTATTCAGGACGGAGTCAAAAGATTGCTCGGCATCCCGAGTGAACTGCATCAGCTAGCCTTTGAGCGAGCCAAAACATATATGCTGGACCATTTGGAAAGTGACGGAACTTTTTATAGTTATTACAGCAGTACCTTTCTGATGATTTTTGCCCTGCTTTCCATGGGGTACAAAAGAACGGATCCGGTCATTACCAAGGCCGTCCGGGGGATTCGGGCAATGAAATGCGAAATTAAGGGCCATCCTCATATGCAATATACAACGGCAAATGTGTGGAATACTTCGTTAATCGGTTATACGCTTCAGGCAGCGGGAGTTTCGCCCAAAGATCCTATGGTGGCGAGGGCAAACAACTATTTACTGAGCCGCCAGCAGACCCGTTTTGGCGACTGGGCCGTACATAATCCCAACAGCTTGCCGGGCGGCTGGGGTTTTTCCGATGTGAATACGATGAATCCGGATGTGGATGACACGACTGCCTCGCTAAGGTCCATACACAGAATTTCGCAGCAAAATCCAACTGCCTGGGAAAGGGGCGTCCGCTGGCTGTTGTCGATGCAAAACGATAATGGCGGATGGCCTGCTTTTGAAAAAAATGCCGATTCCAAGCTGTTGGAATTTATCCCGCTTGAAAAGGGCCGGTTTTTGCTGGCGGATCCATCATGTGCGGACTTGACCGGGAGGACGCTTGAATTTTTCGGGAACTATACGAACCATCCCTCCAACCATCCAATTATCAGGAATGCTGTAAATTGGCTGTTCAGCAATCAGCGGAAGGATGGTTCGTGGTACGGGCGCTGGGGAATTTGTTATATATACGGTACATGGGGTGCGCTTACAGGTTTAAAAGCGGTGGGCATATCGAAAAACCATCCAAGCATGCAAAAAGCGGCGGCATGGCTGACGAGTATTCAGAATACGGACGGCGGATGGGGCGAGTCGTGCCAAAGCGACATTCAAACGACCTACGTTCCGTTAAAGACAAGCACGCTGACGGATACGGCTTGGGCGCTGGATGCCTTGATAACAATTGCTGACCGGCCCACTGCAGCCATCCACAAAGGAATAGCATATCTGCTGGATTCCCTTAAGAAAGAGGATTGGAGCACCGACTATCCAAAAGGCCAAGGTATGGGAGGAACGTTTTATATCCATTATCATAGTTACCGGTATATTTTTCCACTGCTTGCTTTATCGCATTATCGAAGGAAGTTTGAATAATGAAGGACTGCCGATAGTCTGAGGCTTTTTCCGACTATGGCTGTTGCTGTTAACGAGCCGTTTCGATGGAAAAGGCTGTTGAAAACCTACCCCCCGCGTCAGAGGCGATAACCCCAATCTGTCTGGCTGCACGAAGAAAACCTGCAAAAACACATGAATTCGCGTCCTTGATCGCTGGCCACGAAGAAAACCTAGTTGTACAGGCGTATCGACGAGCAAAAAGCTGCGTTTTTGCGGGCTTTTCGCTCGCCGCGCCAGCGAAGCGCTTGCGTTCTTGGAATTTGCTGCGTCGAGTGGAGCGGGTGGTTTCGCCGCCATGAGCCTGCGCGGGTGCAAGCGGTTTGGCGGACGCTGGCAAAAGCCTGCGAAAGCGCAGGCTTTTTCGATGGAAACGGCCCGCTTGGCGGAAAAACCTGCGATTGTGCAGGAATTTCGGCTCAAAACGGCCTGAGCCCTGCGTATCGGTAGAAAAGCCTGCACATTTGCAGGAATATTTCGCTGCAGGCGGTAGCGGCGAGCAAAAACCTGCACTTTCGCAGGCTTTTTCGCTCACCGTGCCATCGAAGCGCTTGCGTTTTTGGAATTTGCTGCGCCGAGTGGAGCGGGTGCACTTCACCGCCATGAGCCTGCGTGGGTGCAAGCGGTTTGGCGGACGTTGGCAAAAGCCTGCGAAAGTGCAGGCTTTTTCGATGGAAACGGCCCTCTCGGCGGAAAAACCTGCATTTTTTCCAGCGGGCATTGGCGCTCACGGCTCTCGGTTCTCTTCTTGGGACGATGCCTGGATAAAGTGGCCGCGGACATGATTTTCCATCCATCCCGACAATGCGCAGCGGCTTAAGGGGCTCTTTTGCCAAGAATATGTACATACAAGTTGGGCGAATGCTATAATACGTTCAGAACGATACTCCCGAGGTGAAACATGAAAGAAAAACAGATGCCCAAGTATTTGCAGCTCAAGCAGGAAATTTTATCCTGGCTGCATGCCGGCAAGCTCAAACCGAACGACCAGATGCCTTCCGAGAATGAAATTGCCGAGCAATTTCAAATGAGCAGGCAGACGGTGCGGCAAACATTCGGCGAACTGGAGCAGGAGGGTTGGCTGTACCGCGTGCAGGGAAAGGGCACGTTCGTTTCCACTCCGCAAACGCAAAAGGGCCGCGATGTGCAGACGATCGGCATCGTGACGACATATATATCCGACTACATTTTTCCGCACATCGTGCGCGGAGCCGAAGCCGCTTTGCGCAGCAAAGGGTACAGGCTGCTCCTGTCCAGCACGGATAACGACAAGGAGAAGGAAAAAGAGAGCTTGAACATGATGATGAGCCAGCCGCTCAGCGGGTTGATCATCGAGCCGACGAAGAGCGCGGAAGGCAATCCGAACCTGAGCTATTATTTGTCTCTCGATTATCATGAAATTCCGTATTTGATGATCAACGAGCGGTACGCCGAAATGAACTGCCCGTGCATGAAGGTGGACGATGAAGAGGGCGGCTTCCTGGCCGCGCAGCATTTGATCGAGCTGGGGCACCGGCGTATCGCCGGTTTTTTCAAAACCGACGATTTGCAAGGAGCCAACCGGCTGAAGGGGTTCATACGCGCCCACAACAGCTACGGCCTCGCGCTTTCGCCGGATCTGGTCGTGCACTACACGACCGAAGAGAAGAAGCACAAGCCTTACGAGCAGGCGGTCGCGATGCTGGCTCAGGGGGAAGGGAAGCCGACGGCTTTTGTATGCTATAACGATGAGCTGGCCGTGCATTTGCTTGAAGCTGTACGTACATCCGGGTTTCAAGTTCCTCAGGACATTTCCCTGGTCGGCTTTGACGATTCGACGCTGGCTACCGCTACCGAAGTCAAGCTTACGACGCTCACGCATCCCAAGACGGACTTGGGCGCCGACGCGGCGGAGCTGCTGATCGGCATGATCGAGCATAAGCAGGAAAGAGGCAGAACTCCGGGCAAAATTTATAAGCCGGAGCTCATCGTCAGAGAGTCGACGGCAAAAATTTGATTTTGCATCTAGTCAACTTGTACGTACAAGTGCTATACTGAATATAGAAAAATTTAGCTTGTATGAACATGTACGCTAAGGAGGATCTAACCATGTCTACGAAGTATGCAATCGGTGTCGACTACGGTACGGAGTCAGGCCGCGCTGTGCTGGTCAATCTGTCCGACGGAACCGAGGTTGCGGACCATGTAACGCCTTATCCGCACAATGTGATCGACGAGCAGCTTCCGGAGTCCGGCGTCAAGCTGGAGTACGATTGGGCGCTGCAGCATCCGGCGGACTATATTGAAGTGCTCAAGCGGTCCGTTCCGGCCGTGATGAAAGCGTCCGGCGTCGATCCTGCCGACGTGATCGGTCTTGGCATCGATTTTACGGCATGCACGATGCTGCCTGTTGACGAGCAGGGAGTTCCGCTTTGCTTGAAGCCGGAGCTGAAGAACAATCCGCATGCATGGGTGAAGCTGTGGAAGCATCACGCTGCACAGGATGAAGCCAATTTGATCAACGAAATTGCCGAAGCCAGGGGAGAGGCTTTTCTTCCGCGCTACGGCGGTAAAATTTCATCCGAGTGGATGATTGCCAAAGTATGGCAAATTCTTAACGAAGCCCCCGACATTTACGAACAGACCGACCGCTTCCTGGAAGCTACCGATTGGGTCGTCTCCCAGATGACAGGCCAAATTATGCGCAACAGCTGCACGGCCGGTTACAAATCCATTTGGCACAAACAGGAAGGATATCCGAGCAAAGAATTTTTTAAAGCGCTGGACCCCCGTTTGGAAAATGTGACCGAAACGAAGCTGCGCGGCGATGTGGTGGCGCTGGGCACGAAAGCCGGAGAGCTTACGGAAACGATGGCCGTGCTGATGGGGCTGAAGCCGGGAACCGCGATCGCGGTCGGCAACGTGGACGCGCATGCGGCCGTTCCGGGCGTGGGCGTAGTGACGCCGGGCAAGCTGGTCATGGCGATGGGCACTTCGATCTGCCATATGCTGCTCGGCACGGAAGAGAAGCAGGTCGAAGGCATGTGCGGCGTCGTGGAAGACGGTATCATTCCGGGCTATCTCGGGTATGAGGCCGGCCAATCGGCGGTAGGCGACATTTTTGCCTGGTACGTGGAACAGGGTGTGCCCGCTTACGTACAGGAGGCGGCCAACGGGGAAGGCATCAACGTACACGAATGGCTGGAGCGCCGTGCATCCGCTTACAAGCCGGGCGAGACCGGGCTGCTGGCGCTGGACTGGTGGAACGGCAACCGTTCGGTGCTCGTCGACACGGAGCTCAACGGTCTGATCCTGGGCTATACGCTGCTGACGAAGCCGGAGGAGATTTACCGCACGCTGCTCGAGGCAACCGCTTTCGGCACGCGCAAAATCGTCGACGCTTTCCATAATAACGGCGTCGAAGTTCAAGAGCTGTACGCCTGCGGCGGTCTGCCGCAAAAAAACCGTCTGCTTATGCAAATTTATGCGGACGTGACGAACCGCGAGATCAAAATCGCCGACTCCAAGCAAACGCCTGCACTGGGCGCAGCGATGTTCGGCGCCGTGGCGGCGGGCTCCGCCAAAGGCGGCTACGACAGCATCGTCGACGCAGCGCAAAAGATGGCCCGCGTGCGCAAGGAAACGTTCAAGCCGATTCCGGAGAACGTAGCTGTCTATGAGCGGTTGTATCAGGAGTACAGCCAGCTTCACGACTATTTCGGCCGTGGCGAGAACGACGTGATGAAGCGTCTGCGCGCCATCCGGGAAGAAGCCCGCAGTTAATTTTTCATACACTTTTATAACCATTTAGGAGGCGTAACTATGCTGCAAGTTTCGGAAAAAGTGTTCTGGTTTGTGACAGGCAGTCAACATTTGTACGGGCCGGAAACGTTAAAAGAAGTAGATGCTCATTCTCAACAAATTACTCAAGGCATCGATCAAAATCCTTCTATTCCTAACAAGCTCGTTTTCAAGCCTGTGCTGACGACTCCCGATGCGATCCGCAGACTTTGCATCGAAGCGAATTCGGACGATACATGCGCGGGGATCATTACCTGGATGCATACGTTTTCCCCGGCTAAAATGTGGATCGCGGGCCTAACGGAGCTGCGCAAACCGCTGCTTCACCTGCATACCCAATTTAACCGCGACATTCCTTGGGAAACGATCGACATGGACTTCATGAACCTGAACCAGGCGGCCCACGGCGACCGTGAGTACGGATTTATCGGCGCGCGGCTCGGCATTGCCCGCAAAGTCGTTGTCGGCTACTGGGAAGACCCGGCCGTCATCAGCCGGATTGCCGGATGGATGCGTACGGCTGCGGCTTTCATCGCAGGCCGCAACCTGAAAGTGGCCCGCTTCGGCGACAACATGCGTGAAGTAGCTGTAACCGAAGGCGACAAGGTGGAAGCGCAAATCAAGTTCGGCTGGTCGATTAACGGATATGGCGTCGGAGATCTCGTGCAGCGCGTCAATGACATTTCCGAGGCTGAAATCGATCGGCTGATGGATGAGTACAACGAGCTGTACGACATAACGCCGGAAGGCCGCTCCGCCGGACCTGTGCGCGACGCGATTCGCGAGCAGGCACGGATCGAGCTGGGGATGAAAGCATTTTTGCAAGAGGGCGGCTTCGGCGCGTTTACGACCAGCTTCGAAGACCTGCACGGTCTGAAGCAGCTGCCAGGACTTGCCGTACAGCGCCTGATGGAGCAGGGTTATGGCTTCGGCGGCGAGGGCGACTGGAAGACGTCCGCATTGACGCGCATTATGAAAATCATCGCCGACAACAAAGGCACTTCCTTCATGGAAGACTACACCTACCATATGGAACCGGGCAATGAGCTTGTGCTTGGCGCTCACATGCTGGAGATTTGTCCGACGATCGCGGATAATCGTCCTTCGATCCAAGTGCATCCGCTCGGCATCGGCGGCAAAGCCGATCCGGCGCGTCTCGTTTTTAACGGCAGAAGCGGAGCTGCGCTGAATGCCTCGATCATCGACATGGGCAACCGATTCCGCCTGCTGATCAACGAAGTGGACGCGGTGAATGTGACGAAATCGATGCCGAAGCTTCCTGTAGCCCGCGTGCTCTGGAAACCGCAGCCTTCGCTAAGCGAATCGGCGGAAGCATGGATTTACGCAGGCGGAGCGCATCATACCGTGTTCTCCTACACGGTAACGACCGAGCAGCTTGTGGATTGGGCGGAAATGGCCGGAATCGAGGTCGTAATCATCAACAAAAACACGTCACCTCTAACATTCCGCAACGAACTGCGCTGGAACGACATCGCGTGGAAGCATAAATAAGAACGAAAGCCCAGAGCTGCAGCCGCACTTTGGGCTTTTCTTCCACTTTAACATTGACTTGCACAATGAAATCGGTAAACTTATATTAGTTTGGAGTCAGTATTAGTCAGGAGGAGAATATGAATATCCAACCGCAAGCTTACGAAGGAACTTATCAAGGCGAACAGGCTATCTGGTTAAAAGCGGGACGTTACGAGGCGGCGGCGCTGCCGCAAATCGGAGCCAATCTGATTGCTTTTAGAGATACGGAAAAGCAGTACCGTTTTTTGCATGAGCCGGCTTTGGAGGAAATGGAAGCTTTTAAGGCAAGACCAGGCATTCACGGCATTCCGGTGCTGTTTCCGCCGAACCGCTACGAAGACGGCAAGTTTCCCTGGAATGGCAAAGTGTACGAGTTCCCGGTCAACGAAGCGGCGACAGGCAATCATTTGCACGGGTTCGTGCATTACATTCCATGGGAAGTCGAAAAATATGCGGCAGATCATAACGAAAGCCGCGTTACGCTGTTCTTAAAAGTCAGAGAAGGACATTTCGTATACCGTTATTTGCCTCATGAATTTACAATCCGGCTTACTTATACGCTGGGTGAAAACGGGCTTCATCAGCACGTTATGGTGCGCAACGACGGTAACGATGCGATGCCTTGCTTGCTCGCTTTTCATACGGCGATCAATGCGCCTTTTGCGCCGGACAGCAGCGCAGCGGACTACACGTTCAAGCTGACGATCGGCAAACGCTGGCAGTTGAACGAAAGAATGCTGCCTACCGGCGAATTCCAGGCCTTGACGGCCGAGGAAGAACGGATGAAGCAGGGCGGCCTATCGCCATTTTACGCGCCTATGGACAATCACTACACGACGGAAGCCCAAAATGGCAGTAACCGCATGGAATTGACGGATAACCGCGCTAACGTTAAGCTTGTTTATGATGTCGGCACGACCTACAAGCAGTGGATGATTTGGAACAACGGAGCGACGGAAGGCTTTTTCTGTCCAGAGCCGCAAATGAACCTTGTAAATGCACCTAATGTGAAGCTTCCTGCGGAGCAGATCGGACTCGTTTCGTTGCAGCCTGGCGAAATTTGGGAAGAATCGGGCCGCTTGTACTGCATCGGTACGGCATGACGGAGCCGGCGTTAACCCTGTACGACCGTCTTCGGACCGCGATGAGCCTGCTGCATGACGGAGCGGAGCTGGATGAGCCGATGAGACGTGCGCTGATCGAAGATATCCGGCAGTTGATGGATGAGCACACCAAGCTGAAACAAGAGGCTGCCAAACTGCGCAGCGGCAAGCGGACCCAGGCCGGGTCCATGGACAGCATGTCGACGAAATTGAAGGAAGCGCTGCGGGAATAGAAGCGAAGCGCGGCGCAGAAAGTAAGGAATAATCGATCAAAAAGGAGCAAACAGCAATGAACGAAACTTTACCGCCAAAAACATGCTCAGTCGACCGTCTGGTTACCAAAGAAGAGGAAGTCGCCAAAGTGTTGGCCGGAGAAAAAACAGCGTGCAGACGGAACGGACGCTATGCGGATATCGGCGAAGAGATGGAGCTGCAGGGGAAAACTTTTGTCGTGACGGGCGTATACCGGCAATCGCTCGGCGAGCTGACGGACACGGATGCGCAAGCGGAAGGGTATCCGACCGTCGATGCCTATAAAGAAAGCATTCTTTCCATTCACCCGGGGATGCCTTGGCTGCCGCATATGAAGGTTTGGGTACATGAATTTCAAGCCGCGCAATAACTTGCCGGATATCACTTGGATTGGATGATGGCTGATGTCCTGGTATGTGTTACTGTTATATGTACATATTTTCAGCGCCATTTTGAGCATCGGCCCTTACTTTGTACTGTTTCCGCTATTGGCAAAAATCGAAAAAGCGCCGTTTGAGAGGCTGGACGACTTTCTGGAGCCTTTCCGCATTACCGTTCGATTGACCAAGCATGCGGGTCATGCGCTTGTCGGCAGCGGCATTCTGCTGACCTGGATTACGTCCTGGACCTGGAATACGTCGTGGATCGTGATGACGGTGCTTATTATGGTAGCTTCCCTGTATTTTATAGCCCGGGCGTTCTCGCCGATCATCCGGCAGCTGAAAGCTCCGCACGAGAACCGGACCGCTCTGGTATCCAAGCTGCGGCGGTCGCTGATCGTGTACGTCATCATTACTTTAACGATGATGTGGTTTATGGTCGCCAAACCGGCGCTCTGGTAAACAAAAGAAACCCGCATTTCTGCATTCGGCAGAGGTGCGGGTTTTTGTTTTTCAAGCGGATTCGCTTTGCGATTCAGTCGAGAATTTAAGTTTGCTCCACAATGTAACGAATAGTGGGTGAGCGCTTGCGTACTGCACGATCCGGTCCGAAATGCCTAGCGTAAGGAAAAGGCCGCTTAGCGAAACTAGCGTAAAAACCGGCGAAATCCAGGGATTGGACGGATGGCTGAAAAAAGGAATCAAGCTGATCGCGATAATCGGTGGTGCGTTAAGCTTGAAAAACAAAATCATCCTCATCACCAGCAGAGCGGCAATGAATATCGTTACGGGGCCGTCGTAAATTTCGTACATCCCGACGCCGATTGCGGAGGCGGCTGTGGCGCCTGCGAGCATGGAGAGCGCCTCTTTGCGCGTGAGCTTGCGCGAAGAAAACAAGAAGCTGAATGCGCCCAGCGTAGGATAGAAGAGCATATGCAGGATGGAAAATTTCGCGGAGATCAAATAAACCGCCATTAAAAAAAGACTGCTGATTACGATTTTGACATTCAAGTTCATGCTGTTCATGCCGAGCGTTCACATACTTTCTATTTATGTAAGGAGTTCCATTCATGATCTTACACTATTTTATGCAAATGCGGCAATACCGGATTGAGCCGCTTGCGATATGCGCGCTGTCAACTACTAAAGATTGACAGCGGCTTTGCAAATCCTTATAATGATTATCATTATCATTAACCTGGCATCTAATGCAACCGGATGCAAAGGGAGGAACTATGCAGGCTGCACAATTGGACTTATATAAGCTGACACAGCGTTTTCATTTTCATGTAACAGATGCGGAGCAAGAAGTACTGTCCTTCCAATCAGACGAGCTTGCGCAAAAAGAGTCTATGGAACGGCTGATGCAAACATATGCGCCGCTCATTCAGGCGCTGGAGCCGGCTGCTGCCGCAACGTATACCGGCGGTGCGCTGCGGTACTTGATTTTTGCCCAGCAATCGGCCATTTCAATTTGCAATCAATCTCTGGATTTGTCTCCCGGCAACTTGCAAATTCAGCTTTTGTACAAAAACGGCTATCATTTCTTCGGTTTCCGACTGAAACAATGGGTCGTACAAGACGGACCCGTGAACCTTGAAGAACGCCACATCTGGAGAAAAGAAGTGCTGACCGCTTTGTACGGAACGACGCTGAGACCGATTATGGAGCAAATGGCGGATACGGTTTCCGTCCCTATCGCACAGTTATGGGGTCAACTGTCGAACGGGCGCGCTTACTTTTTGGACCATATGTTGAGCGAAGTGGAAGATAGCTCGATTCGGGAACGCGTGCACGAAGATCTCGAATTTTTGCAAAAAGGTTTGGAGCCCGCCGTATTCGGACGCAAGCGCAATCCGTTTAATGTGACCGACAAGATGGTCGAGCATTCGACGGATCCGCAAAAGCAGATGCCGCTTAAAACCGCGTGTTGTTTGTATTACCGCACAGGGAAAGAAATTTATTGCTATACGTGCCCGAAGTTGAGCAAGGAGCAGCGTGCGGCCAGATTGGCGGAAATAAGAAGCGCAGCCCAGTAAAAAACGATGAAGAGGACAGCAGCCATTCGAGAAGGCCGGGCTGTCTTTTTTTGATTGCTGAAATGGCGCTCGTACCATATTATGGTAATAGGGTGCAGTCCAAGAAAATTAAAGTAAGGGAGGAGCGTCTTGATGTTTAGTTATAAAGTAGCGGAAGATACCGAGCTGAAAATACTGGAAATGAGATATGCGGACGATCTGTATGCACTGCTTGACCGAAATCGGGCTTACCTGGGCAAATGGCTGCCTTGGGTAAAGGAGACGGATAATCCCGAGCCTATCAAACAATTTATTTCTCAAGCTTTGCAGCAGTTTGCCGAAAACAACGGCTTCCATTGCGGGATTTTTTACAAGGGTACAATCGCGGGATGTATCGGGCTAAATAAAATCGATTGGAAAAACAGGCATACTTCCATCGGTTATTGGCTAGGCGGAGAATATCAGGGTCGCGGCATTATGACGAGAGCATGCTCGTCGCTGGTTGACTATG
Source organism: Paenibacillus sp. sgz302191 (assembly GCF_057749925.1). Taxonomy (NCBI): domain Bacteria; kingdom Bacillati; phylum Bacillota; class Bacilli; order Caryophanales; family Paenibacillaceae; genus Paenibacillus; species Paenibacillus sp. sgz302191. The sequence continues at coordinate 95,139 of NZ_JBYLHY010000012.1, forward strand.
CTTTGCGCGAATTGCAATTGAACCGCGTCGAGATCAGGGCGGGAGTGATGAATGATAAAAGCAGAGCCATTCCGGAGAGGCTCGGTTTTATGTGCGAAGGCACCATCCGGCAGGCGGAGCTGATCGAGGATCGTTACATCGACCATGCAGTCTATGGCATGCTGGCGGCTGATTGGAAGAAATAACCTGCGGATTCGTTGCGGTACGCCCGTGGGATTTTTGAATTTTTCTTCGAGCCTGCTGACGGCTAATTGCATTATAATAGAAAAAGAAAGAGCTTCTGGACTGAAAGGCAGGTAGGACATGATGAAGCGCTTCGATCTTATTTCTGATATTCATCTGGACTTTTGGATCAAAGAGACCGGAAGCGTCTGGAAATTGCGGAATGCGATTAAGAAACTGGTCCTGCAGCTCCTTCCTGAAACGTGTTCCAACACGTTGGTTATCGCAGGCGACCTCGGTCACAGCAACAAACAGAACTACATTTTTTTGAAGCTCATGAAAGAGCATTATCCGAACATTGCGCTCGTTATGGGAAATCACGATTATTATTTGGAAAAGGCGATGCTGGCAAGCAGCGGGCGCTACGACTCCATGGATCGGGCAAATGAAATGATGCTGCTCGCAAGCCAACTGCCCGGTGTAGTATATTTGGACGGCCAAATTGTTGAGCTGGACGGAATTGCGTTTGGCGGCTGCGGGATGTGGTACGATTTGCAGTATGGCATGCAGATTTTGCAGGCGGATTCCAACCGGTTGTTTATCGAATGGCAGTCCGTTTCCAACGACTATGCGCTCATTCGCGGCAAGCCGCGCCATACGCTCGACATGTTCGAGAGGGAAAAAGCGAAGCTGGACGAGGTCGTAGCGGGCGCGCAGGTCGTCGTCACCCACATATCACCCGATTGGAGCCGGGTGCCCGATGGCAGGGAGCTTGATTTGTCGACAAGCTTTTATTATTTCGACGGCGCTCCTTACTTCGACCGGATTGCCGATAAAACGTGGTGTTTTGGCCACATTCACCGGAGAATGGATTATGTGCTGCATCAATGCAGGTTCGTCAATGCTTCGCTGGGTTACCCGAGGGACAATCCGATAGCTCCGAAAAAAATCGTTCAAGTTTCGATTTAACAGAGAAAATGGGGGGCGGGCCGTGAAAGAGCACCATCAGAGGTCGATCAACAATTTCGTTCGTTTCTTGCAGCAGGACACGAACTTTCGCGCGATTATTATTGCGGGTTCCGTAGCAAAAGGAATCGCGAGGGACGATTCGGATATCGACGCGTATCTGGTCGTTACCGACAAAGAGTTCGAGCGCAGGAGCGCTGAGCAGAACTTGTCTTATTTTAATCAGGATGTATGCGATTACCCCGGCGGCTACATCGACGGCAAAATCATTTGTTACGATTTTCTGGTCAAAGCTGCGGAGAAAGGCAGCGAGCCGACCCGGGCGTCTTTTCAGGGGGCTTATGCGGCGTATTCGACAATTCCCGATCTTCAGCAACTGCTGGACCGGATTCCGGTTTTTCCGGAAGAGCGCCGTGAGGCGAATTTGAAAGATTTTTACGCACAGCTGCTGCTTTACGGCAACTATTTTGCTGTGAAAGCCTGGGAGCAGGACAATGCGTATTTGTTGACGCAATCGCTCAGCCAGGTGGCGCTTTCGGCGGGGCGAATTGTACTCGCTTACAATCGGCAGCTGTTTCCGTGCCACAAATCACTCATGCGGGCGGTCGAGGCGGCGGAGACGAAGCCGGAGCAGTTTGTGCAGAAGACGAACGATTTGCTCAAGGAGCCGACCCGGGGAAAATTGAAGGCGTATTTGGACATGATGTCGGTGTTTTACGACTGCGGAATCAGTATGTCGCAGGCGGTCAGCATGTTCGTGCAAAACAATGAATGGAACTGGCTGGAGCCGGCTACGCCGTTAATGGACAGGTAAGGGATTTGCGGGGAGGCGACGTCTGAACGCTGCTGCCCGGCAAAGGGGCCGCCGATCGGCAGCCCGCCGTTTGTGCCTTAGCTTAGGAGAGCAGCTTCAGAAACTCGCGCATAAAGCCGGGCAAATCCGGCCAGGCATGACCGCTGACCAGCTTGCCGTCCACGTGAAGCGGGTTTTCCGCATATTTGGCACCAAGCTGCTCTACGTCCAGGCGGCAGGCGGTATATGCGGCGATGGTACGGCCTTCGAAAAGGCTGTTGTCCTTTAAAGCCGTAAATATTTGGGCGGCATGGCAGATGGCGCCGATCGGCTTGTCAGCTTCAAAAAAATGACGCAAAATCCGCGGCACGTTTTCATCGGAGCGAATGTACTCCGGAGCTCGTCCGCCCGGAATGATCAGGCCGTCGTATTCAGCAGGTTCCACGTCTGTGAAGGCGATATGGGAAGGCAGCAGGTGTCCGGGCTTCTCGGTGTACGTTTCCCAGCCTTCTACGAAATCGTGGACGACGGTGCGCAGAACTTTTTTTGCAGGCGATGCGATAACGGCATCATAGCCGGCTTCTTGAAGACGAAAAAAAGGATAATAAACTTCCAGCACTTCAGCGGCGTCGCCGGTTAAAATTAAAATTTTGTTCGACATCCTATCACTCCTTGGAAAAAAGATGGGAATCCACTTTCATTATGAACAAACGGCTTCCCGCTGTAAATGGGGAGAATTTGACGGTTATTGTCGAATGCCCATCAGGTTTAAATATCCGACGGACAAGGCAGAAGGAATTTTTGGATAAATGTGGAATATTTTTTTGTGCAGCATTATTTTGAGATGAGGAGCGTGGATGATGTTTGAAAATAAGCTTTCGATAAGCACTTGGAGTCTGCATCGCTGTTTGGGGCCTTTGCGCTGGACGGTTTGGGACGATGCGCTGAAACAGCCGGCCGTTGCGGAGCAGAGCCAGCCGACCGAATGGGAGCTGCTCGATCTACCCAAGGAACTGGCCGCCCGCGGATTCCGGTTCGTGGAAATTTGCCATTTCCATTTTCCTACCAGGGAAAGGGACTATTTAGAGCGGCTGAAGGCGGCTTTGGCCGCAGCGGACGTTAAATTCCATACTTTGCTCGTGGACTACGGCGATATTTCATCGCCGGATGCCGCTCGTAGAGAGGCGGACATCGCTTATTTGCAGCAATGGATCGATGCGGCTTCCACGGCGGGCGCTGCTGCCATCCGCATCGTCGCTGGCGAACAGCCTCCCGGCGACAGTGAAGCTCACGCCCGAAGCGCAGAGGGCTTGCGGATTTTGCAAGCGTATGCCGCTGCCCGGGGTATCGCCGTCGTAACGGAAAATTTCCGGGAGCTGACCTCCACGGTTGATAGCTGGTCCCAACTGATGACGGATTTAGGCAGCGGATTTACGACAATCGTCGATTTCGGAAATTTGGCCGCCGAGGAGAAAGAACGCGGAATTGCCTACGGCGCGCCCATCGCTCACTCGATTCACGCCAAGCCGGTTTATGGCCCGGGCGGGGAACTGGACCGGGAAGAGTTCGGCCGTATGCTGGCGATTTTGCGGGAAAAGAACTGCAGCGCTCCCATTTCCATCATTTTTGATCGGGAAGGCAACATGTGGGACGGAATCGAGCAGGTGAAGGCCGAACTGATATGAGCTACCTCGATACGTTTGTTTTGGTTTCACCCGACAGCGCCGCCGAACACAGCGAAATTCCTGTAAGCGCCAAGGAAAACAAACCGATTCACGTCATTCAATACGAGCTTCTTTCGCAGCATCCGTACGAATACACCCAAAACGATTTGATTTTTGAAATTCATATCCGCCACAAAAACATTTCGCCGGAGCAGTTGGAAGCCCGGGGCGACGAAATTCGCGCGGAATTGTTTCAAAAGCCGCATCCCTGCCTGCGGACGTCCACTTTGGCCAAAAAATACGGTTGGGGAATCCATTACAACAGAGAGGGAAAAATCGCCCTCCATGCAATGGAATCCGAAGCGTATCAAAAGTTCGCCGAAGCTTCGGACGGCAAGACTCAACTCGTCAATGCGATGCGGAACGCACGGACCAAATAGAGCCTAAACCACAAGCCTCCATCTGTTGGAGGCTTTTCTGCGGTATTGCCCAAACACCACAGCCATCGGGGGGGGGCGGGCGAGCCGCCGGAGATGGCTCGTGCTGGCCGGAACGGCTTGGCAGCTGGGGGAACTGCATGCGGCTGGCAAAACCTGCGAAAGTGCAGGCTTTTTCTTCGTAAGCGGCCCGTTTTAGGGGAAAGCCTGCAAAAGTGCAGGAATTTCCGCTTACGGTGGGTTTGAGCAAGGTTTTACGCGGAAAAGCCTGCACAATTGCAGGCTTTTCGCGCGGCGCGTCAGCGGAGGCGCTTGGGTTATTGCGCGCCGCGTCAGCGGAGGCGCTTGGGTTATTGCGCGCCGCGTCAGCGGAGGCGCTTGAGTTATTGCGCGCCGCGTCAGCGGGGGCGCTTGAGTTTTTACGCGCCGCGTCAGCGGAGGCGCTTGAGTTTTTACGCGCCGCGTCAGCGGAGGCGCTTGAGATTTGCCCGCCGCGCCAGCCAAGGCGCTTGCGTTTTGGTGGCCGCCGCGTGCGGGTCGGGACATATTTTCATAGTTCTGTGGATAGGATTAAACATAACAAATGGTACTATCCCGGAGGAGTCCTATGAAGAAAACCTACGCGGCAGCAATTGCTGCAATCATCGTTATCGCCGTGATCGGCCTCTATCGGCTGATTGAGCCCGGACGCTCGCATACGGACGGAACTGCTGCCGATGCACCCCAGTTGCAGGCACCTCCGATTGCGGACGAGCAGCCCCGGCAGGAAAGCGCCTCAACGATAGTTGAGGCGGGCTGGAACGAGCCGGCGCCGAGTGAGACGCCGGCCGTACTCGCGGCCAGCCCTGCTCCGGCGTCCGTCGCGGCAAGCGTGTACTCGGTACAGAGCGCGGCCGCCGCCACGGAACGGGCGGAAAGCGATTCACGCCCTGTGTCCATTCCCGTGCTGAATTATCACAGCATCGGCGACGAACCCGGCAATTCGCTGGTGCTTCCCCAGAAGGAGCTGGCTTTGCAAATGGAATACTTGCATGAGCACGGTTTTACGCCGCTTAGCCTTGCGGATTTTATGCTCATCCTCGAAAAGAAAAAAGCTGCGCCCGCGAAGCCGGTTCTGCTTACTTTTGACGACGGCTACGCCGATAATTATACGCTGGCGATGCCTGTGCTGGAGCGTTACGGTTTTCCGGCTACGCTGTTTATGTCGCCGGGCGCCGTTTCCCAGGACGGCTATCTGAACTGGGAGCAGGCCAAAGCGATGCAGGCCGCAGGCTGGGACATTCAGCCTCACAGCATGACGCACCCGCATCTGCCGAGGCTTTCCGCCGAAAAGCAAAAAGAAGAGATTGTGGAAGCGGGCAGGCTTATTGAGGAGCACCTCGGGGTCAAGCCTGTCGTGTTCTGCTATCCGTATGGAGAATTCAACAAGCAGACGCTGCAAATTTTGAAAGATTCGGGGTACCGTTATGCGTTTACGATCAAGCAGGGGCGCACGACGCCGGATCAGGACCCTTTTCAGCTCAAACGCATTTATGTGGACAGCGAAAACAGTATGAAGATATGGATTAGAAGGCTCGGCAAGCAGCAGTAACTCATAAGCCTATGCCGTTAAAAGCGAGTGGAAAATACGGAATAGCTTGTACGTAACATGCGATCCGGCTATAATCTATGTAGAGATAACGATTCTCACCCTAAAAACAAAAACGATTAAGGAGCATTAGAATGGAAAAAATTCTTATTTTCGGCCACAAAAATCCGGACACGGATACGATTTGTTCGGCTATCGCTTACGCGGATCTGAAAACGAAATTAGGCCAACAAGTCGAAGCTGTGCGCCTGGGCAGCATTAACGGCGAAACCCAATTTGCGCTCGATACGTTCAAGGCTGAAGCGCCGCGTTTGGTGGAAACGGTTGCGAACGAAACGAAAACCGTCATTTTGGTGGATCACAATGAGCGGCAGCAAAGCGTTTCGGACATCGATCAAGTTCGCGTGGCCGAAGTTATCGACCATCACCGCATCGCCAACTTCGAAACAAGCGGTCCGCTGTACTACCGCGCCGAGCCGGTAGGATGCACAGCGACGATTTTAAATAAAATGTACAAAGAAAATGGCATCACCATCGACAAAAATATCGCCGGTCTTATGCTGTCCGCGATTATTTCGGACTCGCTGCTTTTCAAATCGCCGACTTGCACGCCAGAAGACGTGGCCGCAGCCAAAGAACTGGCTGAAATCGCCGGTGTAAACGCCGAGGCTTACGGTCTTGACATGCTGAAAGCCGGAGCAGACCTGAGCGACAAAACGATCGCTCAATTGATTTCGCTCGACGCCAAAGAGTTCCAAATGGGCAGCTACAAAGTGGAAATCGCCCAAGTCAACGCCGTGGATACGAACGACGTTCTGTCCCGCCAAGCGGAGCTTGAGGACGCTTTGAACGGTATTATCGCGGAAAAAGGCCTGGACTTATTCCTGTTTGTCGTCACTGATATTTTGAAGAACGATTCCATCGGTTTGGCGCTGGGTCGTTCCGTGCAAGCCGTCGAGCAGGCATATAACGTGAAATTGGTCGATAACAAAGCGACTTTGAAAGGCGTTGTATCCCGCAAATCGCAAATCGTTCCGCAATTGACCGATATTTTCAACAAGCTGTAAGCATAGCGCATATAGTGATATCCCAAGCCTGTCGTCCCTAAGGATGGCGGGCTTTTTGCGCTTCGCATTTTCATTGAAGTTTATCTTAATCTTCATTTGCAGGCTTTTTTCGGAATGAATTTGCCGCCGGACAACCATACTAATCAAAGCTTCGGACAGCGGCAAAATGTTAAGCGAAAGTAGGCTGAATAGGATGCTCACCATAAGACGTATGCTCAGCTTGGCGGCGTTTGCACTCATGATTGCAGGAGCAGCGGCACCGAAAACCGCTCATGCCGACGAACCTTATCCCATCGAAGAAGACATATGCATCGTAATTGATAAATCGAGCCATCTGTTGTTTGTCTATGTGAATGAGAGTGCGCCGTTTACGTTCTCGGTCGCTACGGGAAAAGGAAACTTGACGCCGGAAGGGGAGTTTCGCATCGCCAACAAAATCAAGTATCCGTGGTATATGAGAAAGCAAATCCCGGGAGGAGACAAGAGAAATCCGCTTGGTACCCGTTGGCTGGGCATCAGCGTCCCTAATACGGGCGGTTTCCGTTACGGAATCCACGGCACGAACAAGCCTTATTCCATAGGTCAGAGCGTTTCTTCCGGCTGCATCCGCATGCTGAATAAGGACGTAGAATGGTTGTTCAAACATATTCCGGTCGGCACGAAAGTTATTATTCAAGATTAGATTCGGTTAATCGTAAAAAATACTATTTACAAACGAGAGTAAATGCGATAGTATGGATTCAGTTAGTAATTATTACAATTAAAATCCGTTGGCGGATTTTTCTTTTTTTGCTACATAATAGTAATAATTACATATAAACAAAAATGCTTGGTTCCGGATGCAGGGTCAAGCTGCTCGAAGGAGAGTGTTGAATAATGGCGGAATCGCAGCGGGTACCGGATAAAAAGCTGCCTGTCACCGTATTAAGCGGTTACTTGGGCGCCGGCAAAACGTCGGTACTGAATCACGTGTTGAACAATCGCGACGGTTTGAAAGTGGCCGTCATCGTTAACGATTTGAGCGAAGTGAATATCGATGCCGAGCTTGTGCGGGGCGGCGGGGGACTGTCGCGCACAGAGGAGAAGCTGGTGGAGATGTCGAACGGGTGCATCTGCTGTACGCTTCGCGAAGACTTGCTCCGCGAGGTTGAGAAGCTGGCTTTGGAGCGGAAGTTCGATTACATCCTGATTGAGTCGACGGGAATCGGGGAGCCGATCCCGGTCGCGCAAACATTTACCTACATCGACGATGAGAACGGCATCAATCTCTCGTCTTTGACCGAGCTCGACTGCATGGTTACAGTCGTGGATGCCGCCCAGTTTTGGCACGACTACCGGTCACGGGATAAGCTGAAAGACCGCGGGCAGGAAGCCGGCGAGGATGACAGCCGGGGCATCGTCGATTTGCTCATTAATCAGATTGAATTTTGCGACGTGCTGATTATAAACAAGTGCGATCTCGTCACCGAGACGGAGCTTGAGAAACTGGAAGCAGGGCTCCGCGGGCTCCAGCCGAAAGCGAAGCTGATCCGTACTTCCCACGGGCGAATCGACCCGAAGGAGATTTTGCATACGGGAAGATTTAATTTCGATGAGGCAAGCGGTTCAGCAGGCTGGATTCAAGAGCTGGAAAAGGAAGCGCATACGCCGGAAACGGAGGAGTACGGCATCTCTTCCTTCGTGTATAAGCGAAAAAAGCCGTTTCACCCGCTGCGGCTTGCGGAATGTCTTGAGCGGTATCCGGGCGATATAATACGTGCCAAAGGCCTGATGTGGATCGCCTCCAGAAATGCGCAGGCGATGGTGTTCGGGCAGGCAGGGGCTTCCAGGCAGCTGACTGTGGCAGGCTTGTGGGTTGCGGCGCTGTCGGAGGAAGAGCGGCGGTTCCACTTCGGCGAACATTACCCCAAGTCCCCGGATTGGGACGACGTATGGGGCGACAGAGTAACGAAGCTCGTTTTTATCGGCATCGGCTTGAACAGGCCGGAGATCGAGCAGTTGTTCGATCGGGCGCTGTTGACCGAGCAGGAGATGCGCGAACGCAATTGGCGGAGCTTTGCCGATCCGCTCCCCAGATCGTAGTCTATTTAACCGGCGGCGAGGAGGCTGCTTATGAATAATCGGCTGACGGATCATGACGCTTCCGCATCGGAAAGGCTGCAATCGATGATTCGCAGGCTTTCGCATCGCGGCGTCCGAATTACGAAGCAGCGCAGGCTCGCGCTTTGCTTTTTCCTGGAGACGCCAGGCTTTGCTTCGGCGATGGACGTGTATACGGATTTGGCGCACAAGTGTCCGGGTGTCAGCTATGACACCGTATACCGGAATATCCGTCTGTTTGCGGAGATCGGACTTATCGAGCAGTTCGTTCTGGACGGTTCCGTGCGGTTTAAGCTGAGCTGCAGCGGGCACGAGCATTTTGAGCATTATCATTTGATTTGCGTTTCTTGCGAGAAAACGATTCCGCGCGATTATGAGCCGCACAAGCTGTTTGCGGACCTTCCGGGGCAGTTCCAGCCGGTCAAGTACAAATTCGACGTGTACGGCTACTGTTCGGATTGCTCGGAGGGGCGCGAAAGCAGGCAGGCGGCGGGAAAATCGGAATGAGAGGAGTTCACCTAAGGCATGAGTGAAAATACGGCAAAAATTCCGGTTACGGTGCTGAGCGGTTACCTGGGCGCAGGTAAAACGACCGTGCTGAACCACGTTTTAAACAACCGCGACGGCCTTAAAGTGGCGGTTATCGTCAACGATTTGAGCGAAGTGAATATCGACGCCGGTCTGGTCAAAGAAGGGGGAGGATTATCCCGGACGGAGGAAAAGCTCGTCGAAATGTCCAACGGCTGCATCTGCTGCACGCTGCGGGAGGATTTGCTGCGCGAAGTGGAGCGGCTGGCCAAAGAAGGTCGGTTCGATTACATCCTCATCGAATCGACGGGCGTCGGCGAGCCGGTGCCGGTTGCGCAAACGTTCACCTACATCGACGAGGAGCATCATATCGATTTGTCGCGGTACTGCCGCCTGGATACGATGGTAACGGTCGTCGACGCCTACCGCTTCTGGCACGATTTCTCCTCCGGGGAGACGCTGCTCGAACGCCGGCAGGCGGTCGGCGAAGACGATACGCGCGACGTCGTTGATCTGCTGATCAGCCAAATCGAGTTTTGCGATGTGCTGCTCCTGAACAAGTGCGACCTCGTCGATGAAGAGGAGCTTCAAGAACTGGAAGGGGTGCTGCGCAAGCTGCAGCCCCGGGCGAAATTGATCCGGACCGCGAACGGTCAAGTCGATCCGCGTGATATTTTGAACACCGGGCTGTTCAATTTTGACGAAGCGAGTGTGTCTGCCGGCTGGATGCAGGAGCTGGAGAACGCCCATCATACGCCGGAGACCGAAGAATACGGCATCTCTTCGTTCGTCTACGAACGGCGCAGGCCTTTCCATACGGAGCGGTTTACCGCCTGGATGGCCGATTGGCCGGAAGAAATCGTGCGGGCCAAAGGCATGCTCTGGCTGGCGACACGGCACGACCTGGCGCAAAATATGAGCCAGGCGGGGCCCTCGATCCAGATCGGACCGGCCGGCTTCTGGGTCACTGCGCTGCCCGAAGCCGAGAAAGCTTCCATCTTGGCCGAGGAGCCTGAGCTGCTGCAGGATTGGGACCCGGTTTTCGGCGACCGCGTTACGAAATTCGTGCTCATCGGCATCGGGCTGGATAAGCCTGCGCTGATCGAATCGCTGGACCGCTGCTTGCTGACGGATGCGGAGATGCGGATGGATTGGAGCCGGTTCGCAGACGAGCTGCCGAATGCGTCGAACGAGCAGCTGGAGGAGCTGCTGGCCGGAATGGGCAAGTAAAACCGGGATACCGCTTGGAAAGGAGGAAGCCGCATGCGCGTTACGATTACACTGGCCTGCACGGAGTGCGGGGATCGCAACTACACGACGACGAAAAATAAACGAAACACGCCAGGACGTTTGGAATTGAAAAAGTTTTGCCCGCGTCTGAACAAAGTTACACTTCACCGTGAAACCCGCTAATGATACGAAGGAAGCCGGAGCAGGCCGCTCCGGCTTGTTGTCATTTGTTCAGTTCGGGAATAGGGTCGAAGTTCGGATATACGTAAGGAGTTCCCGGGTCCGGTATTTTTTCGACGCTCGTCGCATGGATCGTAAAAATATCGTTATTTTGGTAGCTGCCTTTGTCGATCGTTCCCGTGACTTTCACCCATGTGTCTTTGTCCAGATGGTTCGCTGTCGGAAAGTCGACCATTACGCCGTACGGCGAGGCGTCGGCCGAGCAGCACGAGACGGCGAACCGTCCGACGACGAATTGATCCTGTTTCATATCTTTTTCCCTGTACACAAATCCGGTCAGTTCGATTTTTTTGCCGAAAAAGTTTTGCTTGAACAAATCGATAGTGGACAAAACTTCCATGTAGATTTCTGGTTTCACGGCAATCAGATCGCGCTTGTAGAGGATCATTCCCATTTTCGCAAAATCTTCCGAATACTCGTCCGGCGCCACGAACATTTTTTTCAGCTGCTCATCCGTCACGCCGCCTGCTGCGGGGAGCGGTTGCGGAGCATTCGCTGCCGCCGACGGAGAGGGGGAAGGGGCAGCCGATGCGAGCGGGGCGAGCGCTTTGTCGCTCTCGGCCGCTGCCGCCAGCTGTTTGGTGATCGCTGCGGCCGCCGTGCCCGTCGATAAATTCATCCCTTTTTTGTCGGCCAGTGCGCTGCTCATTGCGGTATGGGGCAGCAAAAAGCCCAAAAGCAAAGGAAACACGAACAAGCTATAAGCGACCGTACTGCGCAAGCGCGAACGCGAGGGGGGATGTTCGCACCCGCAATCGGCCTGCTTTTTGCCCCACAAGGCGCCGATTCCGAGGTAGACCTGATAGATGGCGATGGCGTAGAGCGCGACGCTCGAATATTTGACATAGCTTTGCATGCGGGGGGCGATGTAGTAGGCCAGGTTGTCCGTTTTGGTCAAATAGACGATGAACATGGCGAATGCCAGCAAAATGCCGGCCCGCAGCAAGTAATGCGGCGCCAGCGAGCCGGAATGCGAATGCTGATGTACCAATGAATCCCTCTCCTGTCATTATTGGATGAAAAACAAACGTTCGATGAGCAGCGAGCCGAGCAGCACCGTGACCGCGATCAAAAGGCTGAGGAACAGGACGAACCTCGTTTTGAACACCGAGAGCAGCATCAGCGTGTTTTTGAAATCGAGCATCGGGCCGATCACCAAGAAAGTAAGCAGCGAACCTTTGGAGAACGTGCCCAAAAATGAAGAAGCGACAAACGCGTCCGAAGTTGAGCACAAGGACAGGATGTACGCAAAGCCCATCATGAACAAATGCGAGATGACGGGGCCTTGTCCGATGGCGCCGAGACTTTCGCGGACGACGAACGTCTGGATCAGCGCTGTCAGCATGGCGCCGAACATAAGAAATTTGCCCATTTCAAAAAATTCTTCGGCCGCATGGGCCAAAGTCGCGGTTATCTTGTTCGGCTGGCGCTCTGGTTCGGGTTCTTCCGGCTGGAAGGAGGCCATGCTCGTGCGCAGCGGGCTGCGTTTGACCGTTTTGTACAAAACAAAGCCGATGAAGGCGGCTGCGAGAAAAGCCAGGCCCATTCGTGCATACACCAGATCGGTGTGCGTCCGAAAGGCCATGTAAGTAGCGGCGTACACGACCGGATTCAGAATCGGGCCGGATAAAATAAAAACGACCGCGACGTAGACGGGCATTCCTTTTTGAATCAGCCGCCTGACCACCGGAATCATGCCGCATTCGCAAACCGGGAAAACGATGCCGATCAGGCAGGCGAACAGGATACCGAGCGCCGGATGGCGGGGGACGATTTTTTGAATCAGCTTCTCGGATACGAATACCTGCAAAATGGAAGATAAAACGACGCCCAGCAGCACAAAGGGAATAGCTTCCAAAATAATGCTGATAAACATCGTTTTGAACGTTTGCAGGTTGGTAGTGTCGATGAAAGCGGGTAGTTGGAGTGCCTGCAGCATATATGTACCTCTAAATAATAATATTTACGATTATTATAACGGATCGAACGGACTTCGTATAGACGGGTTCAGGAGGAAATTTCAAACAGGCGCGACCATTCTTTCTCCAGCAGCGCAGCGTTCAGATCGATGCCGATGAAGACGACATAAGGATCGCCGGCAAACTGCGATGGCTCCCAATACGTTCTTTTTCCGGCAAATTGCATCAGCATCGTCGTCCCCTGCGGCCCGCAAGCGACATATCCTTTTGCCCGTAAAAGCTGTTTGTTCCATCGGGCGAGAAACTGTTCCAGCCTCTGCCTGGATACCGATTCGGCCGTGTGCCAGGGCAGTGTGACGGTTTGCACGCGCGAGTAGGAGAGGTTTTGCTCGTGTTTGTGAACGTGGTCTTCTGCCTCACGCTTAACAGCCGTTACCGATTTGAGCATGCGGAAAGGCCGGACGGACAGCGGAGCGGGCTCGTGGGAGGCGATGCTGGCGAGCAAGGGGCTGACGTCGATTTGGCTGCGCACGGTATGGACGATGAGCGATTTCTCGTTTTGCTTGCGGACGCTTTTTTCGATTTTGGCCAGCTGTGCAGGCGGGACGAGGTCGGTTTTGTTGATCAAAATCAGATCGGCCGCCTCTATTTGTTTCCGCAGCGTGGCGACAAGCTGTCTGTCGGAGGAGAAAATGCTGTTGTACTCCAGCACGTGCTCGGCGTCCAGTACGGTGACGATTTGTTTCAGTGCGACAACGCCCAGAAGACCCGGTTCCGTCAGCGCGTCGGCGATTTCTTCCGGGTTGGCGACGCCTGTCAGCTCGATAAAGAGGACGGCGGGCTTTTGCCCGAGCAGCAGCTTCAGGCATCCGGCCAATTCCTCTTTTTTGCTGCAGCATACGCAGCCGTCCAGCAGCTTTTCGACCGCCAGCCCGGCAGCCTCGTCCACAATGTTCCCGTCCACGTCCTGCCTGCCGAGTTCATTCATCAAGATGCCCGGCCGCAAGCCGCGGTTTCTCGTTTCTTTCAACAATTGCATCAGCAGAGTCGTCTTGCCGCTCCCCAAAAATCCGCTTAATACGAAAACAGGAATTTTCATCGGGTTCCTCCATGAACGTGGTTGATGTTTTGTCACATACTTATTCTGAAAACCGGCGGAACATGCTATTAAAAAGTAATGATTACTATTAGCATAATGTGATCATACAGCAGCTCCAGGCTGCTTGGCAAATGCTGCGCGAGACGCGCGCCACTGCAAGCCGGAAAAAAAGCATTGACGAATAGACGGGACGTTGCTATGATCTAATACGTAATAATTACTATTTAATATCGAGTCGGCTCGATTTTCTTTTTCGAGTTTAATCGTAATGATTACATGTAAAAGAGGTGAGCTTATGCTGCTAGCATCGCTGAAACAAGTATCGTTCGGCTATCGGGACGTACCCTGTCTGGAAGAGGCCAGCATCGACGTATTTGCCGGCGAATTCGTCGCCGTGACGGGGCCTAACGGCGCTTCGAAGACGACGCTGCTCAAGCTTATGCTTGGGCTGCTGCAGCCATGGAGCGGAGAAGCGTACCTGGCGCCGTCGAACCGGGCGGGAAAGAAGCTCGTTGTCGGCTACGTCTCGCAGCAGATCGCAGCATTTAACGGCGGCTTCCCGAGCACGATTGTCGAGTTCGTGCGGTCGGGCAGGCACGCCAGAGGCTCGTGGCTTCGCAGGCTGACGAACGAGGATCACCGGCAGACGGAAAAGGCGCTGCGCCAGGTCGGCCTGTGGGAGCAGCGCAGCCGCAAGATCGGCGAGCTCTCCGGCGGGCAAAAGCAGCGCATCGTCATCGCCCGCGCGCTGGCGCAGGAGCCGGATCTGCTCGTGCTGGACGAACCGACGACGGGCATGGATCAGGACAGCCGGTACGCTTTCTATGAGCTGCTGCACCGTCAGGTGAAGGAGCACGGCACTACGGTCGTCATGGTGACGCACGGGCTGCCGGAAGTCCGCGCATACCTCGACCGCATCATCGAGCTTGAAAAGAAGGAGGATGGCGGATGGAAATGCTGCACTTCGACTTCATGCAGCGGGCATTTTGTGCCGGTGGAATAATCGCGCTGTTAGCGTCGGTGCTGGGGGTGTACCTGATGCTTCGCCGCCAGGCGCTCATGGCCGACATGCTTTCGCATGTGTCGCTGGCCGGCGTTGCGGCCGGAGCGTACCTGCATCTGAACCCGACTTTGACCGGTTTTGCCGTGGCGGCAATCGGTGCGGTCGTCGTGGAATATGTGCGCAGGTCCTACAAAACGTACAGCGAGATTTCGATAGCGATCATCATGATCGGCGGCTTGTCCGGCGCGGTCGTGCTGATGAGCTTGAATCAGGGCATCAACAAAAACTTTTCGTCGTACTTGTTCGGGTCGGTCGTTGCCGTGAACGGGACCGAGCTCGCCTTGATGTGCGCGGTCGCGCTGATCGGAGGCTGTTTTTTCTACGCGTTCCGCAGGCCTTTGTACCAGATCACGTTTGACGAGGAAACCGCGCAGACAAGCGGCCTCCCGGTGAAGCGCATATCGCTGCTGTTCAGCGTCGTTACCGGGATGATCGTGGCGGCGGCGATGCCGGTCGTCGGCGTCCTGCTCGTCTCCTCGCTGATCGTGCTGCCTGCCGCGCTGGCGATTCGCCTTGCGCCGAGCTTCTCGGCCGCAATCGGCCTTGCTATGGCTATCGGCCTGATCGGCGTCTTCTCCGGCCTGACGGCTTCCTATCAGCTGAGCACGCCTCCCGGCGGAACGATCGCCATCGTGCTGCTCGTTTTTCTGGTCGCCGGCATAGGCATCAAAAAGCTGCTGCTCCAACTGGGCAAGCGCATCAACCGCCGGCAGGCTGCCGCTGAACCCGCTGCCCCGGAACCGGCTGTTTCAAGATCGGCGACCCGCTATGCCAAGGATTCAACCATTCAATAAGTTCTTACATTTCATATAAGTTCAGGAGGAATACACATGCAAGGAACATGGAAACAAACGATGATGACGGCGGCTGCGGCCGCGCTGCTGCTGTCAGGCTGCGGCAGCAATACGGCGCAAACGGGAGCAGGAGCCGCCAGTCCGCCTACGGCGGGGACGAACTCCGCGCCGTCGCCGAGCGCTGCCGCTAGCGGCAAGCCGTTAAAAATTGTCGCGACCTTTTACCCGATGGTCGAATTTACGCAGCAAATCGTCGGCAGCCATGCCGATGTCATCGGTCTCATTCCGGCCGGCGCCGAGCCGCACGATTGGGAGCCGAGCGCCAAAGATATGGCGCAAATCAAGGAAGCTGACGTGTTCGTCTATAACGGTATCGTCGAAGGCTGGGTCGACAAGGCGCTGGAGAGCGCCGCGAACGATAAGCGCACAGTTGTGCAGGCGAGCAAAGGGATCGAGCTGATGGAAGGGCTGCCCGACGAGGACGAGGGGGAACACGCGGACGACCATAAGCAGCAGGAGGCGAAGGACGGCAAAGTTCTCGATCCTCACGTTTGGCTGAGTCCCACGCTGGCCCAAAAGGAAGTGGCTGCCATCGAGGCGGCGCTCGAACAAGCCGATCCCGCCCACAAGGACGACTACAAGAAAAATGCCGATACTTACATAGCGAAGCTGAAAGAGCTTGACCAATCGTATCGAACAGGGCTAAGCGGCGTAAAGCATAAAGATTTTGTCACCCAACACGCAGCTTTCGGTTATTTGGCCAAAGAGTACGGCTTGACGCAAGTTCCGATTGCCGGACTATCCCCCGAGCAGGAGCCGTCCCCGGAAAAAATGGCGGGCATCGTGAAGTTTGCCAAGGAGCGTCAGGTCAAGACGATCTTTTTCGAAACGCTGGTCGATCCGAAAATCGCCCAAACGATCGCCAAAGAAATCGGCGCAAAGACCGATGTGTTGAATCCGCTCGAAGGTTTGACGGACGAGGATAAGAAAAACAAGCTGGACTACATCGGCATTATGAAGCAAAACTTGGCGGCGCTGCAAAAAGCGCTGAACGAGTAAACAGATTTAGGAACTTGGGTCCGCCTGCGGATCGAAGTTCCTTTTTCTTTTGCCGGCAGACGGCACCCAGTTGACCAAAGGGGACAACGTGTGCAATTATGAATGCGAGCGGCTGAAGACCGCCGAGCTTTTTTGGAGAGAGGAAGAGATTCGAACGTTTATGGTGGAATCTAAGGGCAACTTCCCGAGTGCGGCTGCGGCACACATAATTGCAGGGCCGATGGCTGCACGCATCGAAGCTGAGCTGCTGCCTCACCTGCGCATAGCCAGCGAGCAGCCCGACGAGCCGATCGCCGTCTATCATGTCCCTGAGCCGTGGCGGCTGCTCGGTGCCGGAAACTACGCGGCCGTGCTGGCCCACCCTGACTTTCCCGATTGGGTGGCCAAAGTATATGCGCCCGGCCGGCCGGGACTCGAAGACGAGGCCGAGGTATACAGGCGTCTTGGCCGGCATCCGGCTTATTCGGAGTGCATCTATGAAGGACGCAACTTTTTGATTTTGCGGCGTCTCACGGGCGTCACTCTATATAACTGCATGCGCAAAGGGATTCCGATTCGGCGCCAGGTGATCCGCGACATCGATCAGGCTTTGGCCTATGCGGCCGGCAAAGGGCTGTTCCCGCACGATGTGCACGGGAAAAACGTCATGATGAAAGACGGCAGAGGCATCGTAGTCGACGTTTCGGATTTTTTGAAGCGGGAGCCCTGTACGATGTGGGACGATTTGAAAAAGGCATACGACCGTTTCTATTTCCCGTGGATCAGCCGTCTTCCGTTTCCGGACTTTATGTTGAATTTCTTGCGCAGAGGGTACCGGAAATGGAAGAAGGTCATGAGATAGAAGGGGAGGGAGGAATATTCGCAGGCGGCTGATCATAGCACAGTTATGGAGTCCGGCAGATGCGCTGAGTGCGGAACCCGACCCGGCGCATCGCCGGCAGCTCGTGGAAAGCCTGCAAAAACTCCCGCAACGCCGGGGATAGTCACCCCGCAGAATGAAAATAATCAGATCTGCTGCTGTAGTTTCAAGCTTTACAAGCGTAGCAGATGGAAACCAGTGCATTTCGCACGCTAGAGGCAGCAACTGCTTGGCAGTGCGGAGAAAGCCTGCAATTGGGCAGGCTGCCAGAAACCCATATACCCGAGCCAGTCGCACAATCTGCCTGGTTGCGCGAAGAGGAGAATGTAAAATTATGGGGATTGCGAGCTAGAGGAAGCAACTACTTGGCATGCGGAGAAAGCTGGCAAATGAGCAGGCTGCCAGAAACCCATACGCCCGAGCCGATTGCACAATCTGTCTGGTTTCACGAAGAAAACCTGCAAAAATACATGAATTTGCATCCTTGATCCCTTGCCACGAAAAATTCCTGCAATTGTGCAGGCTTTTAGCCGCGAATAGGGGCTCAGATTCATTTTCATCGAAAATTCCTGCACTTTCGCAGGCTTTTCACCAAAACGAACCGCTTCTCCGGAAAAAACCTGCACTTTTGCAGGTTTTCGCCCTGCCAAGCCACTTTGTGCCCCCTTCCCACTTCAGCGCAGCAACCGATGGCATGAGAGGCGCTAGTTGAGAAAGAGCGGCTGCAGTCCGCAGCCGTGTGGGGCCTGCGGCTGCGCCGCCCGCGATTCGCAAGTTTTCCGAGGTTTGCATCGGCAGCCGATGACAATTGAAAACACAAATGTAAGCGTTTGTGCTCGACCGGCCGCCGTCATGCAGCGCAACACTACGCGCCAGGAGCCGGGAGCTGCGCCGAAATAAACAATCGCCCATATAATGAAACGGAGGGAACCAATAAGGTGTGAAATTAAATAAATCGCAAACTTTACCCCCTTAGGAAAGTATGGTGCTTGCGCTTATGAGGAAATGGGTCAACAAGCTGCATGTTTCTTCTCTCCGCGATAAAATCCTGCTCACTTTGTTCTTTTTTATCCTCCTTCCTTATACTTACATTTTTTTTAACTACCGCTCCTATTCGGAAAAAATCATTGAAGAAAAGCTGATTGCTTCGAACCAGGAATTGGTCAGCCAAAAAGCCGCGGCCATATCGGATTTGACGACCCGGATGCTGAGAGCGTCGACGCTTCTGGTCAACGATTCCGAGGTGATGCAGTACTTAACCTCGGATGTGGACTGGAGCCGCCGGTATGAGGCGTCCAGACGGCTGACCCAGCTGCAAAAAAAGCTGCAGTCGACAAGGGATATTTTGGTCGACGACCATGCGTTCATGGCATTGATCGATTTTCGCGGGTACGTGCATTCTACATGGTTCTCGCCGGATATCACCGCCGATTTCGCGCAGTTTGCCGGTGCCGGCTGGTATCAGCGGACGATTGCTTTGAACGGCAGGCCGAATTGGGAGCTGTCCTACCGGACATGGATTCATGACGGCGACGTTAACCGGATTCGGGATTTAACCGTCGTTACGCGGGTTGTGATGGGAGACCGGACGTCGGGCGGTTACGGAATTGTGTTTATCGGGGTACCGACGGATTCCTTGCTCGGCACTTTGGCGCAATCGGACCTATCGATGAAAACGTTCATCATTGACGAACAGGGCGGCCTGCTTGCCGGCAGCAGCGAAATTTCACCGCAAGAGCTGCAGGCGCTGCAGGGCGGCTTGTCCGCGATGTCCGGAAACAAGCTGACGCTGGGCGGCGACAAGTTTTTGCTGAACGCTGCGGAGCTGCCCGAGTTCAAATGGAAGGTGCTCCAGCTTATGCCGCAGCAGGAATTCAACGCCCAACTGCAGAGCGCAACGGACCGTTCTTTTTCATGGATGCTCATCTGGTTTATCGCATTCACCTTGATTTTCGTTTACTTCATGTTTCGGATTACCGAGCCGATCCGGCTGCTGGCGCATTCCATGAAGCGGCTTGGCGCCGGGGATTTCGAGACGAAGGTGGAAGTTAAGGGCAGAGACGAAATTTCGCTGCTTGGCGTTTATTTCAACAAGATGACGGCGCAGCTGAAGCAATCGCTCGATTTGGCTGCGGAAGAACAACGGCAGCGGGAGGAAGCGCGGTTTCAGGCGCTGCAGGCCCAGATTCATCCCCACTTTTTGTTCAATACGCTGAATTCGATCAAATGGCGGGCGATGCTGTCGGGCGACGAGCACGTCAGTCACATGATTACGACGCTTGGCCGGCTGCTCGAATTTTCCATGAGACATGACCGGGAGCTGATCTCCGTCGCAGAGGAGCTGGAATATTTGGAAATGTATATGAATATCCAGAAGATGAGATACCACGATCATGTCATGCTGCATATTGATGTACCCGAGCGGATTCGGACGTACGCGATTTTGAAATTCACGCTGCAGCCGATCGTGGAGAACAGCATTATCCACGGCCGCCGGCAGCAGCTTCATATTCGCATTGCCGCCGAGGAGCAGGCTGGCCGAGTCATCTTGCGCGTTACCGACAACGGGATGGGGATGCCGCCCGAGAAGCTGAAGCAGGTGCAGGAAAGCATGGAACAGCCGCACGCCAAATTCAGCGGAGTGGGGCTGCACAACGTGCATGAGCGGATTCAGCGGTTTTTCGGCCGGCAATTCGGCATAGAGGTCGGCGGCGGAATCGGGCAAGGCCTGGAAGTCGCCATCCATATTCCGCTGCAAAGCGAGGTGAGCGTCCGATGATCCCCCTTCTGATCGTCGACGACGAAATATTTATCCGAGTCGGCCTCAAAAGCCTGATTCCGTGGCAGGAGCACGGATTCGATCTGATCGGCGAAGCCGCCAGCGGAGTCGAGGCGCTGGAGCTGCTCCGGCCTTATCCTTACTATATTGTGCTCACGGACATTCGCATGCCGGAGATGGACGGCCTCGCGCTGCTCCAGCAAATCAAGGCGTCCGGCGATTCGGCCAAGGTGATCATTCTCAGCAATCACAGCGATTTCGAATATGTGCAAAAAGCGCTGCAATGCGGGGCTTCCGATTACATGC
Organism: Paenibacillus sp. sgz302191; assembly: GCF_057749925.1. Classification (NCBI taxonomy): domain Bacteria; kingdom Bacillati; phylum Bacillota; class Bacilli; order Caryophanales; family Paenibacillaceae; genus Paenibacillus; species Paenibacillus sp. sgz302191. The sequence continues at coordinate 115,792 of NZ_JBYLHY010000012.1, forward strand.
TGAAGCTGACCATGGAGCCGGCCGAGCTGCTGGCCAAGCTGGACCGCGTCAAGCGGGAGCTGATCGACGAGCGGCAGGATGCGATAGACAAATCGTACCAGACGTTCAAAATGAAGCAGTATGGCCGGGAAGTGAAAGAAAACCGGCTGCGCGACCTGCTGACCCAGCAATGCTCGGGCAAAGAAATCCGGGAAATTTGGACGGAGTTCGACCTTCCGGGTTTGCACGATGCATACCGGCTGGTGTATGCGGTCATTGACGATTACGATCAAGTCGTCGAGCACAATACGTTCAAAAGCGAACGGCTGCTGAATTACAGCGTGACGAACATTTTGCAGGAGATTATGAAGAAGTACGGCAAAGGCGAGCTTGTGCAAATCGACGCGGGCCAATACGCGATTCTTCAAGAGCGCTTTCATCCGGTCATGCCGGAAGAGATGGGCAGCGCCATTGCCACGCTGCTGCGTCTATCGCTGAGCATGGGCATTTCGCCGGAATGCCGCGATATCCGGCAGGTGGCGGCCATTGCGGCGGAAGCGGCGCGTGCGCTCGAGCACCGGTTTTACGAAGGCCCTGGCACCGTGCTTTGGTCGGAGCGTTTGCAGCCGTTCGCCGGCGCAGCGTCCGGGCAGCTCTGGGATGCAGCCGCATGGGAGCGCATGCTGGACCGGCATCAGGCGGCCGACATGATCCGCGCGCTGGACGATTCGGTCGCAGATTTGCCGCGGCATCCGCCGCTCCATCCGGAAGCCGTGCGGGAGCGTTGGATGAATCTGCTGCACATGCTCGGCGCCTATTGCAAAAAGCATGGCGGAGACTTGTACTCCGTTCCCCCTTACCGGCACATCTACCCCCACCGTGCAGTCCGCCGCGCGCAATCCCTCGCAGAGATCCATCAATGGTTCCAGGGCTGGATTCCTATCTATGTGGAATATGTCAAACATCTTGCAGGCAAACGATGGAAGCCGGAAATACAAGCGATAGCCCGAAACATCCGGCACAACTACCATTTGCCGCTTAAAGTGCCCGATTTGGCGAAGGAAGCCGGTTTTGCCCCGAATTATTTAAGCGGATTGTTCAAGAAAGAAACCGGAGAGACGATCATCGACTACATGACCCGCGTGAGGCTGGAGAAAGCAAGGGAAATGCTAAAAGATCCCGCCTTCAAAATATATGAAATATCGGAAAAGGTAGGGTATGCCGATCCGAATCATTTCAGCAAGCTGTTCAAAAAAATCGAAGGCATGCACCCGACCGAGTTTAGAAAGCTGTTTTTGCAGCGCGACTAACACCTTACAAATGGCCTGATTTCGCTGAGAAAATGCCATTCCTGCAAACAGGCCGATCCTCTACAATAAAATCAACTTCATGAAGGTGAAAAATTAAAGCGTGAAAAGGGGAGCCCGAATATGAGAAGGTCAATGGCAGTCTGGTTATCGGCTATGTTTTCGATATCCTTGTTGGTAAGCGGTTGCACAGGAGAAAAAGCGGTGAAATCCAGTGCGGAACCGTCGGCGCAGCCTACTGTCGAGGCGAAGAAGCCTGTTACGTTAAAGCTGTGGGGCGGCGTTCCCGAAGAAAGCGGTCCGGCCGACGTCGTAGCGAACTGGAATAAAGCGAACCCGGACATCCAGATCCAGTATGTGCGTTACGTCAATGACGATGCAGGCAACACGAAGCTCGACACCGCGCTCATTTCCCAGTCGGATACGCCGGACATCTTCATCAGCTACGGCGACGACCGGCTCGTGAAACGCGTCCGGGCGGGAATTACAAAGCCGCTGGATGACTACATCGCCAAGCAAAATTTCGATCTGGACGGCATTATCGGCAGCGCCAATGTGAAAAAGATCGATGGCGGCCTGCACTATTTGCCGGCGACGAAAAATATTAACGGCGTGCTGTTCAACAAAGCGGCCCTCGATGAAATCGGCGCCAAAGTGCCGGCGGCGGGCTGGACGTGGGACGAATTCGCGGAGCTGGCCGGGAAGCTGAACAAAGGCGACCGCAAGGGCGCTTTCGTCAACCCCGGATTCGATCCGATCGCGGAATACAGTTTGACGGCTGCGCAGCCGAAAGACCCTTATTTTGCGGCGGACGGCTCGTCGAATTTCAACCATGCCGCCGTACGCAAAGGGATGGAACTGCAAAAGCAGATGGAGGACAAAGGCTTGACCGTCAAATGGGCCGATGCGCTCGCAGGCAAGCTGGCGATCCAAAATGAGCTGCTCACCGGCAAAGCGGCGATGGTCTACGGCGGCAACTTCCTGATCCGCTATGTGAAGGACGTGAAAAGCTTTCCCCGCGATTTTTCCGTCGCTTTTGCTCCTGAACCGCAATTCCAGAAAGGCACGAACAACAACATTGGCGGCATGGGCGATTATATTTCTATCAACAAAAATACGCCGAACGCTGACGCCGCATTCAAATTTATAAGCTGGTACGTAACGGAAGGCAGCATGCCGATGGTTGCCGGCGGACGGCTCCCCGTCAACAAAAAGGCCGATGCCGACAAAGTCGTCAGCCTGCTGGTCGGCGACTCCGCGAAGCTGTTCGACATGGACTCGCTGAAATCGTTTTTGTCCGCACAATACACCTTTGTGGACCGGACCAACTTGACGGCTTTGCCGGAGCTGAAAAAGATTTTGAAGGAAGAAACCGAGAAATACGTCATGAACGCGCAAACGTTGGACCAGGCGGTCGAAGCGGCAAAAACGCGCGCGGATAAAGCGATTCAAACGGCCAAAAAATAATCAGGCAGCTCATCGCGCCTTTTGGTCAAGAGACTGGAAGGCGCTTTTTTTCACCTTGGCGGAAGCCGGTGGCTGCGCGAATAGTACTGGAGGGACGCCTATGCGTCGTGTATGGAAGCGGCGCCGGATGGAGGAGAACTTGGCCGGCTACTTGTTTATTTTGCCGAATTTGCTCGGTGTTCTTTGCTTCGTTCTGGTGCCGATTGCGTTCAGCATGATTCTCGTATTTACGGAGTGGGATTATTTGAAGGGGTTAAAAGGTTTGGAATGGATCGGTCTGGGCAACTTCGCCCATATGGCGGAGGACGATTGGTTCGCGAAATCGCTGACGAACACGGTCGTGTTTACAGCCGTAACCGTCCCTGCCGCAATGGTCGTCGGCCTGATCGTTGCCGTGCTGCTGAATCAATATGTGTATTTGAAGCAATTGATCCGCACGTTGTTTTTTTTGCCTTACGTCAGCAGCGTCGTCGCCGTCGGCATCGTGTGGAGCGTCATGTACAACGCCAAAGAAGGGCCGATCAACCAATGGCTCCGCTCCGTCGGCATCGGCGATCCGCCGGGCTGGCTGGCGAGTCCGCATTGGGCGCTTCCGGCGATCATGATCATGACCGTGTGGATGTATATCGGCTACACGATGATCATTTATTTGGCCGGGCTCCAGGGAATTCCCCGGGATCTGTATGAAGCCGCAGGCATGGACGGGGCGGGCAAGCTGCGGCAATTGCTGCAAATTACCGTGCCGATGCTCCGGCCGACCAGCTTTCTGATCGCCGTCACGCTCGTCATCGCTTCGTTTCAGGTGTTCGGCGCGGTCGCGGTCATGACGCAGGGCGGGCCGATGAACGCCACGCTGGTGCTTTCCTATCACATCTACCTGATGGCGTTTCAGTACAACAAAATGGGCTATGCGGCGGCTATTTCATGGGTTTTATTCGTCATCATTTTTATCGTTACGCTGCTGCAGTGGCAGAGCCAGAAGAAATCGCAGCACATCATGTAGCTGGAGGGGAGAACAATGCAGGAAGCAACGACAGGGCGCGCCGCAATCTGGGTAAAGCTGGGCATGACGCTGCTGTTTCTGGGTTTGGGCGTGCTGATGATTGTTCCTTTCGTCTGGATGATATCCGCGTCGTTCAAAACGATGGGAGAAATATTCGCCTTCCCGGTCCGGTGGATTCCCGCAACGTTTCATCTGGACAATTACGAGACGGTATGGGGAGGCAAGACGCCTTTTTACGTATATTACGGGAATTCGCTCAAAATCACGCTTCTGACGGTCGCCGGCAGTTTGCTGACGAGCTCGCTTGCCGGATTTGCTTTCGCCAAAATCAATTTCGCTGGGCGCGAAGCGATTTTTCTGCTCTATTTGGCGACGATGATTATTCCGTCCCAGGTGCTGCTGGTGCCGAGGTTTATCGTGTTTGACTGGCTCGGTTTGATCAACACGCATGAAGCGCTCATATTGCCCGGCATTTTTACGGTGTTCGGCACGTTTTTGATGTGCCAGTTTTTCAGCACGATTCCGCAGGAACTGCTGGAAGCGTCGCGAATCGACGGGGCCGGTTACTTCCGCATATTTTGGCGGGTGTGCCTGCCGCTTACGAAGCCCGCGCTCGTCACGCTGCTCATTTTGACGTTTACGTGGCATTGGAACGATTTCGAGAATCCGCTCATTTTTTTGCGGGACAAAGCACTGTACACGATTCCGCTCGGGCTCACGAACTATTCGGACGAATTCGGCACGAACTATCCGCTTGTGATGGCCGCTTCCGTTTCGGGTCTAGTACCGCTGCTTATCGTTGTATTTATTTGTCAAAAATGGTTCGTTGAAGGCATCGCCAATTCGGGGCTGAAGGGATAGGCTCAGGCTGTTGCTCTTTACTTTATGTGCAGAACGAGATACCTTTGTGTAAGGGAACTAACAGGATGTACACGAAGGAGTTTGGGGAAATGGAGTTCGATACAGCAAAGCGCATACTTGTCATAACCGCCGTCGATGCGGAAAAGGAAGCCGTCCTGCGCGGTCTCCGCGGAGCCGGCCGGTTTGACGTCATCGCGGCGGGGGTCGGCGCCGCCGCAGCCGCGGCGAATACGGCTGCGGCGCTCGCCGCCGGCGAATACGGGCTTGTCGTGATGGCCGGGATCGCCGGCGGTTTTGCCGGACAAGCCGCGATCGGCTCGCTCGTCGTGGCCGGCGAGGTCGTCGCCGCCGATCTGGGCGCGGAGACCGCGGACGGCTTCGCCAGCCTGGACGAGCTCGGCTTTGGCTCCGCGCGCGTGCCGGTCGCCGCGGCCCTCGCCGAGCGCCTCAGCGCGGCGCTGCAGCAGGCCGGGCTGGCGGCCCGGACGGGGCCGGTGCTCACCGTGTCGACGGTGACCGGCACCGCGGCGACCGCCGCGGCGTTGGCCGCGCGCGTGCCCGGGGCTGCGGCCGAGGCGATGGAGGGCTACGGCGCAGGCGCTGCCGCTGGGTTACGCGGCGTGCCGTTCCTGGAGATCCGCGCGATCTCCAATGCAGTCGGGCCGCGCGACCGGTCCGCCTGGCGGATCGGCGATGCGCTGGCGGCGCTTGAAGCGGCCGGCCCGGTATTACAGGAGGTTCTATCATGAAAATCGCATATTCACCTTGTCCGAACGATACTTTTGTTTTTCATGCCTGGGCTCACGGCTTGATCCAGGGCGCTCCGCAGCTCGATGTCACTTATGCGGATATCGATATCACGAACGGTTTGGCGGCCAGCGGCGTCGGACCGGAAGTGCTCAAAATCTCGTACGCCGCACTGCCGTGGGTGCTGGACGAGTATGCGCTGCTGCCATGTGGCGGCGCGCTCGGCCGGGGCTGCGGCCCGCTCGTGCTGACGCGCGGTGGAGAGAGCAGCGCCGGCAATCCTGCGGCGCTGGCCGGCAAACGGGTAGCCGTGCCCAGCGAGCGATCGACGGCCTACCTGCTGTTCCGCCTGTGGGCGGCGCAGCGCGTGCCCGGCGGCGTAGGCGAGATCGTGGTCATGCCGTTCCACGAAATTATGCCTGCCGTGCGGGACGGCCTGATCGACGCCGGCCTGGTCATCCACGAAGCGCGCTTCACGTACCCGTCGTACGGGCTGAGCCTCGTGGCCGACATGGGCAGCTGGTGGGAGGAAGACACTGGCCTGCCGATTCCGCTCGGGGCGATCATCGCCCGCAGGTCGCTGGATACGGCTTTCATTTCCAGCTGGATTCGCGCCTCGGTCAAGTACGCCTGGGCGAATCCCGAGGCATCGAAAGAGTACGTGATGCGGCATGCGCAGGAGCTGTCTCCGGACGTCGCGCAAGCCCACATCGATTTATACGTCAACGAGTTTACCGCGGACTTGGGAGAAAGCGGCTATGCGGCTGTGCATGCGCTGCTCAGCCGGGCGGCGGAGGAAGGCCTCGTGCCGAAATTCGATCTGGCGGCGCTGCGGTGATAAACATGCCTTGGAACATGGAACAGCCCCTGCCGAACATCGGCAGGGGTTGTTCGCGCCGCCGTGCGGCTATTCTCTCATAGACAGGAGCCGACGCGCATCGTACACTATGAAGGAGTGCGGCGATAAGTTGTGCGCCAGCGGATAAAGAGAGACAATCGATAGAATGGATGGATGGGGAAAGATGAACGCACGCATACTGGTTTATGCGGGACTTATTTTGGTTTCCGCGATATGGGGAGTCAATTTCGGGGTATCCAGATTGGCGATGGGGACTTTCGGACCGGAGTTGTCTACTTTTTTGCGTTTTTCGTTAGCGGTTCCATTGTTGTTCCTGTTTTTGAAAGTGAAGGAAAAGTCGGTCGGCGTAGAGCGAAAAGACATCTGGAAGCTGATGATTATTGGCTTTTTTGCGATTACGGTGCTTGAAATGGCGGTTATGTACTCGATCAAATTTACGACGCTCGCCAATTCCTCGCTGCTGAACGTGGCTCCGTGGCCGATTTTCGCCGCTTTGTTCACGCCGTTCTTCACGAGCGAGGCCATTACCCGCAGGCTGCTGCTTGGAGGTCTGTTCGCCATGGCCGGCGTCGTTCTGATCATTACGGGCGGCGAACAAAGCCTGGATTTCAAATCCGAGCATATGCTCGGAAATTTGCTGGCGCTCGGCGTCAGCATAGTCGGCGCATTAACGAATCTGGCCTGCATGCCGCTGATGAAAAAGTATTCACCGCTGCGCGTCAGCAGTTGGTACATTCTGTTCGGAGTCGTCTTTCTGACTCCTTTTACGCTGACGGGCTGGGGCAAGGTGGCATGGGGCCAAATCCAGACGCTGGACATTTTCGTCGTTCTGTACAATGTGCTCTTCTGCACGTTCATCGCCTTTGTCGTATGGAACAGCTGCATGCTGAAAGCGGGCGCAGCGCGGGGGAACTTTTTCCGCTACGTCGTCCCGGCTGCGGCGCTTGTCACCGGCGTTGTGATGTACGATGAGCAAATCAATACCGGGCAGATCGCCGGCGGGGTTTTGATTGCGCTCGGGCTTATATGGATCAGCCTGGAGAAGCCGCGGGAGAAAGCCGTTCGCAACGCAGACGGCGCCGAGTTGAGCACGCCCGTCTAAAATAAGCCAAAAGAGGAGCTAAACGCGATGGAATTAGGTTTGCAAGGCAAAGCAGCGTTGATTACGGGAGGGAGCAAAGGGATCGGATACGCGACGGCTCTGGCTTTGTCACTGGAAGGCGCCCGCGTTGCGATCTGCGCACGGAACGCGGAGCAGCTGCGGGAAGCGGCGGCGCGCATTGCTGAAGCGGGCGGCGGCGAGGTTTACTTCGTCGAGGCTGACGTCAGCAACGAAGAGGATTGCAAGCGAGCCGTGGAGCGGGCGGCGGAGCATTTTGGGCGCCTCGACATACTCGTGAATAATGCCGGCACTTCGTCGGCAATGCCGTTCGAGCTGGTGTCAACCGATTCTTGGCGGAACGATCTTGATCTGAAACTGTTCGGAGCCATCAACTGCTCGCGGTATGCGGTGCCTTACATGCGCGCAGCCGGCGGCGGCTCGATTGTCAATATTACGACCTCGGCCGCAAAAACGCCGCCGGCATCGTCGCTGCCCACATCGGTAAGCCGCGCCGCCGGACTGGCGCTCACGAATGCGATGAGCAAGGATCTCGCGGCCGATCGGATTCGCGTCAATACGGTATGCATCGGCACCATTCGCAGCGACCAGATTGAGAAATGGTGGAAGAAGCAGGCTCCCGAGCTGACGTGGGAGCAGTTTGCCAGCGACCCGCGGCACGCTATTCCGCTGGGCCGCATCGGCAATGCGGAAGAGGCCGCCAAAGTCATTACGTTCCTGTCTTCGGATGCAGCATCTTACGTAACAGGAACATCGGTCAATGTAGACGGCGGCAAAGGCGCCGCTCTTTAACTGTATAATCAAGCCCGTTATCGAAAGAAACGTTTTCGTCGGTAACGGGCTTTTTTTGCATTTGGGCTTTGGCAAGCGAAAAATCGATGCACATCAGCGTCCCGGCGTCATGATAGAGGTATTCCAGCGCCACCAGGGTGTTTTTGCACGGCCAACCCAAAACGGTGGTGCTGACGTTGGCGCATCGGCTCTTTCCCAATGCGCCTCTCCCGGCGCGGGGTGTAGCGTTTCACAGCGGGCGGTCACGAGGCGGCTTGGCAGGCAGGTCAGGGGAAAAACCTGCGAAAGTGCAGGAATTTTCTGAGGAAATGATTCATTTTGGCGAAAAGCCTGCGAAAGTGCAGGAATTTTCGATGAAAATGAATCTGAGCCCCTGTGCGCGGCAAAAAGCCTGCACAATTGCAGGAATTTTTCGTTTTCAGCGTGCGAACGAGCAAAAACCTGCACTTTTGCAGGCTTTCTCCGCGCAGCCAGGCAATTAGGCAGCTAGGCTGCCGGGCGATCCCGCTTTGCGTGCGAGTTTCTCAACCGTCAGGCTTTCAGGCAGATTTCCCACGCCCAACTGGAGATGGTGGTCGTATGCAGAATTCCCACGCCCAACTGGAGATTGTAGTCAAGCTGGTGATGTTTGTCATCTGCAGGTTTTCCACACCGAGCTGCTGATGCTTGTCATTCGTAGATTTCCCACGCCCAGCTAGTGCTGTTGGTCATCCATTTTTCCAGATGGATGTGTTCGATTCTCACTCGCATGTTGGCTTTCCCATCTCCCTTTTTCATAGTTGCCAAATGGGGGGGCAGCTTTTATGATAAACATATTAATAAAAATGCATATAAATTAATATATTTATTAATTAATTGGGGTGAGTACGATGATAGCTAAGCTTCGCGGCATCAGCTTCCATGATGCGATCGTTTTTTTGTTTCGCTCGCTGCTGCAAAGAACGATTATCCGCACTATTCTTTTATCTTATTTGGGGACGAACGTGCTGCTGCTTGCGCTTCTCGGTCTATTGTCCGTGCGCGATTCGACGGCGGCGCTGACGCGGGAGATGACCCAATCGAGCTATAAGCTGATGGAGCAGGCGGCAAGGGGGCTCAGCTTCAATTTCGATGAAGCGACCCGCCCGCTCGTTCTGCTGGCCGGTCATTATTCGGTCATCACTTTGATGGCTTACGGCGATAAAGTGTCGGCCGAAGAGCGCATCCAGCACGAGCGCAACATTGCCGATCTGGCGTTCGGCGTCACGTCGTTCCAGTCGCTGATCAGCGATATTTTGATTCTTGGCAAAAATGGATACGTCAACAATCTGGACGGGCGCAAGACGCTGCGCTGGGACTATCCGTTCACTCGGCAGCCGTGGTTCCGGGAGGCGGTGGCGGCGAATCCGAACAAAGGGTTTGTAACGCTGGGGCTGCACAAGCAAGAGTATTATTTGACGACGAGCGTGTCCAAGTACAATCAGCCGACTTTATCGATTGCGATTCCGGTCACGGATTCGGGTAGAACGACGGTCGGCGCTGTCGTCGCGAACCTCGATTTGAACAAAATCAACGGAATGTTCGAGCTCAATTCGTATCAAAAAAACGAAAATATTTTTATAGTCGACGAGCATCGGACGATCATGGTTCACAAAAGCAAGGACGCAATCGGCCAGACGCTGGATTTTCCCGGTATCGGCAGCATTTATAAGGAAGACTCCGGCAGTTTTATTTCGACGATCGAGGGGAAGGAGCAGCTTGTCATTTACCACACGACGGCTGTCAAAGGGCTGCGCATGATTTCTACGATTCCGATGTCGGAAATCAGCTTGCAGTCGTCGCAGCTCAAAGCGAATCTGATCGGATTTTTGTATTTGTTTCTCATTCTGAATGCGCTTACCTCGATCCTCATCACGATCCATATCGCCCGTCCTTTCAGACGGCTGCTAACCACCGTCGACAACACGGGAGAGGACAGCTTGTTCGTTGTCTCCAAAAACTATAAATACCGGGAGCTGAACGTGATCGGCAACAAATTCAAGGAACTGGTCGGCCGGATCGAGCTGCTGGTCAAGCAAAATTACGTCGCTCAAATCGCGATGAAGGAAGTGGAGCTCAAAACGCTGCAATCGCAAATCAATCCGCACTTCCTGTTCAATACGCTCCAATTGCTGCAAACGGAAATCGTTTGCGGCAACACGGAGGATTCCAACCATCTGGTGCTTTCGCTCAGCAATTTGCTGCGGTATTCCATGAAACGTTCCGACGATACGGTCGAACTTCGGCAGGAGCTTCAGAACGCGAACGATTATCTTTTTATCGTCAACCGCAAATACGACAACCGCATCGCCATCGATACGCGTATTGCGGAACCGCGACTGCTGGCAAGCAAGACCGTGAAATTAATTGTTCAGCCGATACTTGAAAATGCGATCGTTCACGGATTCGAGGAAAATCCGCGCAGCGCGAAGCTCAGCATCCGCATCGTGCCGGTGAAAAAAGGCGTTCTGATCGAAGTGAAGGACAACGGAAAAGGGATGACCCGGGATCAATTAAGGGCGCTCGCCGTTCAATTGGCCAATACCGAATCGTCCGGGGGCAATATCGGATTATATAACGTCAATCAGCGGTTGAAGCTGAAATTCGGAGCGGAATACGGCATTCGCATCCGCAGCAGTGTCAAACATTCGTTTACGAGCGTATATGTGGTGCTGCCGTTTCGGCCATAAATTAAGGAGTGTGTGCCTAATGAAACTGATGATTGCGGACGATCAAACGTCGCTTCACACTTTTTTGGATAAAATGATGGATTGGGCGGCGCTCGGCATCAGCGACGTCATGCATGTATACGACGGCGAAGAGGCGGCCTCCCGTGCGGCGGGCTACAAGCCCGATCTGCTGCTCATCGATATCCGCATGCCGCTGCTGGACGGAATCGGCGCACTGAAACGGCTGCAAACGCTGGGCAAAAAACCGAAGACCGTCATCCTCAGCGCCTACGACCATTTCGAGTATGCGAGGGATGCGCTGCGGCTGCAAGTTTCGCAGTATTTGCTGAAGCCCGTGGATACGCGTCAATTGGAGGCCGTCATCCGGGAGCTTGTACAGGAGATTTACACAGAAACCCGCATGGCGATAAAAAGCTGCCTGGAAAAAGCGGAGCTGCAGCTTCCGTTGTCCGGCGGCGAGCTGTCCATGCTGCAGGATCGCTTTCAAATGCTCGGCATTGTCCAGTATGCCGTATGGACGTTGGCCTGCGGCGCGCCCGTGTCCGTCGCGGACTGGTGGCGGCCGGGCCCGGAGACGGAAGGGCAGCTGCATCTGTTCGATGCCGTGCAGGCCGGCGGCAAAACGGTTGTGTGCATCGGGATGAAAAAGCGTTTCAGCCCCGAGGCTCTCAGGGAGCTGGGCGAAGCGGCGCTGCGGGCGTGGCAAGCGGTGGAGCCAGACCTCCCGCTTACGATAGGCACCAGCGCGATCGAGACGGACGCCGGGAAGCTGGCTCTCCGATTGGCCGAGAGCGGGCAAGCGGCCCGGTTAAGCTTTTATGCGCCCAACGCCGTTCATGTTTATGACGGCCGCGGTTTTGCCGGCGAATCCGCTTCACAGCATCTGCGCGCCCTGGAGCAAAAGCTGGAGGAAAAAGCGCGGGGAGGGCTGACGCCGGCGGAAGCGAGAAACGATTTGACGGAGCTGCTGGCCTGGTTCCGCAAGGAGCGGGTCGAGCCTGACGTCGCCTGCCAGGCAAGCGGCAGGTATTTTTTGATCGCTGCTCAAGCGCTCTCCGGCACACCGTTCGCCTCTTCCGCGCATCAGGCTCTGCCTGCCGCCGAGCTGAGAGGCTGCAAGCGGATCGACGAGCTTGAAAGCTTGCTCCGGGAGAGGCTGGACACCGTCATTTGCGCGGATTGCGACGGAGCCTCCAGGCTGGAGCGCATCGTCCGCGAGATCAAGGAATATGTGGAATGCCGGGCCGACGGGGATCTTTCGCTGACTGCGGTCGCGGACCGGTTCGGCATCGACAAGTACCAGCTCAGCCGGATGTTCAAGCAGCAGTTCCAGACGAATTACTGGGCTTTCGTCACCAAAATCCGCATGGAGAAAGCGGCCCATCTTTTGATAGAGACGAACTGGAAAAACAACGTCATTGCGGAGCGTACCGGTTTTGTGGACGATAGCCATTTCAGCCGTGCGTTCAAAAAATATTTTGAGCTGACGCCGAAGGAATACCGGACAAGATACACGGAAAGCCGGGAGGCATGAAAATGAAAGCGTGCAACAATTGGCAACGATTCGTGCAACGATATGAATTCAACCCGGACCGTGCCGGGAGTTACAATCGATTTGTAAGTGCTTACAAACATTGCAAACGGGGGATGAAAGCTTATGAAAAAAGCATGGAAATTGACGATGACGGGACTAGTGGGCCTGTCCGTAATGGCATCCGGCTGCAGCAGCGGCGGCGGGACCGGAGCCGGAACCGATAGCGGCGGGGGAAGTGCGGCCAAAGGGTCCGAAAAAGGGGTGAAGCTGAGCATTTTGTCCTGGAACAACGAGAAGGAGATGAAGCCGGTCATCGACGGCTTTATGGCGCAAAATCCGAACATTTCCTTCGATTTCCAAACCGCGCCGCCGGTAAAAGATTATATCGCCAAGCTGCAGACGATGCTGCTGTCGGATTCCGCGACCGACCTCTTTATTATCGCCGCCGAGAACCGCAACGAAATTATTGACGGCGGCTATGCGCTCGATTTGACCGATCAGCCGTTCACCCAAACGATGCTCGACGGCAACAAGCCGATGCTCAGCAAAAACGGGAAAGTATACGCTTTTACCCAAACGGGCTGGGTCGGGGGCTTGTTTTACAACAAAGCGCTGTTCAAAAAAGCGGGAATCGAGCAGGAGCCTCAGACATGGGATGAATTCATCGCCGCTTGCAAGAAGCTGAAGGCCGCAGGCATTATCCCGATCTATGACAATATGCAGGATGTCACGATGCTGCACGACGGACTGTACGCCAATATGACACTGAATACGGACCCCGACTTCGACGCCAAAATATTCAAAGGCGAAAAAACGTTCGAGCAGGGCTGGACCGAACCGCTGAAGGCTTTCAAAACAGGGCTGCTCGACAACAAAATTTTGACGGCGGACATGATCGGTTTGACAGGCGATCAAATCGTCAACGAATTCGCTTTGGGCAACGTCGCCATGTTCTCGGGCGGGCCCTGGAGCATCAATACGATTCAACAGGCGAATCCGAATCTGGAGTACAGCATGATGGCGATTCCCGGGCCGAAGCCGGGCGGCAACTATTATGCCGGAGCGCCGGGCGTCGGGTTTGCCGTGAACAGCAAGACGAAGCATAAAGACGAAGCTTTGAAATTCATCGCTTACTTGGCCTCGCCGGAAGGCTTGAAAAAGTTCGAGGAAGGCACCGGAGCGATCATTACCGCAAAAGGATACGAGAGCAAAGTTCATCCTTCGATCGAGAAAGCGTACAAGGAAGGCTTATTGAAAGGCAAGTTTTATTTGCCGATGGTTTCCTGGTCCCGCAATCAGGAGGCGCTGCGCAACCAGATGACGATTTCGACCCAGGACATGGTCGTAGGCAAAATCACGCCGGAAGATGCCGCCAAATCGATCGACAAGAAGATGAAAGAAATGGATAAGAAATAAAGGAGGCAGATGTGGTCAAATTCATCCGACAGTTTCAATATCAAGTTTTTTTGCTGCCGATTTTGTTTGTCTACACGTTGTTTACGATTTATCCGTTGATCAAGTCGTTTTTCCTGAGCTTGACCGATTTTAACGGCTACACCAAAGCGTTCAACTTCATCGGGCTGAAAAACTATACGAAAATTTTTGTCGACGACGCCATTGTGTCGGGACTGTCGTATACGCTTTTTTACGCGATTGCTACTACCGTTCTGATTACGATTCTGGCTATACCGCTCGCCTTGATTCTGGATCAAAACTTTTTTTCGAAAAATGTGTACAGAGCTATTTTTTTCTTTCCCTCCATTCCAAGCGGGCTGCTTTTGGCTTACATTTGGGGATTTATTTTGGCCCCGATCTCGTCCGGCGTGCTGAATACGGTGCTGGGCAAACTGTTTCATGCCGGCCCGCAGCCTTGGCTGTCCGACCCGCTGCTGGCGAAGCTGTCGACGGTCGTCGTCTCGGTATGGGCGGGAACAGGCTGGCACGCCGTGCTGTACCTTGCCTTTTTGCAGTCCATACCGAAGGATTATTACGAAGCCGCCGCTATCGACGGGGCGGGCCGCTGGCGGCAAATCCGCCACATTACGCTGCCGCTGCTCGCTCCCGGCATGACAGTGAGCGTCATGCTTTTGCTAACCGGAGGGCTCAAAGTGTTTGAAATTCCGTTTGCCCTGACGAAGGGTGGCCCGGGTTTTGAGACGTACACGATTACGCAAGTGATCGTGCTTCGCGGAATTTCGGAAACGAACTACGGGCTCGCTTCGGCGATGTCGATTATTTTCTTCCTCATCGTTCTGGTTCTGACTTATATCCAGGTGACGTGGATGCAAAAGCGGGAGGATAAAATCCAATGACGTCATCGAACAAAAGAGTGTGGCTGCTCGACATTTTGATGCTGCCGGTAGGGGTTATCACCTTTTTCCCGTTCTACCTGATCATCGTCAACACGTTGAAAAGCACGCAGGAAACGGCCCGCAGCCCGATGAGCCTGCCTTCGCATCTGGATTTCACCAATTATGTGAAAGTATTTAAAGAAACGCCGCTGCTGCGCAGCTTTGAGAACAGCCTGATTTTGACGGTCATTTCCGTCCTGCTGATGGTGCTGATCGGAGCTATGGCGGCGTATCCGGTCGTTTTTAATCCGAACCGGCTGAACAAATGGATCACCACGTATTTGCTGGCGGGATTTCTGATCCCGTTCCAGACGACGCTTATTCCTTTGTTCGAGCTGATGACGAGCTTCCATCTTACCGACAAGCTGTCCGGGCTGATTTTGCTTTATATGGGCGGTTCGGTGTTCGTCTTCTTTTTGATGATGGGCTACATGAAGACGATTCCCCGCGAGCTGACGGAGGCGGCGATCATTGACGGGTGCAGCGTTTGGGGCATTTTCTGGCGCATCATTTTGCCGCTGCTTAAGCCGATTACAGTGACGAGCATCATTTATCAGACGATGTGGATCTGGAATGATTTTTTAGCTCCGATGCTGTTTCTCAATTCGCAGAGCAAGGCTACCCTCGTCCTGCAAATTTACAAAGCGAAGGGCGAATTTTCGGTTAATTGGCCGATGTTCATGACGCTGACGGTCATTGCCCTGATCCCGATCTTTATTTTCTTTATCGTTATGCAAAAGCAAATCGTAAAGGGTATTGTCGGGGGAGCGGTCAAAGGTTAAGCTAATCATAAAAACGATGAAAAGAGGGCACTAACGCAGATGAAAGCACCTTTATTTCGCGATCCGATCTATGACGGGGCTGCTGATCCGGTACTCATTTGGAACCGGCAAACGAAGGAATGGTGGATGGTGTACACGAACCGCAGAGCTTCTGCGGAGGGGAAGGATTTTGCCTGGATTCACGGCACCGACCTCGGCGTAGCTTCTTCTGCGGACGGAGGTGCTTCGTGGCTGTACAGGGGAACGCTGGAAGGGCTCAATTTCGAATGGGGCCGCAATACGTTTTGGGCGCCGGAAATTTATTGGCACGAGGGCGTTTATCATATGTACGTCAGCTACATCCGGGGAGTGCCGGATAACTGGCCCGGCCATAGCCGCAGCATCGCACACTATACGAGCGAGAACTTGATCGAATGGACGTTCCGCTCTGTCCTGCCGCTCAGCTCCGACCGCGTCATCGATGTTTGCGTGTACCCGCTGCCGGACGGGCGTTTCCGGATGTGGTACAAGGACGAGGCGAATCAATCTGCAACCTATGCGGCGGATAGCCCGGATTTGTACCATTGGACTGTAGTCGGACCCGTCATCACGGGACGGCCGCACGAAGGGCCCAATGTGTTCCGTTTTAAAGACGCCTATTGGATGATCGTCGACGAGTGGAGAGGGCAGGGCGTTTACAAATCCGGCGATTTGATGCACTGGGAGCGCAATGGCCTTATTCTCGACAAGCCCGGAACCCGGGAAGACGATCGGGTTATCGGGCTGCATGCGGACGTAGTCGTCCAGGGCGACGAGGCGTACATTTTTTACTTTACGCATCCGGAGCGTATAGAGGCGGACGGCCGCTTCGAGCCCGAGCGTACCTACCGGGAAAGAAGAACGTCCATTCAGGTCGCGAGGCTTGACGTCAAGGACGGCGTGCTGTTGTGCGACCGGGACGAACAGTTCGAGCTGCGGCTGAACGGCGAGGAAGCAACGGGCTAGGGGTTTGCACAAAAGTAACTTCGTCGGAGGAGCGCAGCCGCTCTTCCGTAACCCATACCTTTCCGCACGGGTTGCGGCGCTGAAGTGAGGGGGCGCAAGGCGGTTTGGCATGGAAAAAACCTGCGAAAGTGCAGGTTTTTTCCATGAAAATGGTCCATTTTGGCGAAAAGCCTGCGATTGTGCAGGAATTTTCGATGAAATTGAGTCTGAGCCCATGTTCGCGACGAAAAGCCTGCACAATTGCAGGAATTTTTCGTGGCGAGCATATCCATCGAGCAAAACCTGCACTTTTGCAGGTTTTCTTTGCGCAGCCAGGCAGATTGTGCGACCAGCCCCGGCTTGCCGGTTTCTGAACGGCCTGAGTATGGAAAAGACGGCGGCTGCCTGGGGGTGAGGACGGCAAAAAGCCGTATTGCTGAAGCAAAAGGCTCGCATCGCGCGCAGCTCCCAGCGCGCGGTGTTGCGCCGCATGACGGCGGTCGGTCGACAACCGGCGCTGTTTTGCATCGTCAGTACGGCCGCGATGGGTGGCGAAATTTATGGGAAATGGATGTTCATTTGATCCATGCTTTTGAATTCATAGCCTTGCTGGCGGGCGTCGTCAATAATTTTGGCAAGCGCCTCGGCGTTATCTTTGGAGACGGAATGGAGCAGAATGACGGAACCGGGATGCAGCTGCGACATGACGCTGTCGTAAGCGAACCGCCAGCCTTTTTGATTGCGGGTGTCCCAATCTTTGTAGGCGATCGACCAAAACACGTTGGTATACCCCAGCTTTTTGCTTTCCGCAAGGGACCGTTCGTTAAAAATGCCTCTTGGCGCCCGCAAATATTTCATCTCTTTTTGGCCGGTCCGTGCCTGCACTTCCGTTTGCACTTTGGTCAGTTCTTTCTCGATTTGGGCTGCGGAAATTTGGCTCATATCGGGGTGCCCCCAGGAATGATTTCCGACAATATGCCCTTCGTCGACCATTCGCTTCAGCAGCTCGGTCTGGGTTTCAATAAAATGGCCTGTAACAAAGAAAATGGCGGGCACTTGCTTTTCTTTCAAAACATTGAGAATTCTCGGAGTATTCCCATTTTCGTAGCCGTTATCGAAAGTCAGAAAAAGCTCTTTTTTCGAAGTATCCCCGGTAAAAACAGCTCCATATTTTTGTAAAAGCGGTTTAAATCCTTCTTCATCGATGGAAGGCATGGAACCGTCTTTGCTTTTCTTAAAACCGAAATGGTACGTACCATCCGCATGAATGGTTGTGGCCTGTCCGAAAAAAATGAGCAGCGCCGTCAGAAAGACGCACATTCGTTTAAGCGGCAATTTAGCCTCACTCCTCTTGTTGGATGCAGTCTTGTTTGTTCACCTACTGTCATAATTCTCTTCGGAGCCTGTTTTTATGTATGTTGCCCGGCCTAATCCGCAAAAGAAAAGGAGAGCTGCTCGGGAACCGGAGGCTGCCCGCCATTGTTGCGGGGAGGGATAGCTGCAGCTGCAGAATAACGGGGTTCTTGATTGCTTAAACCGTACTTGTGCAATAAAGCTTGAACGAGCTGCATTTTCGGCTCCTTGTACGATTTCGGAAGAGAGGAGGACTCGCTGTAAAGCTTGCCGTATTGCGGCACCAAATCGGGATAGCGGTTCTGCAAAGTTTGAAAAAACCACACTTTGACTTCGGAAGTGCTGAGCCGCAAATACGAGGGCATGACAAACTTCGCTTGATGCAATGCCGCGCTGCGGATCAGCGCTTCGATGTCGCTTGCACGGTCTGTCAGCAAAGGAAGAATAGGGGCCATGAAGATGCCCGCGGGAATTCCCGCTTCAACTAACTGCCGGACGGTTTCCAGCCGTTTGGCGGGCGAAGGGGTCGAGGGCTCCATGTTTTTCCATATGGCATGATCTAATGTGTTCAAACTGATATTAACGGAAACGATCGGCACGGATTTCAGTAAATCGAGATCCCTGAGAATCAAGGGGGAGCGGGTCGTAATGCTTACCGGAAAATCGTACTTCGCCAGCACTTCCAGACAAGCCCGCGTCAGCATCGCTTTGCCTTCGATTTGCTGGTACGGATCTGTCGCTGTGCCGATCGCGATAAGGCTGCCGGCTCCGCCGTTTTGTCGGGCCAGCCGGGCCAATTGTTTGTCAAGCGCCTCCGCAGCGTTGGACTTCAAAAAGATATGGTTTTGAAACGTATCGTCGGTTTCTTTGCCCAAAAAAGCATGCGTGGAACGCGCATAGCAAAAGCTGCACCCATGCTGGCAGCCGCGGTAAGGATTGATCGACCAGTCAAAGGGCATGGAAGGAGCTTTCACTTCATTCAGCACGGTTTTGCATGAAACGGATTCATATTGGACGCGGCGTCTGTTCAAAACGGCCTCTCCTTCCAAGGAATACGAATGTATGTTCTGTTTATTGTAGCAAAATATTTCCCGGAAGACAATGCTTGAAGTACAAGATTAATTCCGTATAATCGAATATATTGGAAACAAATTTTTATGAGAAGGCGCGGGTTGCAGACAATGAGAGTACATGAATTTATGATCCATTCGGACATGGAGCGCAATGACCTGACCGAAATATCGACGATATCCAACCATTTTGCTTCAGATATAACGCTTACTTTTCAAACGGACAACACCGAGCATACGGTCGATGTCAAGAGCTTGCTGGGCATGCTGCTGCTGCCTATTAAATCGGGTACGACGGTTCGTCTTCTGACCAAAGGCAAGGATGAGGAGGAAGCGCTGAATTTTGTACACGGCTGGTTTGAAAACAAAGCGTAGCTGCGGCGGAAAAGCCGGGAGGGGAATCACAATTTGAATCTTGCGATGTGATCCCACTTGTTCTCCAGCTGCAAAATTTCCTTTTGCCTCGGACCTATCAGGTCGAAATGGGGGTAAGGAGGCCTGTTGTGAATGTAGCGGGGGTCTAAATCGTAGGCTGAGCACCACCTGGCCAAACGGTCCAGATCGGAGCAGCCTACCTTCGTAACCGTGCGAATGCCGGCAAACCGGTCGTCCAGCCAATAGTGGGTAAGATAGGCGATTTCTCCGCGGCTCACGGCTTCTTTCCAGCGCCGCAGCTCTTCTTTTGTAATTCCGAAAGCCATTGATAATTAGACCACCTTTATGCGATTTATGGTTGCAGTATACAGATTATAACATGAACGCCCCAGGCCGCTTGGGGTTTTTTTGCATAAAACGATCGGCCGTTCATCAAAATATCAGAGCCGGTTTCTCATCATATTTTCATCTATTTGCATTATAGTGATGAGGGCGGAGATCAAAGGAGACTGTAATGAAACGGATTTTGCTGATTGAAGACGAAAAAAATTTGGTTCGGTTCATCGAGCTCGAACTGCAGCATGAATCGTTCCATGTCCAGGCCGCTTATGACGGGCAGAGCGGGTTGGAGCTGGCGCTGCAAGAGGAGTGGGACTTGATTTTGCTTGATATTATGCTTCCCAGACTGAGCGGAATCGAAGTGTGCCGGCGCATCCGCGCAGTCAAACGAACGCCGATCATCATGCTGACGGCCAGAGACACCGTAGTCGACAGAGTATCCGGCTTGGACAGCGGGGCCGACGATTACGTGCCCAAACCGTTCGCGATCGAAGAGCTGCTCGCAAGGATGCGGGCCGTATGGCGCAGAGCGGAGGCAGGGGAAAGCGGCCTGCATTCCATGTTGTCGTTTCGCGACATTTGCGTCGATCTGGATGCCAGAACGGTTAGCAAAGCGCAGCAGTCGGTCGAGCTGACGAAAAGGGAATTCGATTTGCTGGTCATGTTCCTGCGGCACCCGAATCTGGTGCTGACGCGGGACATGCTGCTCGACAAAGTATGGGGACATGACACGATGGTAGAAACGAATGTCGTTGACGTGTACGTCAGATATTTAAGGAACAAGCTCGATGAAAATAAAGCGGATAGCTTCATACAATCCGTCCGCGGCCTGGGATACGTAATGCGATGAACATTTTCGGACACCCTTCTGTCATTCAGCGGATCCGGCAGCGGCTCTCCCGGTTGCCGGTCAAATGGAAGCTGAGCTTGTGGTCGACTCTGCTCATCTTTTTGTTATTCGGCAGCTATAACTTTGCCCAGTACCTTGTATTGAACAACTGGATGCTCGCTCAGGAAAAAGGCTTTATGCAGCAATCCATGTCGCAGCTGGACAGTTATTTTGAAGAAAGAAAAGCGGAATTGAACGATGCAACCGTAAAGGATGCGGCTCCTTTTATTGAAAATTTGCTGGAAAACAATCAAATGATCCGGATCCTCGACCGCAATGCGAATCCGGTCATAACGTTAACGGACAAGTTCAGTCCGGATTGGATTGTTCCCCAAAGCGCGGCCGTCCCGGAAAGGCTGGAGTTGAAAATCAACGACGATCACGTGCTGGTATATCGTAAGCCGCTGCTGACAAGCCATTTTCAAGGAACGATAGAAATTTCCAATCATCTTGAAACTTTCGATCATTTTAACAAAGGTTTGGTCTGGGTTATGGTGATCGGCGGGTTATTGGCATTTCTCATAAGCGGAATCGGCGGTTTTATGCTGGCCGGACAATTCATGCGGCCTGTCGCGGCGTTGGCGGCGGCCATTAGAAACGTCAAGAAAAAAGGTCTGCACGAACGGGTGAATCACTCCGGGAACGGGGACGAGTTCTCCAAGCTGGCGCAAATGTTCAACGAATTAATGAGTGAGTTGGAACAATCCTTTAATCAACAAAAGCAGTTTGTCGAGGACGCATCGCACGAATTACGGACACCGGTTACGATTCTGGAAGGCCATTTGTCGCTTCTAAACAGATGGGGCAAGCAGGACCCCGCGATTTTGGACGAATCTTTGCAAGCGTCGCTTCAGGAAGTCCGCCGTTTAAAAGGGATCGTTCAGGAATTGCTGGCTTTAACGAAAGCGGAAACGAACAGATTGACAGTTCAACCGGAAACTGCCCTGCTGCAGCCGGTCGTTCTTCATACGGTTAACAGTTTTGCGGCTTTATATCCGGATTTTGCTTTTAAAGTTGAAGCGGAGGAGCTCGCAGATGTGAGATTGCCTGTCGCGGCGCTGCATGTAGAGCAAATTTTGCTCATACTGCTCGACAATGCGGTCAAATATTCCACCGATGTCAAATCGGTGCTTGTTCAAGGAACCGTAAGCAAAAGCGCCGTACATCTCAGCGTCAAAGATCATGGCATCGGCATACCGCAAGACGAACTGCCCCGCGTATTCGACCGGTTTTACCGGGTGGATAAAGCGAGAAGCCGCGAACAGGGAGGGACCGGGCTCGGACTGTCGATTGCGCAAAAGCTGGTAGACTTGTACCAGGGCCAAATTCTCATTTCCAGCGTCGAAAATGAAGGCACGACGATCACCATTACGTTTTATAAAGAAAGCAGGGAACCATCATGAACGACGCGATTTTTAAAATGATTTACGGGCTGACGGGGCGATTTCCCGCGCTCGATACGTTTGCGGCCGTATTTTCGCAAAATGCGCATTGGCTTGTGGCCGCGCTGCTAATTGTATATTGGTTGAAAGGGAATCAAAAATCGACGATTTTTGCTTTGTTTACGGCAATGCTGGCCTTATTGTTCGGGCAAATCATCGGCACCGTATATTCACATCCGCGCCCTTTTATGGCTGATGCCGCGGTGCATTCGTTAATCCCGCATGCGGCCGATTCTTCGTTTCCGAGCGATCATGCGCTGGCCTCGTTTTCACTTGCTTTTGCCATATGGCGCACCAACCGGAGGTGGGGCATCGGCCTGCTGGCGTTGGCGGTTGCGATCGGCTTGGGCCGGATATTTGTCGGCGTCCATTACCCCGCGGACATTGCCGGCGGCGCCGTCATAGCTCTGTTGGCGGCATTCGCCGTGATTCGCGCGGAACGCCTTCTCGAGCCTGTGGCACAGTTCATTTTAAAGCTTTATCGAAAATGCTTCCCTTTCCTGGGAGCGAACGATCAACCTTCCCATTCTTCCAAAATGTAAATCAAGAACGGAGGCCCGATTGAGATGAAAGCTATTTGTTGGCTGCTGTCGGCTATCCTGCTGCTCGCCGGCTGTTCCCCCGCCGGAGCCGGAAAGGACGGGCAATCCGCGCCTGCCGCTCCGGCGCCGGAGCAAACGGCGACGGCTGCTCCGGCGAACACGCCGCATCCGGTCAAACCGGCGCAGCCCACGGCTCCATCGGCCCAAGGTGCGGCCGCGGCTAAGCCGGACCACGTTGTGATCGTGGTCGAAGAGAACCACTCCTATGAGAAGCTGCTGGGGAATACGTCCGTGCCTTATATCAACTCGTTGGCCGAGCAGGGGGCTTTTTTCACCCAATCTTATGCTGTCGCACATCCGAGCCAGCCGAACTATTTGGTCCTCTTTTCCGGCTCCAATCAGGGGGTTAAGGACGATTCTTGCGGCCACACCTTCAAGACGCCTAATCTGGCCAGCGAGCTGCTTCAGGCCAATTACACATTCGGAGGCTACTCGGAAGATCTGCCTTCCGTCGGTTCAACGGCATGCACGCACAAGCAGTACGGGCGCAAACACAGCCCTTGGGTGAACTTTACCAACCTGCCCAAAGAGGCCAACATGCCGCTTGAAAGCTTTCCCGCCGATTACAGCAAACTGCCGACCGTCTCGTTCGTTATCCCGAACTTGGATCATGACATGCATGACGGCACGATCCAGGCAGCGGACGATTGGTTGAAAAAGCATCTCGACGGCTATGTGCAATGGGCCAAAACCAACAACAGCATGCTCATTCTCACCTGGGATGAAGACGATTCCTCCAAAGATAATCATATTCCGACGATTATGGTTGGCCCGATGATCAAGAACGCGAAGTACGATCAGCGAATCACGCATTTGAACGTACTGCGTACGCTCGAAGATATGTACCAGCTTCCGCACATGGGCGCCACGGCAGACGTGTCCGCCATTCAAGGCATATGGAAGCTGCCGTAAGGAATGAAGTAGAGGCAAACTAAGAGGAGAGAGCACGAGGCCAGGGATTTCTCAGCCTGTTTTCGTAGAACAGTCAAAAGAGGGCGCCGCCGAAGCGGAAAATTTTGCTTCCAGGGTGCTCTTTTTTGCGTTTTGTTATCGAAAACAGAAAACTCTTGTAATATGGACACGTTTTGTTATAGAATCGATTTCGATGATTATGATAATCATTATCGAAATTTACATATGACAATCGGGGATTCCGCAGGGGAGAGCGGCTGTGGAGCAAATTTTGTCGAATCCTGCCAACGAATATACGAAAATGCTTTGGAATTCCAGATTGTCGGCAGTTACCAGCAGCGAATAGGAGTCGAACGGAATTGAAACAACCTGAATTGAAACAAACGGGATTCAAAGAAAACCCCTTCAGTAACCGGGCCGTGTGGCTGTATGCGGTTGCCTTTCTGTTTTATGCGACAAACCATATGCTGATCATTGCGCTGCCGTTTTTTTCGCAGGCGCTTGGCGCGGGCCGTTCGGAGATCGGCATCATTATGGGGGCCTATATGTTCGTCTCCATGTTTTTACGTCCGGTTGCGGGCGCTGTTGTCGATCGTTTTGGCTCGAAAAAAATATTTTTGGCAGCGCTTGTGCTGAATGCCATTGTGCTGGGCAGCTACACGTTCGAGACCTTGTGGGCGTTTGCCGTCATGAGAGCTCTACAAGGTGCGATACTCGCTTTTTTTTCCATGACGATTCACCTGCTCATTATCGACCTTTTGTCCGACAAAGTGAGGGGACAGGGGCTTTCTTTGCTTTCGCTTTCGTCCATGCTGCCTTATACATTCGTGCCCGCATTGGTTTTATTTATGAAAAATGAGGTATCGATGACGTCCATGCTGCTGTTGTTCGCCTGTATGGGCTTGGTCAATATTATCATGGGTTTCCGGCTGTACCGGACAATGGGGCCGCAGGTGGAATCACAGCGGCAGGCAGAGGCCGCTCTCCAAGCCGGCAGCGGTAAAAGGAGAGCGAACAGGGCGCTTGTGTTTCCATCGCTCGTCATGCTTCTGGCGTCGATTGTGTTCAGTGTGGCGCCCACATTCCTGCCTTTATATTTGGAGGGCAGGGGGATACACTCGGCTCCGCTCTATTTTCTGACGGAAACGGCGGTACTGATCGTGATCCGTTTTTTTGGACGGAAATACATTCCTTCCTCCGAATCGTTTCCGAAATGGCTGCTCGTTGCGCTCATCAGCTGCTTTACGCTATCGCCGGCACTGCTGTCGCTATCGGTTTCCACGCCTGTACTGCTTGCCGCTGCGGTTTTTAACGGGCTGGCGTTGTCTTTGCTGTACCCGACGCTCATGACTTACATTACTTTTGTCGTTCCGGAGCAGGTTCGCGGCTATTCAATCGGTTGGTTCATTGCCGCGGCCGATTTCGGAACCTCTTCGGGAGCTTTTGTGATGGGCCTGATCGCCGACCAATTTTCCTACCCGGCAATGCTGGGCACAGCAGCCTGCATCGGGGCGGCTTCGCTCGTGCTGACCCTGCTTTATCGCGGGCAAAAGGTGGTGGCCCCGTAAGTCTGCCGGTTGCCGATCGAATATCGAAGACGTATTTGTTTTCAGGCTTGTGTTACGCCTTCGACATTTCGTTGAAGAAGGCTACATCTTCGATTGGCAGCCTTACCGTCGGATGGCCGGGTTTCGCCGCTTTGCCGAGAGCGATAAGCATAACGGAAACGTAACGCTCCGGAATGGCGAAAGTTTCCGCGAATTTGGCTTTATCATAGCCGGCCATCGGGACGGTGTCGTAGCCTTTGGCGCGGGCGACAAGCATGAGCTGCATCGATATCAACCCGCCGTCGAGATAGACGACTTGGCGAATTGTTTCGGGCGGCATGCTCGAATACCCCTCGTTAATGCGCTCGAGGAACGATTTGGCCGTATCCGCAGGCATGTAACCGGCTTCGACCGCTTGACCGTAAATCTTCTCGGCCAATTTGAAGCTCTCCGTATCCCCGAGAACGGCGATGACGGCCGAAGCCTCGACCACTTGCTGCTGATTGAACGCGATCGGAAGCAGCTTTTGCTTCAGTTCCGGCGAATCGATGACGAGAAAGCGCCATGGCTGCAAGTTGGCGGATGATGGAGCCAGCGTCGATTGCTGCAATATTTCGGTCAATTCTTCGCGTGAAATTTTCACATCGGGATCATAGCTCCGGACGGATCGGCGTCCTTGAATAACATCGAAAAAAAGTTGCTGCTCCAACGCTTGAGTCGGTTGTGAAACGGACATGGTTTTCTCCTCCTGTATTCTGTGTGTAAATTCACACAGTATAGTGTAAAAAAAAGATTGCCAAACTGTTACATATATAAGTACAGTATAGCGTCCGCGTTTCTGACTGTCAATTCCGATAATTATCGAGTCTCTTAGCGAAGAGACGGTTGGCCTCCAAGCGGTTGATATGCGGTAGATGCCCAGGCAAATGAGCGGCGGCCAACTGCAGCGCGTCAATATCGCGCGGGCGATCGAGCTTAAGCTGAAATTGATTGTGCTGGACGAATCGGTCAGCAGCTTGGACATGATCGTGCAAAAGCAAATATTGCTTCATCTGAAAGATTTAAAAGAATCGTTCGGTCATCGCCATGATGCATCACAGTCCCGCAGCAAAAAACACCCCTATAATAGTCATCGGTTAGAAAACACCCGGGTGTTTAACCAGAGTCTATTACTAGGGGTGCTTTTCAGCGTAGGGATGCGTTGATTGCTATGCCTTCGGCATTTCGTTGAAGAAGGCTACATCTTCGATTGGCAGCCTTACCGTTGGATGACCGGGCTTCGCCGCTTTGCCGAGAGCGATAAGCATAACGGAAGCGTAACGTTCCGGAATGGCAAAAGCTTCCGCGAACTTCGCTTTGTCATAGCCGGCCATCGGGACGGTGTCGTAGCCTTTGGCGCGAGCGACAAGCATGAGCTGCATCGATACCAGTCCGCCGTCAATCAAAGCGCCTTGGCGAATAGCTTCAGGCGGCATGCTGGCGAACATGGCGTTATAGCGCTCGACGAACGATTTGGCCGTATCCGCAGGCATGTAACCCGCTTCGACCGCCTGGCCGTAAATTTTCTCGGCCAATTTGACGCTCTCCAAATCCCCGAGAACAGCGATGACGGCCGAAGCCTCGACCACTTGCTGCTGATTGAACGCGATCGGAAGCAGCTTTTGCTTCAGTTCCGGCGAATCGATGACGAGAAAGCGCCACGGCTGCAGGTTGGCGCCTGAAGGAGCCAGCGTCGCTTGCTGCAATATTTCGGTCAATTCCTCACGCGAAATCTTCACATCGGGATCATAGCTCCGGACGGATCGACGGCCTTGAATTACATCGAAAAAAAGTTGCTGTTCCAGCGCTTGAGACGGTTGTGAAACGGACATGGTTTTCTCCTCCTGTATTCTGTGTGAAATCTCCCACAGTATCATATAAAAAAATATTGCCAAACTGTTACAGATAATTCACAGTATAGCGACCTCATCGCCGGATGTCAATTCCATATTCGTAATTGTCGAGCCTTTCCGCCAAATCGGCGATCGTGTAACTGCCGAGCACTTCGCGCACGCTGCGGTCCATTTCCTGCGAAATATCGCCGAGGAGCGCTCTCATTTGCATGCCCAACGGATGCGTTCCCGTTTTATCCGTCATCCCGCAGCATAGCGGGTTGCCGGCCTGAAAAACATGATACAATTCAGCCAGCGTAATCGATTCCGGGTTTTTTTTCAGCCGATAGCCGCCGTCGCGCCCCTCTCGCGTTTCGAGAAATCCTTCGCGCGCCAGAACGGCGAGAACCCGCCTAAGCAGCGTCGCCTCCGATTGCAAATAACCCGCGATTTCGACGCTTGGGCATGTGAGCGTATGTTCCCTGGACAAAATGATTAGTGCCTGAACCGCTAATCCAAACCACTTCGGTTGGGCATTGCCGGTACATTTTTCCGTTTCCATGCTGTATCTCCTTTCACGCCCGGGGTGGCTGTTCCAGCTTCTGTGTTTATCTGCACATTGTATCGTGAATGCGACAAGTAGAGCAAGTGCAAAAAAGAAACTCCACGGCTATGGAATGTTACATCAAGAGATGTTGGCGAAGGAAAGCATGCAAATCCGCAGGGATATGGAGGAAAGGAACAGAGGAAGAGCCGTACACTTGTGGGCTTTTGCTTTTGTACATTGTTAGGGCAGCCAGAGGGGGGCCTAATTTGGACGCAGCCGCTCATGAAGCGGCCAAGCAAGGCAGTCCGAAAAGTCTGCGAAAATTGTGCTGGCTGTCCAGAAACCCGCAAGCCAGAGCCGGTCGCACAATCTGGTTGCGCGAAGAAAAACCGGTAAAAGTCAGGCTGCCCACGAAAGCCGCGACACTCAGTAGGGCCACGGGAAAGAGTGAGGCCCTAAATTAGAGGGACAGCCGCATTTTTTCCGGGCGCGCACCTCTCCTTCTGCGATCGCGGAACTGAACAAAATGGAAGAGAGACATCGTGGTAGGGAAAAAACCTGCGAAAGTGCAGGTTTTTTCGCTGGAATGGGCTTGTTTTGGCGAAAAGCCTGCAAAAGTGCAGGAATTTTCGCTGAAAATGAATCTGGGTCCATTAGTTCGGTGAAAAACCTGCACTTTTGCAGGAATTGTTCGTGGACAGTGGTCAAGGACGCAAATTCATGTATTTTTGCAGGTTTTCTTCGTGCAGCCAGGCAAAGTGTGGTTATCGCCTTTGACGCGGGGGTTCTACGCAGGTTTTCCTGGCGTAACCAGGCAGGCGTGCTGCCGCCGCTGATCAGCGCCTTCGGCTGGAGCAGACTTCGTCCGGCCGACCGCCGTCATGCAGCGCAAACCTGCCGCGCCCAGGCGCTCACCACCGCCCGCACTACAAAAAGTACAAAAGCAGCATCACGACGCCGACGACCCAGCAATAAATAGCGAAAGGGCGCATCGCATGAAATTCATGCTTTTTAAACCATCTCATCAGGAACCAGACGCTGAGGTAGGCGAAAATACCTGAAAAAAGCCCGCCGATCAGGGACATTTGCAGAAGGCCTCCGACGCCGGATTTGGCGAGCTTGGGCACTTCGATAATTCCCGCGCCGATGATGATCGGAGTGGCCAGCAGCATCGAGAAGCGCGCGGCAGCTTCGTGCTTGAGCCCTACCCAGAACCCGGCCGTCATGCTGGCGCCGGAGCGGGAAAATCCGGGAATGAGCGCAAGCGACTGGAACAGCCCGACGATAAGCGCCTGCCTCCAACTGAGTTCCTCAATCTCCTTCGTTCCGCGGTGCGCCGATTTTTCCCCTATGTAGAGTAGAAAGCCGTTTACGATAAGGAAAAATGCCGTAGAGCCGACATTGCTGAACATATGGCGCAGCGCTTTTTCCAAAACAACGCCAATGATTGCCGCTGGGATCGTCGCGATCACGAGTCTGCCCAGCAGCAGCTTCGCTTTGCCGTCAGTCCGGTCAAAGAGCGAGCGGATAACTTCCCACCACTCTTTGCGAAAGAAAACGAGCAGGGCGGCGGCGGTCCCCAAGTGGAGCATTACGACATAAGGCAAAAAATGCTCTTTTAAAAATTGGTCGTCCAAATTCCATTGAAATACAAAAGGTGTAAGCACTCCGTGAGCTACGCTGCTGATGGGAAATAGCTCGGTAATACCTTGGATAATCGCAAATAAAATCGTTTCCCAAAATCCCATAATTCAATTGCCTCCCATACATTTGTCAAATCCAGCCTCAACTACTATATCAATCTCGATCCATAGTTTCATGAGAATTTCATTAATTTTGCAAAGCAGACTTTTTTCTCATCGTTCTCTCATGTTAATTGCCGCCGGATGTGTTACGATCATGTAAGTAAAGGCAGGTGCTGCTGATGAGTCACTCTTTTATGACATTTATTTCCCATTATGGGTACGCGGCCGTATTCGCGCTGCTGTTCATAGGTATTGTCGGTTTGCCGTTACCCGTAGAACTACTGCTGCTGGGGGTAGGCACCATCGCCCTCAAAACAAATCTTCATATCGTCTGGATCGTCTTCTTCGCCTGGCTCGGAGCCAGCGCGGGAATGACTTTAAACTACGCGCTCGGACGAAGCGTCGGGCTCAAACGAATCGGTTACGTCACCAAATGGGTCGGTCTTTCGGAAAGCAAACTGGAGAAATGGGCCGATTCCTTTACCAAATACGGTTTCATGCTCGTACTGTTCGGCTACTTTGTAGCAGGTCTCAGACACGCTTCGCCTTTTATTGCCGGCGCTATCCGGATGCGGTTTTCCCGGTTTTTATGGACTGCGTACGCCGGAGCGTTAGGCTGGATTCTTATTCTGGTGCTGGTCGGTCAAAAGGTCGGACAGCATTGGCACCAGCTTTTCGCGTTTTTGCACCACCCGGTCGGGATCGTCGTGCTGGCGCTTATCGGAATCGGGACATTTTGTATCAAAAGCAGGCTTCGCCAGCGCCGGTTTTCATGAAAACAAAAACCTCCAAATCCACATTAAGTGGGCTTGGAGGTTTTTTGATGACCGATCTTTTGCGGAGCGCGATGCTCCATGTACCATTGAAACAGCCAGACGCATAAAGCGAACCAAAACGCGCTCGCAAAGTAGGCGCCGACGACGTCGCTCGGATAGTGTACGCCCAAATAAATGCGGCTGACGCCGATCATGACCGTCATAAAGACGCAAAACAGAATAACGGCCGTTCTTCCGAGGCGGGTGGAAATGTGTCTCCAAAGCAGAAAAGCGATCGAGGCATACAGAGCAAAAGCCGCCATGGAATGGCCGCTAGGGAAGCTGAAGCCCGTCTCTTCGATCAGTCTGTGAAGGGTGGGCCGTTCACGGCGAAATATGCTTTTGAGAATGGAGTTGATTATTGGGGTCCCGACAACAACGGCGAGAAACAGGATAAGCTCCAGGCGATGCCGCAGGATGAAAAAAAGAAACAACAGACTGCAGACCGAAATGACGACCACGCTTTGGGTCGAGCCGATCAGCGTAAAGCATTTCATGATTACAGTGAGCCACGGTGACTCCAAACCTTGCACAAAACCTATAACGCTGCTGTCAAAATTCGCGACTCGCCTTCCGTTGATTATGGAAGCAATCACCGCGAAGCAAAGGAAGCACAAAACGGCCAAAATCGGTACAAATGCAATTTTCGAGCTTGATTTCATGAAACGGGTTCACCTGCTGTATGTAAAATGGACGAAGTTTAAGTAGTATACCATATTATGGACGGTTAATACGAATTTTGACCGATACTATGTTTGGAACCTCTAAGGCACCGGCGGAATAATGTGGATATAGAATGCTTTAGGCGAGAGTGAGGGAAGGCCGTGCTCATTCATGTGGTGCGAAGAGGAGAAAATTTGTGGCTGATTTCCGGGCGTTATGGGATTGATACGAAGAGGATTGCCGAAGCCAATGGGCTCGAGGACCCGAATCGTCTGGCCGTCGGTCAGGCGTTAGTCATCCCCGGGCTGTATCCCGAATATATAGTACGACAAGGGGACACACTCGGCTCGATTGCCGCCGGCTTCGGCGTTACCGTCGAGGCTCTGGCCCGAATCAATTCGATTACCGATACGACCCGCATTTACCCGGGACAAATTCTGAAAATTCCGGAGCAACCGAAGCCGATGATCGACGTTAACGCCTATACGAACGCATTTGGCGAGAGAGACGTGCAGGCGGTCAGGGAGGACGGCAAGCATTTGACTTACTTGACTCCTTTTGCCTATCGCATGAAGAGGGACGGGACCTTGTCGCCCGTTCGCGATGAGAGACTTATTGCCGAAGCCTATGCGAACCGCGTAGTACCGGTTATGTCGATTACTAATTTTTCGGCCGTAGAAACAGGTTCAAGGCTGGCACATGACATATTGTCAAGCGCCGACACGCAGGAAAAGCTGTTGACGAACATCATTCGGATCATGGAAGCAAAAGGGTACCGCGGCCTTAATGTCGATTTTGAGAATGTGTATCCTGCCGACCGCGAATCGTACAATCAATTTCTCCGGCTTGCCGTGCGCCGTCTGCATGAACGCGGGTTTTTCGTCTCATCCGCACTCGCTCCGAAATCGAGAAGGGAACAAAAAGGCCTGCTCTACGAAGCGCACGACTATGCCGCGCACGGAGAAAGTGTCGACTTCGTCATACTCATGACCTACGAGTGGGGATACCGCTTCGGTCCTCCCCAAGCCATATCGCCGATTCAGGAGATCAGACGGGTTCTGGATTACGCCGTTACCGAAATTCCCAGAAACAAAATTATGATGGGCTTCCAACTATATGCGCGAGATTGGCTGCTTCCTCATGTACATGGACAGCAGGCGGAAACATTCGATATGCAGGAAGCGGTGCGCCGCGCGATCCGGCACAGAGCCGAGATCAAATATGACCGCAAATCCCAAACTCCGTATTTCCGTTATGCCGATGAGAGGCGGCGGCTGCATGAAGTATGGTTCGAGGACGCAAGAAGCGCTCAAGCGAAGTTCGACCTGGTCAAGGAATACCGGTTGAGAGGAATTAGCTATTGGGTGCTGGGTTATCCTTTTCCACAAAATTGGATACTGCTCGAAAACAATTTTCAAATTCGCAAACTGCTGTAAAATGGCTTTTTTAGCCTGTTGAACGGCCTCCTTCAGGCTGAGATCATCATGAGCGCTCATTTTTGATGATTTCCACATATACTCTTTTCATCCTTGTTTGATATACTTCTATATAGATGCAATCGATGTTTTTCTCATTTTTGTCCCATACTAGTAGGGAGAATAAAGGAGGAGGCCTTCGCTTTGAATGAAAATCCGCGAATCTTGCTACTTACGGCCAGTTACGGAGATGGGCATTTGAAAGCGGCCCATGCTTTGAAACAGCGATTTCATAAGCGCGGTATTACGCACGTCCAGACAATCGATTTAATGCAGGAAGCTCACCCGTTGATCAATAAAATGTCGACCATTACATATTCATGGAGCTTTCAGGCTTCCCGCTTCGGCCTTAATTATTATGGCTGGAGCTACTATTTAACAAGCCAATCCAGCGAGCAAAATCCGTTAAGCACATGCCTCAACCTGATGGGCAAAAAAAAATTGACGCAAATCATTGCCCGCGAGAGGCCGGATGCGATCGTCAGCACGTTTCCCTACGGAGCGGCGCCTTCGGTCGGCCGGGCACTGCAAATTCCGGTCTACACGATCATAACGGATTTCACGCTTCATTCCCGCTGGGTACATACCGGAATCGATAAATATTACGTCGCCTCCGGCGATTTAATGAACGCCCTCATCTCGTCCGGGGTTCATCCGGACAAAATCGCCGTCACGGGAATTCCTCTGCGGGAAACGTTTGACGAAAATTTGAGCACGGATGCTGCGAGAAATCGGGTTCTGATCTTGGCGGGCTCGCACAGCGTGCCCCGGACTACCGCGGAAATGATCGGCAAACTTTTGGCGATTCAGGGCATCCGGGTCACTGTTGTATGCGGCCGAAATCAGCGGCTTGAACAAGTTCTTAAGCAGCGGTTTGCAGACAGGCCTCATGTGCGGATATTCGGCTTTGTGGAAAATATCCACGAGCTGATGGCGCACTCCGGCTGCATCATAACCAAAGCCGGAGGGCTTACACTGGCCGAATCGCTCGCCCTGCAGGTTCCCGTATTTATATTTAAACCGTTTGCCGGCCAGGAAAGGGAAAATGCCATTTATTTCTCGGAAAAAGGGGTGACGTCCATCTCCAATCATATGAATGAATTGATTGTCCAAATGGAACGGTTTGTATCCGATGAATCGCGCTTTGACGAAATCAAACTGCGGATGGCCTCGCTGCAGAAAACAAACGCCGCGGACCTCATCGTAAGGGACATATTAACCGAATTGGGCCGATCGGACCCTGCCTCCGCTTATTCTTGAGGCGGGTGCATGATTCTCGAAGCACAAGGGGATACCACTGTATAAGAGCGATGGATTCACGCAATTTGTATAGGTAGGTGAATGACTTGATCCCTAATCTAAGCAAGTTCCTGCCCCGGCACTTTATTTTATATGCCGCCGTTCTATTTTTAGTGGAGTTTGTCAGGGGAGCGTTCCTCGTTTCGTTTTTGCCGACGTACGCGGTGAATCAATTAGGTTTCTCCGTTGCGACCGTAGGAATCGCCGTTTCCATTCATTATATAACGGACACACTCCTAAAAAGTTTTGCCGGCTATTTATTGGATCGTTTTTCTTTGAGATGGATCGTCAATTTGGGCTTATGCATATCGTTCGCCGGACTTTTGATGGTTCGGTACGCTTACTATCCGTGGGTTCTGGTGGCCGCCGCGGCGGTTTTTGGCATCGGCATTTCGCCTATATGGCTCGTATGCCTCAGCAAAGTAAAGCCGGACAACCGCGCTTCGCAGATGGGGATGCTGTATTCCTTTTGGCTGGCCGGCATCGGCTCCGGTCCGATCGTCATCAATTTTATCATCGACCAAAGCTACAAGACGGCTTTCATCCTGATGATGCTGCTGTGGGCCGCAAGCTGGGCATTGTCGCTGTTTATAAGCAATGCCAGGCAAAGCGCGGTGATGCAAGTTTCATTCGACAAGCAACTGGGCATGCTGTGGGATCGTTTGCGGACGATGAAGTCACTCATTCCGGGCATGATTTTGCAGACGACGGCCGCAGGCATGTTAGTCCCGATTTTGCCGAGCTTTGCCGTGAAACAGCTAGGTTTGCATTATTCGCAATATTCTTATATTTTGATTGCGGGCGGTTTGTGTACGATGCTGTTTTTGATTCCGATGGGCAAGCTTTCCGATCAATGGGGAAGAAGATGGTTTTTGATCATCGGTTTTTCCGTCTTTGCCCTTTCTTTGTACGGATTGACGCTGCATCCCGTATTTTGGGCGGCTGTAGTTATGGCTGCCGTGCTCGGTTTGTCCTACGCGGCGGTGCTTCCTGCGTGGAACGCGCTGCTGGCTCAATATGTGCCGAAGCAGCAAGCGGGGATGGGTTGGGGATTGTTCTCCAGCGTGGAAGGAATCGGAGGCATCATCGGACCGGTGCTGGGCGGCTGGTTGGCAGCTGTCTGGAGTGAGAACGCCGCTGTCTTGACAAGTTCCGTGCTGCTTGGCTTTATCGCCGTATATTACTTGATCTTTTCGCCCGAGGGCTCGGGAAACAAACATAAAGACGATCTTCCAGGGGGTGTGCGCTGAGCATGGATGACTTTATGTGGTTCATCATCATCATATTTTTGATCTATACGATACTTCCGACGTTATTGATCCGTTTGTTCGGATTCGGCGTGTACAAAAAAGGGAAAAACGCAAGCGCAAGCGGAATCGCGCTGACGTTCGACGACGGCCCCGATCCCGAATATACGCCGCAGCTGCTGGATCTGCTCAAGCGTTACGACGTGAAAGCGACGTTCTTCGTTCTTGGATCGAAGGCGGAGAAGCATCCGGAGCTGATCACGCGCATCCATCGGGAAGGCCATTTGCTGGGGATACATAATTATGTGCATTGGGCCAATGCGCTAATGACCCCGAAAAAAGTCAGAAAGCAAATTGAGCAATCCGTGCAGGCGATCGAGAACATCATCGGAGAGAAGCCGGTGCACTACCGTCCTCCGTGGGGCGTTATCAATTTATTCGACTTGCTGCTGCTCAAGCGGTTTCGAATGATATTGTGGTCCTTGATGGTGAGAGACTGGAGCAGTACGGGGGGAAAGGAAAGGATCAAGCGGGAGCTGTTGTCCAAGCTGAACAGCAACGATGTGATCGTGCTGCACGATAGCGGCCAGACGTTCGGCGCGGACGCCGATGCCCCCGATTATATGCTGGAAGCTCTCCAGGAATTCCTCGAAGTATGCAAGCTGAGGGGGTGCGTATTTTTGCGGATTGACGAAAAAATGCGGCTGGACGAAGAAGCGGACAAAGAACCGGTTGTTTTATCGAAAAGAATTCTCGTGTATGTATGGTTAAAGTGGGAGCACTTATTTCACTTTTTTTTCAAAGTAAAACCGGTAAGTCCGCACAACCGGATATTCTATATCAGACAATGCAAGTATTACGGGAAGACGATCCAACTGCAAGAAGGGGATGAGCTGCGTTCGGGGGACGTTGTTGTCGAGCTGCATTTCAACAATGAGCAGCTGTTTGAGATGGCTTCCAAATCGGGTTCGGTCGTACATCTCGCAGTCCACATGATCCGCGAAGCCAGGCGATGTTTCCCTAACATATCGGAGTGGCTAGCCGAGAGAAACGATGTGAAGGCCCTATACGGCGTCACAATGATTCATCAGGGCACCGGGAAATTGGGATTTACCGTGGAGGATTTACCGAAAGGCGCATTTGCCCGGCTATCGAAGCTGTACTTGCGGCTCTTGCTTTATATGATGCATCCGGACGGCAAGAAGCGGCTCAAAGCGCCGGGAAACCTCGCCTCGCCTAAAATCATCGCCATTTCGGCCAAAGAATTTTTGCGCAGATATCCGGTCCGCCCGGACGTACAATTAGAAGTCGATTCGAAAGGGTGGAGCGCCGCCCAGGTCGAGGAAGTGCTATAATCGTTCATATTCAAAGAGCTGCCGGCAGCTCTTTGTTTTATTTCCACATCAATCTGATTTAAGAAATATTTAAGAAATGTTTCACAAGGGTTTCATTTTTGGCGCCTATGATTAGCGGTGTAAGACAAAATATATACACCGTATAGGAGGATAACATGAAAAAGAAGTGGTTGATTCTGGGAAGCGCTGTTGGGATTAGCAGCATCGTCATGGTAACGACCGGGTTTAGCGCACTAGCCAGCACGTCCGGCTACGATGCCTACAAATCCGCGCTCAAAAACACGAAAACCGTCAAAAATGTAACCGTCCAAGCCGCTGCGGATCTGCAGGATAACGGAGCCTCACTGATTCAGGCAAGCGGGAATTTTAAAGTGAGCCCGGATACCAAAACGTTGAGCGGAAGTGCGAACGTAACTTCGAATGGCTCGAAGCAATCGTTTGACATTTATAAGCAAAACAATGAAACTGTATTCAAATCCGGCGCAAGCGATGTCTATTACGTGAAACAGGAATCGGAGCAAAAGCATAAAAAAGCAAAAGAAACGGCTGATCCGGCCATTTCCCAGCAAGTTGAAACGGTCATCGACGCGCTGGTAGGCAATTTGAAAGATTACGTCGCGGTAAACGAACAGGCAGACGGTTCGAAACAAATTTCCGTTTCCCTTGATAGCACGCAGCTTCCGGCAGTCGTCAATGCGATCGCGCCAATCGCCATTAAAGAAGCGGCCAAAGAGCATGGACAGCGGAGCGCGGCAGACAACAGCGATCCTCAAGATTTGCCGTTCCAGGAAAATTTCCTGAAAGCGGCCGTGCCTCAATTAACCCAAAACATCAAGGTTGAAAAAGTAGCTGTCAAAGCGGACGTGAATGCGTCCAACTATATCGATCACCAGGAAGCCGACGTAACGGTGTCCGGAAAAGATGCCTCCGGCACTGCACACCAGGTGACGCTGCACCTGCAGGCGGATCTTTCGGGCTACGGCAGCACGACGCCGGATACGATCGACCTTACGGGCAAAACCGTACAGCAAATCAAGCATGAGCGCGGCGGCAAGCACGAAAACAACGACTAACGAATAAATTCGTTCTTATGCTTTTACACATATTTGAAGCAGACAGGCCTTTTATCTGTACGGCCTGCCTGCTTCACCACAATTCCGAGGAGGAATGCCGGATGGACCCTATACTGGAAACGCAGTGTCTAACGAAAGTTTACGGCAATGAAAGAGGGATACGCGACATCAGCCTTCAGCTGTACGAAGGGGACGTGTATGGATTGCTCGGTCCCAACGGGGCGGGGAAGACGACGTTCCTGAAGCTGATCACCGGGCTAATCCGCGCGGATCAAGGCACGGTCACCTTATTTGGCGCCGATATGTCGGATCGATACGAGGCGGGTATGCGGCACGTCGGCTGCATGATCGAATCGGCCGATTTTCACGATTTTCTGACCGCATGGCAGTATTTGCAACTGGTCGCGCGATTTTATCCGGGCATCGGTGAACGGCACATGGAAGAAGCGCTGGATGCGGTCGGCCTGCTGAAAGTACGCAAAGAGAAAATCAAACATTTCTCGACAGGCATGAAGCAAAAGCTGGCGTTAGCCGCGGCCATTTTACCGGAACCGAAGCTTGTCATCCTGGATGAACCGACGAACGGCCTCGATATCGAAGGCACGGTCATGTTCCGAAAGCTGATCAAACGGCTGTCCGAAGAAAAAGGGACATCGTTCATCATTTCCAGCCATATGATCCATGAGCTGGAGCAGCTGTGCAACCGGGTAGGCATTATTGTGCAGGGGCAGCTGCAAAAAGAGGGGCACGTCTCCGATCTGCTGCACAGCAATCAATCGCTGGAGCAATTTTATATCGACGAGCTGCAGCTCGCAAAGGGGGATCAGCATTGTGCATAGATGGAAAGCGGGGTATGTCAACGAATTGCTTCTGCTGCTGTACCGCAAAAAAGTGGTCATGTTCGGCATCTTTTCGGCCATATTGCCTATACTGCTTGCGCTTTCGCTGCACGCGCTTCAGCCTGTATTAGGGCTCGTCGCCGTCAGCCAATCGTTTCCCGTTCAAATGCTGGACATCTACACCGCCGTATGGATTCCGCTGTTTATTTTGACGATTACTGCCGATCTGTTTCCGCATGAGGTCGCTTCCCGGACTTTGAAGCTTGCCCTGCTGCGGCCGAATTCGCGGCTGCAAGTATTTTTCGCCAAAACAGCGGCACTGGCCACGGGTATCGCAGCTTTGCTCGTTATTTTGGCCATTGTTACGTGGATTTGCAACCTGTTTGCAGGTACGACGGCAGGCCTTGCGGAAGGAATCAGCATCATCAAAGCTTATGCGGCCGCTTTCGTCTCTATGGTCGCTCTGTCCGCCGTCTTTGTTTGCATCGCCCAGTTTTTTAAAAGCGCCAGCGGCTTCATGGTATTTACTATCGTCGTGTACGCCGCCGCCAAAATCGCTCCGTTCCTGTACAGCCCGGTTTCCGCCTTTTCGCCGGCTTCTTACACGGATTGGCACATGCTTTGGCTCAGTCCGACGGTCGCGGCCGGCAAATTGCTGACAGCTTCGCTTTTCCTGATTTCCAGCTGCATGTTGTTTTTGGCGCTTGGTTACTATAAATTTGACCGAAAAGAAGTGTAAACGGGGAATCCGCTTATGTCGATACGTGTAAAGCTGCTGCTCTCTTACGCAGCCATGCTCATTATTCCGCTAGTCATGATGATCATTACCGCCATGCTGCTGGTCGTCGTTTTCCGCGGCGATTTTCAAAGCATCCGCGATCAGTACGGCACCGGCGAAGGGTTTTTCGAGAACCACAACGTGGAGCGGACGATGAAAGAGATGCGGCGTACAGCCGAAAAAAATCCGTCGATGCTGGCGGACGCGGCTTATTTGGCCGATCTGGATCAAGAGCTGCAGGCGAACAAATCGTATCTGATCGTCCGCAAGGGCGGCCATGTTGTCTACGTTTCGCCCGCTTTTCAGCAGGCTGAAGTTTTGAACCATTTGCCAGCTTTCGACCGTCCGGGGCATACGGAAAAAGAAGAGCCCGTCCGGTACGGAAACCAGCTGGAAGAAATCATGCATTTCGATTTTATGTACGCAGATCAGTCCCCGGGAAGCGCATTCGCGGTGACGGCCGTCGATCCGCTGGTGAATTTTGCCCAAAAATTTTTCCCGATCTTGTTCATAACTCTTGTCGTTATTCTTATTCTTACGCATACTTTGCTGACTTATTTTGTATCCAGAAGCATCATCAAACCGCTTCAGAAGCTTAAAAACGCGATGAAACGAATGAAGTCGGGCGATCTGGATTTTCATATGGAACCGACCAGCAAGGATGAAATCGGGCAGCTCAGCATCGCATTTGAAGATATGCGCAGACAGCTGCACCAATCGATTCAAACGCAGCTGCAATACGAAGAAAACCGCAAAGAGCTGATCTCCAACATTTCCCACGATTTGCGCACGCCGCTGACGGCCATTCGGGGATATGTCGACGGAATCGGCGACGGAATTGCGGATACGCCGGACAAACGGCAAAAATATATCGAGATCATCTCATCCAAAGCCGAGGAAATGGATCATTTGATCGATGAGCTGTTTTTGTATTCCAAACTGGATTTGAAACGGCTGCCGTTCCATTTTGAAACCGTAGATATTCGCGCTTTCTTATTGGATTGGTCGGATGAACTGGAATTTGAACTTGGAAAAAAAGGCGTCCATTATGATTCGGATATCATATTCGAACAGCAGACAAAAGTGTCTATTGACCGTGATAAAATAAAGCGGGTATTTTCCAACATTATGGACAATTGCATTAAATATATGAACAAGCCGGAGAAGCGCATTCATTTGCGGGCTTGGAAAACGGATGAACATGCCGTCATCGAACTGACGGATAACGGGCAGGGGATCGATACGGCTGCGCTTCCTTACGTATTCGAGCGGTTCTACCGGGCGGATCCTTCCAGAAACAGCCACACGGGCGGCAGCGGGCTTGGCCTGGCCATCTCCAAGCAAATGATCGAAGGCCACGGCGGGACGATCGAAGCGCGCAGCGTGAAGGGCGAAGGCACTTCCATAACGATCACACTGCCGCTTAAAACGGATAAAGACGGTGATAAACGATGAACCAGAGTATTTTAATCGTAGAAGACGAACAGCTTATTGCCGAGTTGGAACGAGACTACCTGGAGGTCAACGGCTACAAAGTCGATATCGCAACCGACGGCGAGCAGGGCTTGACGCTGGGCATGAGCGGGGAGTACGACCTGATCATTTTGGATTTGATGCTGCCCCTGATCAGCGGTTTCGAGGTATGCAGGCAAATTCGCGAGAAGCATAACATTCCGATTCTGATGGTAACCGCCAAAAAGGAAGATATCGACATCATCCGCGGTCTCGGACTCGGTGCCGACGATTACATTACGAAGCCGTTCAAGCCCGGGGAATTGGTCGCCAGAGTCAAGGCGCATTTGGCCAGGTACGAGCGGCTGACCGGCGCCAAGGACAACAAGGACGAAATTCGCGTCCACGGGCTGCTGATCGATTACGGTTCGCGGAGAGTTTTTGTGAACGAGCGGGAAGCGATTTTGACGACGAAGGAGTTTGATCTGCTTTATTTCCTCGCTGTGAACCCGAACCGCGTGTTCAGCAAAGACCACCTTTTCGAGCGGATATGGGGGATGGACGCGCTCGGCGATTCCCAGACCGTTACCGTCCACATCCGCAAACTGCGGGAAAAGATCGAAGCTGGCGCCTCCAATTCCCAATACATTGAGACCGTATGGGGAGCGGGTTACAGATTCCGGTTAAATTAATGCGCCAAAAGCTTAAGTCATGCCAGTGACCGACTCACTTGCGGGTTAAGCTCTTTTGGCGTTTTTTGTGGAGTTCCATACCGCCGCTGTCATGAGAGCCGTCGATTTACCGCCCGCAGTCGGTTTATACAGGACCGCTGCCGGCGAAATGAGCGGAGCGGGTGCGCAAAAACATAAAACTTTACACACGAAGTTTATTATTATACACTAAGTTACGAAAAGTAATTAACTTTCGTAATTCGATGATATGATTTTCAGAAAGGAATGATCGTATGGCTGGGCAAATGGATGCAAATATCCGGCTTGGAGAATTGAAAGTGAAAGTCAGTCAGCTGGACCGGTCCGTCCGGTTTTATCAGGATGTCGTCGGCCTGAAGGTGCTGAGTCTCGGGGCCAATACGGCCAACCTTACCGCGGACGGGGAAAGCACCTTGATCGTGCTTGAGGAAGTTCCGAACGCCATCGTCACACCCCGGCGGTCTGCGGCAGGGCTGTATCATTTCGCGATACTGCTGCCCGAAAGGAAAGACCTCGGACTTTCCTTGCGCAATCTGATCGAGTCCGGCATTCACATCGGTCAAGCGGACCATCTGGTGAGCGAAGCTTTGTACATTACCGATCCCGATCATAACGGCATCGAAATTTACCGCGACCGCCCCCGCGACAGCTGGCGCCGCGACGCGGAAGGCAACTACGTGATGGCAAGCGATCCCATTGATTGGGACGGCTTGCTGGAAGAAACCAAAGGCCGCGACTGGCAAGGGCTGCCAGCGGGTACGGCGATCGGGCACGTCCATTTTCATGTAAGCGACCTTGAGGCGGCGAAGCAATTTTACTGTGACGTGCTGGGGTTCGACATTGCCGCTGACGCCCGGAGACAGATGAGCGCATTGTTCATATCGGCAGGCGGCTACCATCATCACATCGGACTCAACATCTGGGCCGGAGTAGGGACGCCGGCGACGCCGCCGAACGGAACGGGGCTTGCTTATTTTACGATCCGATTCCCCGATCAAGCCGCACTTGCGCTTACGCTCGAACGGCTGCGGCAAGCGCAAATTCCGGCCCACGAACAGGCCGGAGCATGGGTTATTCAAGATCCGTCCAATATCGCCATAAGACTGGTCCTTGCTTGAGATGCTTTTTTATCTTATAGCACTGCTGGTTGTGGGCGTCGATCAGTTGTCCAAAATATGGATCCGCCTGCACATGCAGGTCGGCGATTCGATCGTGATCTGGAACGGCGTTCTGGAGTTTACCCGTTACGAAAATAGCGGAGCGGCTTTCAGCTCCTTTCAGGGTTACGGCCGCTTGTTCGTACCGGTCGCCGTCTTTTTCGTCGCCGCCGTCCTGTATTACCGCCGGAAAGGCGTGCTGCAAGGTCCCGTCAAGCAAGCGGCAGCCGCGTTCCTCGTCGGCGGTGCGACCGGCAACGCAGTGGACCGGATCCTGTTTAACCAGGTAACGGATTTCATTCATTTTCAATCCAAGAACGGGATATTGAATGCTGCGGATTACGCGATTAATATCGGTTTGATTTTGTTTGTGCTTGATGTGTTGATATTGTCCAAACTCTCACTTTTTACTCGAAGAACGGAAGGTTAACACAATTATGGATATGAATCAAATGGATCATTCATCGCATGCAGCAAGTTCTTCATACTTATGGCTGCTGTTACTCGGCATCGGTCTTCTTGCGCTCGCTGTAATCGGATACGTCTATGCGTCCAGACTGAACAAAGAAAATACGAGCCGGTTGAAAAAAGATCAGAAAGCCGCTTTGAAAAAGAAAAGCAAAACCGCGCTGCTCGTTTCGCACGTGCTGCTCGCTGCCGCCGTCCTTGTTACCGGAACGTACTTCATCGTGAACGCAAGCGGCAAATATAACGTTGAGGCTTTAAATTTCGGCGTTCCGATTCAAGTAACGACCGATAAAGATTACGGCAGAGGGCATTCCGACGATCCGCAGCATTACGAGATGAAAATTCCGACATCGGGCACGCACAGTCCCCACGATCTGAAATTCGGCTTTTACACGGAAAAACCGCCGACTGAGAAGCTTGTCCACAATTTGGAGCATGGAGATATCATCATCTACTACAAACCGGATGCGGACGCAAGCGTAATCGAGCAAATCAAAACGCTCTCCAAGTACAAAAAAGCGGGCTCAGGCGTACTCGGAGTGCCGAACACGGACATTCCGGCCGACAAACAGATCGTCGTGAATGCGTGGACCAAGACGATGGAATTGACGGCGTTTGACGAGAAGCAGATCGGCACTTTCATTTATCAGTATATAAATAAAGGACCGGAGGTTATTCCTCCCGAGATCAGGCAAGGCGGCGGCACCATGTAAGAGCGCAAGGGAAGAAGAGAGTAGAACCCGTCGGATTGGATATAATAGGCGGAAGAAACTTTCGGAGGATTCCCGCATGCATACCGTTATCGCCCAACATCCCAAACTTTCGAAAATAAAGCTGATTCGGCGCATCTTTTTACTTGTGCTCGGATCGGCTTTATTTTCCGTTGGCCTGGAAATTTTTCTCGTCCCTAATCAAATTATCGACGGCGGCATTACAGGCATTTCGATTATGCTGGCGCATTTGTTTCATCTGCCGCTCGGGCTGCTGCTGTCCGTGCTCAATCTCCCTTTTCTTTACGTCGGTTACCAACAAATCGGCAAAACGTTTGCCGTTTCGACGC
Organism: Paenibacillus sp. sgz302191; assembly: GCF_057749925.1. Classification (NCBI taxonomy): domain Bacteria; kingdom Bacillati; phylum Bacillota; class Bacilli; order Caryophanales; family Paenibacillaceae; genus Paenibacillus; species Paenibacillus sp. sgz302191. Next base: position 159,348 of record NZ_JBYLHY010000012.1, read on the forward strand.
TGTTCGCCGTCATCTTGATGTCCGTCGGCACCGCACTGCTCATACCGGTCAAGGCGATTACGGTAGACCCGCTGCTTGCCGCGGTATTCGGCGGCGTCATTCTGGGCATCGGCGTCGGGATGGTCATCCGCTCGGGCGGTTCCCTAGACGGGACCGAGATCGTCGCTATCCTGATCAGCAAGAAGTCTCCTTTTTCCGTAGGCGAAATCGTCATGTTCATCAACTTGTTTATACTCGGGAGCGCAGGCTTCGTCTTCGGCTTCGATCATGCGATGTATTCCCTGATCGCCTATTATATCGATTTCAAAATGATCGATATTACGATCGAAGGGCTGGACCAGTCCAAAGCCGTATGGGTCATCAGCGACAATTCCGAGGACATCGGGGCCGCATTGAACGACAGATTGGGCAGGGGAGTTACTTATCTCCATGGCGAAGGCGTCTTTAGCGGCGGCGACAAAAAAGTCATTTTCACCGTCATTTCGCGGCTGGAAGAGGCCAAGCTCAAGTCGATCGTGGATGAGATCGATCCTTCGGCGTTTCTTGCTGTCGGCAATATTCACGATGTCAAAGGCGGAAATTTCCGCAAAAAAGATATCCACTAAAGCCGATGCGGCAATCCTCGGCTGGGACACAATCCCCGGACGGGATTGAGATAACGGGCAATTTTGTTTATAATATCCATATCGCCGGACGTGGAGGTGGTACAGATGGCAATTAGAGATTGCCGGATTGGCACAGTCTCATGCAAAGCCCATTTTAGAGGCGATACTTTGCATGGGCGTACAATTGTTCCAAAATAATCGCCCGAACAAAGCATACATCGTTTCTAATACTTGGCTTTGCACCTTATTTCAATCTATTAACAAATAAGGGGCTGGACCTGTATGTGTGAACCATTTATTAGAAACCATCAATATAATTTTATTAAAAAGCAGACGCATTTGCTGCTGCAAACGCTCAGAACGGTTGCCGATCCGAAGGTGCTGGAATCCGTCAGATACGGCACGGAAACGAAAATAGCGGAACTGCTGCAGGAAGCTGCAGACGACGACCGCAAACAAATCGTGGAACGGATCTCCGCATTGGAAACGGCAGACGATTTCCAAACGTATTTGAGGGCGGTAGAGCCGCATTTGGCGGCATTTCCGCAAATTTCGGAAAAACAGATTCAGAAGCTTTTTCCGAAAAACAAGAAACTAAAGGTTCCTGATTTATCGACGATAGACTACCGTTATGTAACTTATTTGAGCTGGACCGACATCTCGACCAATAAATTGTTCATGGTTTACCATAAAGACGGGCAGTTCGTTGGGGTTGAGGGCCGATTTACGCCCATTAACAAGAAAAGTTATTGCTTTTTATGCGGCAGATACGAGGAGCTCGCTTTATTTACGGCGATATCCAAAAAAAGGCCAGCTCATTCTTCGCCCGATTATTATAAAGCGGTAGGCAATTATTTGTGCATGAACGGCCATGAATGCAACAAAAACATCACGGACATTTCCGCTTTGGAGAAGTTTGTGGAAAGTGTAACAGGCTAGACACAGCTGATCGGATGGGGCTGACCATACGTCCTTATATTCGGACGGCCATCGTATCCAGGGTGTTTCGCAAACAAGGTAGCACCATGCAAGCGTAGAAAAAAAGCTTAGTCTGATATCCCCGGCAGGCGGGGTTCGGACTAAGCTTATTTCTTGATTACTTCGCAGACATCATGATCTCAAATGATTCGCTGAGTTCTTCCAGCTCTTGCAAAGAAAGAGATTGCAGACAATTGACTAATTCTTGCGCCGGTTCGTTGCCGATCATTTCGCTAAGTTCACGCACGGAAAGGTCGAATCTTTGTAAGTCGCTCATCTGAGAATGTTCCTCCTTGGGTCTCCATCAATTGATTGGAAAAGCCACTCTTACAGGTGGCCAAAGGGAGGCAATTGCTCGCTCTCAATCCTTCGGCAGCTGGCTGACATGGTTTGGAAAAACCGCAGTCCCTGTAGCTTTGCGTCCTTGGCTTTCGCCAAGTTTGCCGTTTCGAGCAGATCTCAATCATAGTTTCATTGTACTAGATGTTTGCGAAATTTGCCAGTTTGTCACGAATTTGTTCGAAAATAATAGGTATTAATACGTATTATAATTGTTTTCGCAGGTGGCTCCGGTAGGCTGATAGAAGCAGTGCTTTCTAAAGCGACCTACAAACGGCTGGTTATACCAGGTGGAGGACAATCGCCGGGGGCCGGAAATACCACAAACTGAAGTTCACCTCATTTTGTCGTAACGGTCATAAACATTTGTCTATGTAATGGATGATCATCCGCCATAAAATTGGCCACTTCACCGGCTCGGCCGGCGGGGGACAGCAAAGAATCCCGCACGGGACCAAAGGCAGGTGCAGGATGAAGGGAATTTAGCGCAGCCGTCGATGCGCTTTACGGCTTTTTGGCGGGAATCGCATTGCTGTAGCTCAACAGCTCGGTAACTGTGACAAAACGGTAGCCCCGCTGTTTCAATTCCGGTAATATCTTTTTCAAAGCGTCAATGGTCTGAGTGGGACCCTCTACATAATCGTGAAATAGGACGATATTTCCATTGTTGGAGTGTTTCAACACTCGGTTGACGATTTTGTCCACCCCCGGGGTGCTCCAATCTCTGGTGTCGAGCTGCCATGTCCACATAATCATTTTATAGCCTTCCTGCTTGACGATATCGACAAGCCGTTCGTTAAAAACGCCGCCCGGCGGACGAAAGAGATGGCTGCGTTGTCCGGTAATGGAGCCGATCAGCTCCTCCGTTTGATTGATTTCTTTTTTCATATTTGTTCTGCGGCTTAAATAGGCGTGGCTGTACGTATGATTGGCTATTTCGTGTCCTTCATTGACCTCCCGCCGAAGCAGGTCCGGATTCAGCTTCACTTTATTGCCGACGACAAAAAAAGTCGCTTTCGCGTCATATTGTTTAAGCAGATCCAAAATTTGCGGCGTATGCACGGGATGAGGGCCGTCATCGAATGTTAAGGCAATCACTTTCTCACTCGTCGCTACCTCCCAAACAACTTCTCCGCGGGATTCATAATATTTTCGATCCTTCTGGGGGGCCGCCTCCGCAGCGGTCTGAAACAGCAAAAAGCAAATGCTTAGCGTTATCAGAATTCTCATTTTGCCTCCAATGTCATGTTGATCTGTTAGGAACTAGCATACGCCAATACCTGAAAAATTATCAGAACATGAAGGAGGCCGGGCTAAAAAACAAACCGTTCCAGAAGCCGCATCACCCATGGCGCGGCGCACAACGTAAAGAAAGCCGTCAAAATCATTGCGATCGAAGAGATGGAACCGGACACGGAGCCGAATTCGAACGCTTTGGTCGTTCCGGCCGTATGTGCACTCGTTCCGAACATAATGCCTCGGGCGATGTCGTTATGGATGCGGAATGCCCGCACCGCAAGCGGCCCGACGATGATGCCGAGCAGCCCCGTCACCATGACGAATACGGCGGTGATGTTCGGTATGCCGCCGATCGATGCGGAAACCGCAACCGCAATAGGCGTAGTTGCGGAGCGCGGTGCGAGGCTTTCCGTCAGATTCGCCCCCAGGTGAAGCCAGGCGGAGAACAGCGCCGAAGTCAATATCGCAAGGACAGCTCCGCAAAACACGCTGATCACGATCGTAGCGCCATGCTTTTTGAGCATGGCAAAGTTTTTGTGCAGCGGAACAGCCATGGCCACAGTAGCCGGACCGATCATGTCCGTCAGCACGCGATTGCCTGCGACGTAGGCTTCATAAGGAATGTGCGTATACGCTACCGCCGCGATCAGCGCGATCGGAACGAGCAGCAGGGGGGACAGCCACACAAACGGGAAAAGGCGGTAAAGCTGTCGGCAAGCGTAATAAAACAGCACCGTCATGATGAAGCAGCCTAGTGGGAGCATGTTTCCCGCTTCCTTTCTTTGCGTTTGGCGAGCAGCTGCGCCAGCAGGCCTGCACCGGCCATCACGATGATCATGCTTGCGAAAATAACGATAAAAATGCGCAGCCCGTTCGTGAGCAACAGGGACTTATAAGGAATCATTCCGACGGCGGAAGGGATGAAGAACAGCAGCATTTCCGCCAGCAGCCATTTCGAGCCGAGGTCAACCCATTCCAGCCGGAGAACTCGCGTTTGCAGCAGCGCAAAAATGAGCAGCATGCCCGCAATGCTGCCGGGAACAGGGACGTGCAGCCAGCCTGTCAGGGCATTCATTCCGAACGAAACCGCGGTGAAAAACAAAACTTGCGCCGCGACCAGGAGAGCTTTTCTCATTCCCCAGCCTCCTTCGTTTTTTGAACCGCATTCTTATTGGCGATTAAACCTACCTCTAAACGCGGTCGCTCATCTTCGAAAAGACCTCGATAGAGGTTTATCTCATGCAAGTGTACATGAAAGCTTTTCATAGGTAAAATGAATAGTATGAATGTCATGCATTCCATTTATCTATACAGAATGGGAGAGTGGGGGAGTCTTATGGATTTGCGCCATTTGCAGTATGTGCTGGAGGTAGTTCGCTGGAGCAGCTTTACAAAAGCGGCCGAGGAGCTGCATCTGACACAGCCGACCATCAGCAAGACGATCAAAAATTTGGAGGACGAGCTGGGGGTTGAGGTGTTTGTCCGCAACGGGAAGCGGATCGAGCTGACGGATGCAGGGCAGGTCATTGTCAAACACGCCGAGCCGATCATGAAATCGTTCGAATATTTAAAGTCGGAGCTGAACGATTTGACGCACTTGAAGCACGGAAGCATTCGGATCGGACTGCCGCCGATGGTAGGATCGAGCTTTTTTCCGGTCGTCATGAGCAAGTTTCGGCAGCGTTATCCCGGCCTTGCGATCCATATGGTCGAAGACGGCTCCAAAAAAATCGAGACCGGCGTCGCCGGCGGCTTGCTGGACATGGGTGTCATTTTGCTGCCGACGGATGAGGAGCTGTTTCATGCGTTCTCTTTCGTCAAGGAACGGCTGAAACTGGTCGTGCACCCGTCCCACCCGTTGGCTGGGCGCACGCAGGTATCGCTGGCCGAGCTTGCCGCCGAGCCGTTTATTTTATTTCGCGAAGACTTCGCCCTGCACGACCGGATCCTTGCGGCCTGCAAACAGCAGGGCTTTGAGCCTGCCGTGCTTTTTGAAAGCTCGCAATGGGATTTCATCAGCGAGATGGTCGCGGCCGGCCTCGGCATCGCGATGCTGCCCGAGACGATATGCGCAGCGCTCGATCGGAGCCGGGTGCGCCTGCTTTCGCTGGTCGAGCCGGAAATTCCGTGGCAGCTGGCCATGATATGGAGGCGCAACGGATATTTATCCTTCGCAGCCCGGGAGTGGATTCGGTTTACACAGCAAATGCTGGAGGAAATGGCCGGCGCAGGACCTTTTCCCACATAGATGAGTGCCTCGCCTCAAATATACGGCTTGTCGACGCCTCTTTTGAAGCGGGGAATACGTGCAGTGTATTTTCGGGTTGACGGGAAAGGAAAATTATTGTATTTTTATTTTGACATTGCAGTAGGTCAAAAAAGGAGGGCTTTCCGATCATGTCTCCCCGAACGAAGGAACAGAACGAAGAGATTCGTGCGAACCGGATGCAGCAAATGCTGCGGGCGGCTGCGCAGGTGTATATCGATAAAGGCATAACTATGGAAATGCGCGATGTAGCGGCCCAAGCCGCACTCGGTTATGGAACGGTTTATCATTATTACAAAAATAAATACGAATTGTTTGACGATTTGCTGTGGTGCGCTTTCGAACAGGCGAAATCGGTCACGGAAACCGCCTTGGGTGGCGGAGGACCATGGCATGAGCGGCTGCGGAATTATATCGTGCTCATGCTTCGCCAGTGGTCGGAGGATCTATCGGTGTTCATCCTGTACAAAATGTCGGCGGAAAATTTTCATCAGCTGCCCACCGGCCGTTACCGGGAGCTGTCCCAGCGGTTCCACGAAGAGCTGTACTTGCCGCTGGCGGAGGTTGTGCGGGAATGCGCCGGCGGGCGAAGCCCGGAAAAGGCGGCCAACATGCTGATTGGCTCGCTGGTCGGCTATGCCGGATTGCATATTCATCATCAGCATGAAGAGATGGATGGCGACGAGGCAGCGGAAACTTTGATTACGGGAATTTTGCCGGGAGGGAGCAGATAATATGGTGACTTTGAAATCGGCGGCGGAAATCGAAGAAATGAAAATAGCCGGGACATTCGTGGCGGCATGCCACAAAAGAGTGGCTGAGTTGATTCGCCCGGGCATAACGACGCAGGAGATTAACGACGAAGTGGAGCGGCTTATCACGAACGCCGGAGGGAGAGCGCCCACTTTGGGCTACAATGGCTACCGGTATGCAACGTGCGCTTCCGTCAACGATGTGATCGCGCATGGGTTCCCGAATAGCAAGCCGCTTCTGCAGGGAGACATCGTCACCATTGATATCGTTGCGGAGCTGAACGGTTGGGTCGGCGATTCCGCATGGAGCTATGCGGTCGGCTCCGTCTCGGAGGAAGCCGAGAAGTTGATGCGGGTCGCGAAAGAGTGCATGTACATCGGTATCGAACGGGCAACCGTCGGCAGCCGGATCGGCGATGTCGTCCATGCGATTCAACACCATGCGGAGCAAAACGGTTTTGGCGTCGTGCGCGATTTGCTTGCCCATGGAGTGGGTAGAAGCATGCATGAGGAGCCTAATTTCCCGCACGTCGGGTCGCCGGGCAAAGGATTCCGCCTTAAGGAAGGGATGGTTTTTACTATTGAGCCGATGTTGAACGCGGGAACGTATCGCATGACGATCGACGACGATGGTTGGACCGCGCGAACCGCTGACGGGAAGTTGTCCGCTCAGTATGAACATACAATTGCCATTACGAAAGCGGGACCTGTCATTTTGACTGCTCAGGAATAGATCCGGGTGCAGTTAGTTGGCAAAATTCCGCGGGGGAGAAGAGAGAGCATGGATCATGGAAAATTTATATCGAAGTGGCGGGCGAAACGTGAAATGGGCAGGAGAAAATACGTGCTCATGCACGGTTTTCTCGGTTTTGGGGTCGGGCTCGCACTGCTTTTCAGCATGATTGAACTGATTACGAACGGATCGTTTATTTTGAGCTATATGATTGCGCGGGTTGTCGTGCTGCCTACGATCGGGATTATTATTTTCAGCAACCGCTGGGATTCGCTGGAGAAAAAATACGAACGGTTGCTGCAGGGATCTTCCGCCAAAAATCCGAGAGGCCGGGCCGTGTAATACGCCAATAGTATCCTCTGCGTAACTACCGCACGCCAAAGTGCCTACTTCCTTAAATGAAATTAAGGTTCTACAATAAGCATGTGTTGAAGAACAACTTTATTTCAGAAGGAGCGATACGAGGATGGAACTGCAATTAGCACTGGATCTAGTAGATATTCCCGAAGCGAAGCAAGTGGTTGCGGAGGTAGGGGAATATATTGATATCGTCGAAATCGGCACGCCGGTCGTCATTAACGAAGGGCTGAAAGCCGTAAAAGAAATCAAAGCGGCGTTTCCGTCGCTGCGCGTGCTGGCCGATCTGAAAATTATGGACGCCGGCGGGTATGAGGTCATGAAAGCGTCCGAAGCGGGAGCGGATATCATTACCGTTCTGGGAGCGTCCGACGATTCGACGATTCGCGGCGCGGTAGAGGAAGCGAGAAAGCAAAACAAAAAAATTATGGTCGACATGATCAACGTGAAGGACATTGAAGGCAGGGCAAAAGAAATCGACGCTCTCGGCGTTGACTATATCTGCGTTCATTCCGGTTACGACCATCAGGCCGCAGGCAAAAACTCTTTCGAAGAGCTTACGGCGATCAAGCGCGTCGTCAAGCATGCGAAAACGGCGATCGCAGGAGGCATCAAGCTGAATACGCTGCCGGAAGTTATCAAAGCCAATCCGGATCTGGTCATCGTAGGCGGCGGCATTACCGGCCATGAAGATAAAAAGGCGGCCGCGGCGGAAATGAAACGTTTGATCCGTCAGGTTTAACCGCCATGGAAACGATCGAATACGCAGCCGAGATCGTCAAGGAGCTTGTGCGTTCGGTGGAGCAGATCGGCGAGGAAGAGGCCGAGAAATTGGCCGGTCTTATTTTGCAATCCGGGAAGGTGTTTGTGGCCGGAGCCGGGAGATCGGGTTTAATGGGGCGGGCATTCGCCATGCGCCTGATGCACACCGGGATTGACGCCTATGTGGTCGGTGAAACGGTGACTCCGGGCATTGGCAGGGGCGATATTTTCGTCATCGGCACGGGCTCGGGGGAAACGAAAAGCTTGGTTCCGATGGCCGAGAAAGCGAAAAGTCTCGGGGCGTCCGTTGTTGCCGTCACGATTGCTCCCGAGTCCACCATCGGAAGGTTGGCGGATGTTGCCGTGAAACTGCCGGGTTCGCCCAAAGATCAAGCGAGCGGCGGCCATACGACTATTCAGCCTATGGCTTCTTTATTCGAGCAAACTTTGTTGGTGTTTTACGACGCCGTCATTCTCAGGTTGATGGACAAACAGGGGTTGGACTCCGGCCGGATGTACGGCAGACACGCCAACCTGGAATAAGCCGCGGGGCGCGAAAGCGCCCGCGCGCTGCGCGCGGTGTGGAGACGCATGACGGTCGTCAACCACATCATGTTGTTAGGGTCAATGCGTCCGCATGAGCGGATGCATTGACCTTTTGCCGCTTCGGTAAATCGGCGCCGGCATTAAATAGCGCAAACTATATAAAAACGAACCGTGAATTTATAGTATACTAAGGAAAGGAGGAGGATGATCATGGCCAGTGAAGTCAAAGAACGAATCAATCTTATGGAGATAAATTGCGAGAAAGAATTAACTTTGGCGGTTATCGGGGGGAAATGGAAATTAATCATATTGTGGCATCTCGGCCTGGAGGGAACCAAACGGTTTAGCGAACTGAAAAAGTTGATCCCCCATATTACGCAAAAGATGTTAACCAATCAGCTGCGTGAATTGGAAGAAGATCAGTTGGTCTACCGGAAAGTGTATCCCGAAGTTCCGCCCCGTGTCGAATATACGTTGACCGAACACGGTGAAAGTTTAATGCCCGTATTGAAAATGATGTACAACTGGGGGAAAAATTACGGAGAACGCGTCATATGGAACGAGGAAGGGACTTGTCAGGAGGCAACGGTCACCTTATGATGGCCGATTATGCATGATAAAAGGCTACGATAACTAACTTCATCGCAGCCTTTTTGTTGTTGCCTGCAGCTTTATATCTTGCATTCCGCATGCTGCAGGTTGGATTTTTCCACTTGAATCGTCGTGTGACGGATTTGAAATTTGTTTTCCATTTCGTGAATCGCCTTCTGCAAAATGTCTTGACCGTCCTTATCGTCCTCGATCAGCATATGGCAGGTCAAAGAATCGAGGCCGGACGTAATGGTCCACACATGAAGGTCATGCACGTTAATAACTCCGTCAATGCGTTCCAACGTTTGTTTCACCTGATCCATTTCAATCGTGATCGGCGTGCCTTCCATCAAAATATGGATCGCATTGCGGATTACAGCCCAAGCGCTTTTCAAAATAAGGACGGAGACGACCACGCTGATAATAGGGTCCGCAACGTACCAGCCGAAGGAAAGCATGAACAATCCGGCTATGATCGCGCCAACCGAGCCTAGTGCGTCCCCGATAATGTGCAAGTAGGCGCTTTTTACATTGATGTTGCCCTCGATATCCCCTTGCTTCATCAGCGCCCAGGCGCTTGCCAGATTTGCGATTAATCCGACAGCGGCAATAAGAATCATCGAGCCGCTGGAAACTTCGGGCGGAGCGAAGAAACGGTCGATAGCTTCTTTGATAATAAACGCGGCGATGATGAACAAGGAGACTCCGTTGAACAAAGCCGCCAATATTTCAAAGCGGTAGTACCCGAACGATTTGCGTGGGGACGAAGGTCTGGTCGCGAACCACATGGCTGTCAGACTTAATGCGAGCGAAGCCGCGTCGCTTAGCATATGGCCGGAATCGGAGAGAAGGGCGAGACTGTTCGTAGCGAGTCCTCCGAAAAATTCCAGCAGCATGATGGCGCTCGTAATGATCAGCGCAATGGTCAGCCCTTTTTTGCTATTGGGGGCGTGAGAGTGTCCATGCCCGTGTCCGTGATGGTGGTGGCCGTGACTGTTTCCATGGTTATGTCCGTGATTCTGTCCGTCATGATGCCCGTGCGAGTGATCGTGTTCATGCGAATGATCATGGGAATGATCGCGATGGGAGTGGTTGTGCGACGACATATGTGATCCCTCCTGAATTAATATATGAGCATTTGTTCATATGTATTATATTCCAGAATGCGCCGATTGGCAATAAAAAAGAACAAGCCTTAATTTAGGCTTGTTGAGACTGCTGGAGCCGGCACTAGCGCAATGCGAAACATGCTTGTAAAAGTGCACCGCGCGCAGCTTCGAGCGTTCGGTGTTACGCTGCATGATGGCGGTCGGTCGACCATATGAGGCCTGACCGGAAACCCACACGCCGGAGCCGATCGCGCAATTTGCCAGGTTGTGTGAAGAAAACCTGGCAAAGTGCAGCTTTTTGCCCGGTGATCTCCTGGTAACGGAAAATTCCTGCACAATCGCAGGCTTTTCGCCAAAATGAACCATTTCCGAGGAAAAAGCCTGCACTTTCGCAGGCTTTTCCTTGCAAAGCCGCCTTGTCCCCCTCACTTCTGCGCCCGCTACCTGTGCAGGAGAGGGAAGGCCCACTTCAACACCACAAATCGTGCAGGAGAGGCATTAGTTGGGGAAGAACGGCCGCGCCGCCATAGGCGCATAACAAAAGAACAAGTTTTAGTATAAACTTGTTCCCGTGCAAGTATGTGATATGCCCGGTAGTGTAGAGCCGGTTTTTCTTTTTTGTTATAATGAATCAATCAGAAAAAAGAGGGAGCGGTCATAATGGCGGACGTACACGCAGAAATAACACCATTTCAAGAGCAGTGCGATGATTCCTGCGAAGGGACATCCAATGTTGCCGAAATTAAAGAAAAAATGATTTCCGAAACTACCGCGGCGGATTTGTCCGATATTTTCAAGGCTTTGGGAGATCCGACGCGGGTTAAATTGATCTACGCTTTGCTGCAGGGCGAGCTATGCGTCCACGATTTAACGGTTATCCTCGGCATGGGACAATCTGCCGTCTCCCACCAGCTCCGCTACCTGCGCAATTTGCGGATCGTCAAACGGCGCAAGGCGGGGAAGACGGTTTTTTATTCGATTGATGACAGCCATATCGAGCAAATTTTTACGCAGACGCTCCAGCACGTCAAACATAGTTGACCGACCGGCCTGGCTCAAGCCCGCTTGCCCTGCACATAATCGGCGTCAAAGAGGAACAGGCGCATTAACAGGATTAGGGACGGAATCAAAATAAGCAGTCCCGCAATAAAGGCAATCACCAGCGCCATGCCCATAGACGGGTTGGTAAAACTGTCGTGGATCGTAATGTACGGATAAAGAATGTACGGCAAATGGGCTTTTCCGTAACCGAAAAAGGCGAACGCAAACTGCAAAATGACCATGATAAAAGCGAGCCCAAGCCGGCGCTGCTTCCAGACCAGCCAGACGGCGGCCAGAAAACAGAGCAGTGAAGCGCCGAACATCCAGCCCAGATCGAGCATGCTCCGAAAATGGTCCGGATTTTGCCTGCTGATCGCGAAAAATACGAACAGGCTGGCTGCGATGGTCGGAGCGCTCCAAAAGAGGGCGTAGCCGCGTACGATTTTGAACGCCGGCAAATCGTGCGCCCTGTGAGCATAGTAGCTCAGAAACATGGCCGAAATATATAGCACGCTGACAAGCGCCAGCAGGACAACCGCCCAGGTGTACGTGCTTCCGAGAAGCGCGCTCCAGTCCATGACGATGTCTCCGCCGCGCTCGAAAACAACGCCGCCTTCGGAAATGATCAGCACCGCGGACAGCGTCGCCGGGATGAGCAGGCCCGTTGCGCCGTAGATCAGCATGTACCATTTGTTGTCTTTGGAACCGTACGTGCTGAACGCATAGTAGGCTCCCCTGACGGCAAGCAGGACGATGGCGATGCTGCCCGGAACGAGCAGCGCAGTCCCGTAATAGCGGGCTGTTTCCGGGAAAAAGCCGACCATGCCGATGTAGAAAAAGACGAGGAAGACGTTGGTGACTTCCCAGACGGGCGACAAGTATCTTTCGATGACTTTATGAATGATATGCTTTTTCATCGTGATCACGGAATAGTAGCTGAAAAATCCTGCGCCGAAATCGATGGATGCCACAATCAAATAACCGAACAAAAATATCCATAACACCGTTATTCCCAATAATTCCAAATTCATCGTTGACCGCCCTCCTTTGCGATGCCAAGCGCGATTAGCTCGTTCGAGACGTTGTTTTTTCGGAAAAGCTTGGACAGTACTTTAACCGCAGTCAGCGCCAGCACCAGATACAGCAGACAAAACAGGAGCAGCATCGTATCGACCTGTTGGGAAGACGTGGCTGCTTCCGCAACCTTCATATACCCGCGCAAAATCCAGGGCTGCCGTCCGACCTCCGCATAAAACCATCCGGATTGAATCCCGATCATCGACAGCGGTCCGCACAAAATAATGACGAACAGCAGCCACTTCGGATACGGCTTGCCATAGGCTTTGCGGGAAAACCAGAGGTGCAAAACCGCCGCGACAATCGTAAACATGCCAATACTGACCATGATATCGAAAAAATAATGAACGTACAGCGGAGGGCGCAAATCCTCCGGAATATCGTTCAGTCCTTTGACTTCCGCACCCGGTGTGCCTCCGGCCAAAATGCTGAGCGCGTACGGGATTTTCAACCCGTATTTGATCTCACGGTCTTCCGTCAAAATACCGCCGAGCACGAGCGGCGCATTCGTGGAAGTTTCGAAATGCCATTCGGCTGCGGCCAGCTTTTCCGGCTGGTTTTTGGCCAAAAATTTCCCCGACAAATCCCCGATGAAGGCGGTAGCCAGCGAGAAAACGAGACCTGCGGCGACCGTCAGTTTCAGTGCTTTTTTGGCGTATGCGTCGTCGCCTCTTTTTCGGAGAAGCGAGTAGGCGGCAATAGCTGCCAGTATGAAAGCGCCGGTCATGTAGGCCGAGGAGAGCACATGGGCCACTTTGGTCGGCATGGAAGGGTTGAACATCGCGAGCAGCGGCTTCACGTTCGTGATCATTCCGTCCTTCAAGGTGAATCCTTGGGGAGTATTCATAAACGCGTTAACTGTTGTAATAAAAAATGCGGAAGCCGAGGAGCCCAAAACGACCGGCACCAGAAGCAGCAAATGAAGCTTCGGTTTGACCCGTTCCCAGGTGTACAAATAGATGCCGAGGAAAATCGCTTCGATGAAAAAGGCGAACGTTTCCAGAAAAAGCGGCAGGGCGATGGCCTGACCGGCTATTTTCATAAAATTCGGCCAAAGCAGGCTGAGCTGGAGGCCGATGGCCGTCCCGGTTACGACGCCAATGGCCACGGTAATGACAAATCCGCGCGCCCATCTGCGGGCGAGCAGCGTGTAGTAAGGATCTTTGCGCTGTATGCCGACAAGTTCGGCGAGCATAATCATCACCGGCACGCCGACGCCGATCGTTGCGAAAATGATATGAAACGATAAAGTAAGCTCCGTGAGCATGCGGCTGTAAAAAACGGGATCGTAGTTAGGCATAAGGTTTCATCTCCTTTTTTCATGGTGTTGGCGGGTTTCAAAAAAGCTTTCTGACAAAAGAGGCCAGCATTACAAAAGCGACGGCAAACATTAAAATCATGAGGCGTTTTTCGTGTTTTTGCGACGGGCTCAAGCGGATCACCTTCTTATCATCATGTTGGGACTGCTTAGTTTTATATTACCGCATGGTTGTGATTTATTTCACATAAACTGTGAAGACGCATTGAACAAAGTTTTACAATATTCAAAACGAAAGGGGGGGATTTGAAATTTCATTCTTCGGCAGCATGTCCCTATATCTTTCCATGTAGAGTTTCCTTGAATCCACAAAAAGATCATAATATAATAGATTCAATCAGTAGGTATTGGGTTAATTGTATAATTTTATATTAGAAAGGATAATTTCTATGGAATATGTCGAAATTAATCCTCGAATTGAATTATTCATCAACAGACACTCCACACCCACTTGGATTATTGAAGATGCGACGACAGATTTTGTCGATTTAACATATATTTTTAAGGGAAGGGCTTACTACTCCATTAATGGCACTGTCCATGAAGTCAATCAAGGGGATCTCATATGTATTCCTAAAGGCAGCCGCCGAAGCGCAACCACTGACCCCACAAATTTGATGACCAGTTATGCACTGAACATCCAACTCTATGATCTGGAAGGCAAGGACGTTCATTTGCCGTTTCCTTTAATTTCACATATCGACGAGCCAGAAGAATTGCATTCATTGTACAATGAGTTGACATTTGAATGGTTAAAGAAAAATAAAGGTCATGAATTGAAAGCGCGTGCATTGCTGTTTCTGATTCTTCATTATTATTTCAAGTCTTTGTACTATAAAGACAACAATGCGAATATAGACAAACGCATTCAGAAATCTATTAGATACATTTTAAGCAACTTGCAGAATCAAATTGAAGTTGAGGAGCTGGCATCTGTTGCCGGCTTGACTACCGCGTATTTTGGAACTCTATTTAAGAAATACATGGGGGCATCCGTTAAAGAGTATATCAATAGAATGAAAATCAACAATGCTGAGAATATTCTCCTTAGCGGTGAGTTTACCGTTCGGGAAGCTGCTTATAAATGCGGTTTTGAAGACATTTATTATTTCAGCAAGCTATTCAAAAAAATAAAGGGTTTTCCCCCCTCCAGAATTTTAATAGAAAATAGCAGATCTGATCGGCAGGAATTTGAAACCCTAAACAAGTAGAATAAATCGGACTTATCGCGGAAGCAGCGATAGGTCTTTTTTTATGCAAAGATAGGGGAGTTTAATAAAAATGTTATCCATAATTAATACAAACGGTTAAAAGTTTGTCCATGGATATTGAAAGCGCTTAAAATTACAATTCAAATATAAAAAATACAAAAAGGAGAGTACACCAAATGGAGAGGAACGATGTAATGAAAACGGAAGCAAGCACGAAAACCTCCATTCTTGCAGTCAAAGGAGGTGGCATCGCCTATTTGAAACGACAATGGCCGCTCTACATCATGATGGTCGTTCCGATGGCATTCTTCATCATTTTCAAGTACATTCCGATGGCCGGCGTTATGGTTGCTTTCAAAGAATACAACATATTCAAGGGCGTTTGGGCCAGTCCTTGGGTAGGGTTTGCAGTCTTTAAAGAAATCTTCGCCATGCCCGAGTTTTATAAGGCGCTTCGCAACACTTTGATGTTGAACGTGCTTGGCTTGCTCACATTTCCAGTTCCCATTATTTTAGCGCTTCTGCTGAACGAGTTGCGGGTTCAATGGTACAAAAAGGTAAGCCAGACATTGATGTATCTGCCCCACTTTATTTCCTGGGTCATCGTAGGGGGAATGGCCATTGAATTGCTCTCAACCAATAACGGTTCGATCAATCATATGCTGACGGCGATTGGCGCTTCCCCTATTCCTTTCTTGGAGAAACCGGTGCTATGGATTACAACCTATGTGGGGACCGGAGTTTGGCGTAATGCGGGATGGGGAACGATCCTATACCTCGCAGCGCTTACAGGAATCAATAAGGAATTGTATGAAGCGGCAGAAGTGGACGGCGCAACCCGGATGCGCAAGATCTGGCATGTCACTTTGCCGGGCATCAAGCCGACGATCGTTGTCCTGTTCATTCTTCAAATCGGCAATATGGCCAACATTAGCTTCGAGCAGCCGTATGTGCTGAAAAATTCGTATGTTATGGACTACGCCCAAGTAATCAGCACTTATGTATATTCCGTAGGGATTCAGTCGGCAAGATTCGCTCTCGCAACGGCCGTCGGTTTGTTCCAATCTGTAGTCGGATTGATTCTCCTTCTGTCAGCAGAATTCATTTCGAGAAAAATCAACAATCAGGGCATTTTCTAAAGGGGGTACATCCATGATTCAAAATCCGACTGAGAAAATCGGCAATATCATTATTATGTTCCTGCTGGGCATCTTTTGTTTATTCTGTGTTGTGCCGATGCTTCATATTTTTGCTCTATCGCTTAGCGGCAACCGGGCTGTTATGTCCGGCGAAGTGACTTTGTGGCCAATTGATTTGAATTTCGAACCGTACAAGAACGTGTTTGGCGACATGAGTATGATTCGCTCGCTAATGTTTACGGTCTGGCTCGTGGCCGGTTATACGGGCGTGAGTTTGATCGCCACCATCTTGGCTGCCTATCCGCTTAGCAGGCGGAATTTCAAGGGAAAGAACTTGTTGTTTGCCCTCATTATCATCACGATGTTTTTTAATCCCGGGATTATCCCGAATTACTTGTTGATTAAACAGCTGCATATGTTGAACAGTGTTTGGTCGCTAGTGATTCCTTTGCTTATCAATGCTTTCTTATTGATTATCTTAAAAACTTCATTCTCTCAGCTCCCGGCTGAATTAGAAGATTCCGCCTGGATGGACGGATGCGGGCACTTCCGTTATTTGTTACGGATCGCGCTGCCCCTGTCGTTGCCGATTATAGCGACATTGGCTCTTTATTCGGCGGTCGATCGATGGAACATGTTTCAGGATGCGCTGTTCTATATCAACGACTCACAACTTTATCCGATTCAACAGAAGCTTTATGAGATCGTGATCAACAGCCAGGTGAACGACGCCACTGCCCAAGAAGGCTTTGGAGGATCTGCTCCGGTGCCGCAGAGCTTGCAGGCGGCAAGCATCATGTTCGCAACGGTGCCCATTCTACTCGTATACCCGTGGCTCCAACGTTATTTTATCTCTGGCATGCTTGTAGGTGCAGTAAAAGGCTGATAGCTGTCTCGACCGTTTCAAGCGGTTGAATTCACTATACATTCGACAGATTAAAGGGAGGATACAAACATGCGAGTCAAATTTCGCAAAACCATTAACGTAGCAATGGCAGTTTTAGCGACGACCGCTATCTCGCTTGCAGGCTGCAGCAGCTCGCAAAACAGCTCAAGTAACTCGACCACTCCGGGAAGTTCAACTGCGGCGAACGAGACCCCGAAGGGTCCGCCGATCACTTTAACGGTCGAGCTGTTTGATCGAAGTAATGCGCCGGCGGGCGCCCCGCCAATCACTGACAATTTCATGACGCAGTACATCCAGAAAAACTTTGGCGATCCGAACAACATTACTGTCAAGTTCGTCACCGTTCCTCGCTCTGAGGAAGTCAAGAAGCTGAATGTATTGATGGCATCGGGAACAGCCCCGGATCTCGTTTTTACGTATGACAAGCCAACCGTTCAAAGCTACGTGCAAAGCGGCGGTATCGCAGATCTCGGGCCGGCGATCGACAAATACGGTCCACAGTTGAAGAAAGTTCTTGCTCCTACGTTGAAGGACGGCGTTTTTAACGGCAAGCAGTATACCATTCCGGCGCTGAGGGTCATTCAATCGCAAACGACAACAATCATTCGTAAAGATTGGCTGGATAAATTGAATCTGCCGCTGCCAACGACAACGGACGAGTGGTATCAAACATTGAAAGCGTTTAAAGAGAAGGACCCGGGCAATACCGGCGGAAAGGTTATTCCTTTTTCGTTGATCGATATGTTCCATATTAAGCCGCTAACCAACTCCTTCTGGGATTGGAGCAAAATCACAGAAGAGGATCTGTTCGCCGATCCGGATGGATGGACGCTGCCTGGCAACAAGGAAGCCTTCAAGTTCTTAAACAAACTATATAATGAAGGTCTGCTCGATAAAGACTTCCCGCTTGCGGCAGACTTCAGTCAGACATTCAACAAACAAGTCGTCAACGGCCTCGCAGGGTCTGCTACACCGAACACAAATGATCCGGTTTACAGCGGCTACTATGCGAACCTGAAGAAAAACAATCCTGAAGCTGTTCTCGCGACGATCGATCCGTTCAAAGCGTCGAACGGCAAGTATCCTAAACCGATGTATTCCCCTAGCGGTATTTATCTGATGGTTCCGGCAGCGAGCAAAAACGTCGATTCGGTTATCAAATATTTGAACTGGATGGCGGAACCGAACAATCTTATCGCACTGCAATTCGGAAAAGAAGGCGTTTCTTACAAAACAGGCGACGACGGCATTCCATTTGCATTGACAACGCCTGAAGCCACCCAAATTCTCTTTAATAATCAAGATTACGCCATGATTATGAACGGCAAATATGTAAGCACGGACTCGCCAGACAAGAACATTGCAGCCAACGCAGCCGATCCGCAATTTAAAGACTTTACAATCAGCAGCATTAAGACCGGTGCGCGTGACGGCTATACAGGTCCTCGCGTCGACATTCCAATTCAAGCGGAAATCAAGTATTCGCAGATTCTGAACGACAAGGTCAAGCAGATGTTGGCTAAGATTATTACCGCCAAGTCTACCGAAGTCGACAGTATCTATGACCAGCAGTTCAAGGAATGGAAGGATGCGGGGGGCGAAGCCATTATGAAAGAAAGAAGACAGGCGTATCAACAATTTTACAAAAAATAATCCTTAACCGCCTAATGAACTCGGTTCTCTCTCTATGGGGGGACCGAGTTTCATCATTTTCAACTTTAATGCTTTAACTGATGCAGCCGTTCGGTGGAACAGCATCTATTGTGCTTCCGCGGGAACGAAAAACGTGAAGTTCCGGTACGCGCCGGAGTCGGGGACCACAAGACAGCAACGCCTCTGTTATGAAGTATAACAGAGGCGTTTTTTGCCATGCCCATATCCCTTAATATTCGGGAGATGGGGCAAAGCGATGGCTTATTTGAAAATACTTAGTCCGACCCCAATCAAGTAAGGTACTAACCACAATCCCCAAACCACTAAGCTAAACTTATGGAATTGACCGATTTGCTTTTCCTTCTTTCTCCATAATACAATTGCTGCCCATATGGCATGAATTAGCATCAGCAGAAGGGCGACCATGCCTGTAATACCGTGCAAATTAATCTCTCTGTTTGGGTTCAGCTGCCCCATAAAGCCAGTACCTATTCCATCGAACAATAGACCGGCAAAGAAGAAAGCGAGATGCTTCGGTTTCAGCCGACCTGAAATTTTTTCAGCCCAGACACCGATAGTATAAGCAACCAACGCTAAGTTTATAAACAGAACCGCGAAAAATAATAACATGATTTCCTCCTGAATAGTTTATTTTCGATTAGTCATAACTGACTAATTCATAATTGATTATATATTGCATAATATGATTAGTCAATACTGACTATTTGAATTTTGACTATCTTTAATTTTCTTTCTTGGTAATATTCATGCTAAAACCGACACAAAAAAAGCAGGCTCTGCGCTGCAGCGCAAAACCCGCTATGAAATGTACGAATCGAACGAAAGCCTATTCTTTTTGTAATTCTTCAATAACAGATTGCAACCAGTTCCTCTCAGCCTGTTTGCATACAAGATGATGCTCGATCGATAAATCAACCCCTCTTGAGAACTTATGTTTAGGCATTTGTTGCAATTCTTCGATTTGTTCGGTCAACCCATTCAAACGCAGCAAGAGACAATCGATCGCTTCTTCTTTGGGTAGATAGTCCATGAACATAAGTCCAATATCGCCCTTGAAGGACGTAGTATCCTGCTCAGACAGGTTTCCACGAAGAAGCAAGTAAAATTCTTCTTCGCCGGCCGGAGTAATGGAATACACCTTTCTCGGCGGGCGGTTTCCTTCCTGGTCCTCGCGTACGCTGATAAAACCTGCAGCGTTCAGCTTGTCCAAAATGGCATACGCTGTAGCTTTTTTCATGGAGGTAACCCTGCTCAAGTTTTTATCGATAAATTCATTAATTTGATAGCCATGCAGACTTTGGGACTTTAATATTCCAAGTAATAGCAGCGTTCTTTCGTCCATAGCCTTCCCCTTCTGCTCGTTCCGATATGATTTATTATATTTTACAATAATTTCATTATTTAATAAAGCTTCAAGGAAGAGCCTATCCCCGTGTTCCTCTCAGTCACTCGCTAACCATTTCCTTGGCAATCTGTAGCATCTCCTGCCATGCTGATCCTCCTCAACTTATTGGAATATTATACAGCATCCTCTGTAAATTTTTCCATTGAGTTGTCCTGTACCAGTTTTGGCTAGTTCGCCGTAAGGAAAGTTGCGTTCATTGACGTGATCGGCTTCTTCGTTTAAATTAAATTTATACGAAATCCAAGGAGACAGGGAAATTGAAAAAAGGCAGTTTGGAACATTTGAAAAAATTAAATCGCAACCTCGTATTGGAAATGATTCGTTCCGACCAACCGATCAGTCGGGCCAAGGTAGCGCAAAAATTAAACCTTAGCCGCTCGACCGTTTCCGCTATCGTCGATGAATTGATCTCCAAGAAGTTTGTGATGGAGACCGGGTTCGGTACATCTACCAGAGAAGGCGGACGGAAGGCGATCGAGCTAGGGTTTAACCCGCGGTCCGGCTTTGGAGTTGGGGTTGAGCTCCTGTTAAAGGGGCTGTTTATTTGCATCACGGATCTTGACGGGAATGTTGTCTGGAAGGAGCGGAGGGAAACCGATAAAGACTATCGGACGATTTATGAATGCATTCTCTCAAGTTTAGATAAAGCTTCCGTGCCAATGGATGCTGTGGTCGCGGTCGGTTTTTGCATTCCCGGTTTAACCAACTGCAAAGAAGGAATTATCGTTGATGTACCCGAATTTGGCTGGAAAAATGTCCGCTTTGTCGATGAAATGAAGAAGTATTTGGCCAAACCCATTTACATCAATAACGATGTGAACTGCGCGGCTTTATGTGAACGATGGGTTGGCGGGGCCAAAGACCTGGAAGATTTTATATACATTTATATAGGCATGGGATCCGGTGTCGGCAGTGCGATTATAGCGAACGGGAATTTGGTGCTTGGAAAAGATTTTATGGCCGGAGAGATCGCCTATTTTCTGCTTGAGGAAGATGTATCGAGCAATCGGACGAACGTGTCCGGCGAATTCGGAGTTTTTGAGAAGAAGATTTCGGGAACTGCACTCGTGGGGAGCCAAGGCTCGGTACAACAGTTGTTCCGTGCATACGAGCAGGGGGAACCGAAGTCTGTCCTTGCTGTGAACCGCTTTGTAACCAGTTTGTCTATTGGAATTGCCAATATGGTCAGTCTGCTCAATCCGGAGAAAGTGATTATCAGCGGTGAAGTGTCAGGCTATATGCAGCCTGTTTTGAACGAAGTTCAATCCAAGGTAAGTAAAATGACGCCGATTCAAACGACCATCGAAACTGCTGCGGTGAGATCGGAAGCAGGAGCACTTGGGGTTATTGCTTATGCTTTCGAACAAGAGCAGAATATTATGTAATGATTTTTTTATCATGCACGGGATAATCTAAACACGGCTTGTTTGTATGTCCATTACAAACAAGCTGTGTTTTTTTAGTTTGTTTTTTAATTGACATAACTATGAAAACGGTGTATATTCGTTTTAGATAGTACGTTCGAAGAACAAACAAACTAACTAAGCAACACATTTTCAAATTGCCGAACTGAGGTGCAGAAAAAAAAATTATGTTAAGTACGAACAATTCTCAGCAAACCTCTGCTGAAGAAACCTATGCTGTTGGAGTCGATATCGGCGGAACAAAAATTATTGTCATAATTGCCAATCAAAACGGAGAAATCGTTTACAAGGAAAAAGTAAAAACGACGGAAGGGCTTGAAAAAATTTATGGGCACATTATGAAAAGCTTAAGTGCCGCCGCTATATCGCTGGAACAAGTTGTTGCAATCGGTTTCGGCGTGCCGGGTGTCACGAATAGCAAAGAAGGGATTATTATCGAAGCTCCCGCATTAAATTGGAGCCATGTTCCATTCAGAGATCAAATGCAGCAGTATTTGAATAAGCCCGTCTTTGTAGAAAACGATGTGAATTGTGCGGCATTAGGCGAACGATGGATCGGCTCGGCACCGAATTCGAACGACTTCGTTGTTGTGGCGATCGGAACCGGAGTGGGAAGCGCGATTGTTGCGAACGGCTCCCTCATCCAAGGAAGCAGTCATATGGCGGGTGAAGTCGGTTATCTCGTTTCGGAGCAGGATGTTCTTGACAACAAGTTCAATGCGTTCGGTCAATTCGGGCTTTTCGAGAAAAAAATATCCGGGGTGGCATTGTCTCAGCATGGCATTTTGCCCCACATTTTGTTTGAGCAGTATGCCGAAGGGGACGAAAAAGCGATTTCGATTATTGATCGTTTTGTCGCCGACTTGTCCATCGGAATTGCCAATATCGTCAGCTTGCTGAACCCCAAAAAAGTTATACTTGGCGGCGGAGTTTCTCAATCGCTTCATTTTGTAATCGATCTCATTCGTGAATCCGTAGCCAATTTAACGCCGATTCCGACGGAGATCGTGCTTACAGCTTTAGGGGAGGAAGCGGGAGCTGTTGGAGCCGTTGCTCTTGCTTTCGAACAAATGGGCATATTTAACCAACAAGGAGGTGCGGCATGAAAACGTATGTAGCTCACGACTATACGGCAATGTCTTTGCAGACAGCCGAACTGATCATTCAGTGTATCAATCGAAAGCCTGATTCCTTAGTATGCTTTGCAGCCGGAAATTCGCCGCTCGGTACATTATCTTGTTTAGTGGAAGCAGCGCGTCGAGGCGAGGTGAATTTTGACCGGTGCCGCTTTATCAGCCTCGACGAATGGGTCGGACTCGATGAATCGGATGAGGGCAGCTGCAGACAAACGATGAATGAACACTTTTTTATACCATGCGGCATCGAGGAAAGAAACATTCATTTTTTCAATGGCAAAAGCAGCGACTTGGAAGCCGAATGCAAGTCGATGGATGAACTGATTAAGACTCATGGGAGCATTGATTTATTGCTGCTTGGAGTTGGTATGAACGGCCATCTGGGCTTTAACGAGCCAGGCGTCAGCTTTGATCTGTACACGCATGTTATCGATCTCGATTCCGTTACCAAACAAGTTTCCGTGAAATATTTCCAAAATCAGCAGCAGGATGTACAGCAAGGAATAACGCTTGGAATCAAGCATGTGCTGGAAGCGAATACAGCCATTCTTATCGCCGATGGAGCCAAAAAAGCGGAGATCATGAGAAAAGCTTTGCACGATGAAGTGACGAATCAAGTTCCTGTTACGGTACTGCAGCGGCATCCGAATGTGCACGTTTGCCTGGATGAAGCGGCCGCATCGTTAATATAGGCCAAAATAAAAAATAGGGGGATGCAACATGAAAAAATTAAAAACGTATTCAATATTTTTCCTGCTGTCGATGACGGCGTTCAGCATGGCCGGCTGCACATCCGGATCAAATGATGCCGCAAAAGCTTCAGGCGGCGCTGGCGCCGGAAAAGTTACTTTGACGGTAACTTCTACGATGACCGACGAAGCCCGTGTTAACATTATGAATCAAACGATCAAAATTTTTAACCAGACGCATCCGAACGTAACGATTAAATACGATCCGAGTCCTTGGTCCAACTATGCTCAAAATTTAAAGCTGTCTTTCAATACCGATTCCGGGCAGGATATTGTGTATGTGGATGACACGATGCAGCAAATGCTGCAAAAAAATAACTACTTGATGGACATCACCAATGATGTGAAAAGCCGCGGTTGGATGGATAAAGAGGTTCCCGGCGCATTCGACTTCCAAAACGCAAGAACTTCAGGCAAGTATTACAGTGTTCCTTTCATGACGGCACCTGTTACGGTTTTCTACAATAAAGATATTTTTAGTAAATTGAACCTCACTCCGCCAAAAACGATGGATGAATTCAACGCCATTTTGGATAAAGTAAAAGCAGCGGGCTACGTGCCGATGGAAAATGGCGGATTGTCCAACTTGCCGAAGATGTGGTCGCTGTTCGATATTCTCTACAATCAAGTACCGATGGACGACATCAAACAGTTTTATTTCCAAAAAGGTATCACACCGGCGTTTGAAAAAGGGTTTGTAAACGCTCTGAATCAAATTAACGACTGGACCGATAAAGGATATTACCGGAGTGACGATGCTTCCATCGATGGAGCTGCAGTACCGCAGTATTATGCAAAGGGCCAATCAGCAATGGTGCTTGCCGGAAACTGGGACATTCCGACATTCGAGGGTACAAAGGTTGCGACCGGCGCATTTGCTTTCCCGTCGGCTAATGCAAATGCTTCGGCGAACCCGACCGTCAATGCGACTGACGGCGGATGGGCGCTCAATGCGAAGCTGAGCGGCGACAAGAAACAAGCCGCTTTGGATTTCGTCGACACGTTCTTGAATCCTGATGTCGTGAAACTCTGGTATGAAGGCGGATCTACACCGACGGTTAAGGCTGATATGTCCAGTGCTAAAGCTTCTGAGTTGAAAAAAGAAGTGGACCAATCGGTACAATCGACACAGATGGGCTTCTACTTGGACAATGCTGTTCCTGGACTTGGAGATATTTTGAATAAGCAGCTGCAATTGATGTTCTTTCATAAGGCCACTCCGGAACAGGCTTGGACAGAAATTAAAAATCAATATAACAAGCTGGTACAAGCTGCACAAGGCCAATAAGATTGAATGTTGAAACAAGATGTCCTTTAGCCTGCCATGGGCTAATGGGCATCCATCCTATAAGAGGAGGCGATTCTTGTGAAACAAGAAGCCATACCCTTATTGCAGCGCAGCAATAAACGGAAGGATGCGGGGAAAACAAATCCGCTTGCATACTTATTTCTGCTTCCGGCATTCGCCATGATCATCTATTTTGTTTGTTGGCCGGCGCTGCAAACTTTTTATATCAGCCTGACGAATTGGGATGGAATTAGTCCCAAGAAATTTGTAGGCCTTACAAATTATTATCGTCTGTTTAGCGAAGAGCCGATGTTTTGGCAGGCGATCAAGAACACTTTAATGTGGGTTGTCGGCGGGGCTACGATTCCCGTTTGGCTCGGGCTCGTTTTTGCAAACCTGCTTGTAAGAGGCAATGTCAAATTTACCAAATGGTTTCAGATGGGTTTTTTCTTTCCGCAAGTCATCTCATCTGTGATAGCCGCTGTAATTTGGAAGTGGATCTATGACCCGAACTTCGGACCCTTGTCCGCAATTCTGGATAACATCGGCATCGGCAAGCCTGCCGCGGGTTGGCTTGGGAATCCCGATCTTGTGATGTATGCGTTATTCGTCATTTTCTTGTGGGGAAGCTACGGATATACGACGATGCTCTTTACTGCGGCTTTACAGGGTGTCGATTCGCAATTGTATGATGCTGCAAATATAGACGGATGCGGGGCGTGGGGCCAATTCCGCCATGTTACGATTCCTGGCTTGCGGCAAACGATAACTACCGTCGTCATTTTAATGACGATCGGCTCTTTCAGCGTGTTTGATATCGTTATGGCAACGACCAAGGGCGGTCCGGGATACAGCTCTTATGTTATTTCATATTACGTCTATAACCAAGGCTTTATTGAAAATCGTTTGGGGTTTGCGGCAGCGGCTTCCATTATTTTGACAGTGTTCATTTTAATTGTTACCAGAACCATCATTCTGATCAGGGAAAAGGATCAATAAGCTTATGACCAGAATTTCGTATATCAGCCGCACACTCGTCTACGCAGTCATGATTACAGCGGCGCTGTTGACGATCGCTCCGTTCCTGCTCATTATCAATACTTCTCTAAAAACAACGGACGAAATCAATATCAACGGACCTTTGGCACTGCCGCAAGCGCTGCATTGGGGAAATTATTCACGCATTTGGGATGTCGGAAATTTTGTGACCTATTTTCAGAATAGCGTCATTGTCACCATCGTTGTTGTTGCGGTGGTAGTCCTTCTATCCTTGCTCGGTGCCTATCCGTTCGCTTATATGAGATTTAAGGGGAAGGGTATGCTTTTTCTCTTGATCCTGTGGGGACTTACGGTGCCATTGGATCTGATTATTATCCCTTTATTTACAAACTTGAAATCCATCGGCTTGCTGAATACGCTCTGGGCCATCATTTTGCCGCAAATCGCGTTGAATATTCCTTTCTCCATCTTTTTATTAAGAGGGTTCATGAAGGATATACCGGTAGCGCTTCTTGAGTCGGCGCGAATCGACGGTTCGAACGAAACGCAAAATTTGTTCCGAATCATCGTACCGATGCTGTATCCTCCGTTAGTTTCGCTAATTGTGTTTACAGCCATCGGGACATGGAACAACTTCATGCTTCCGACGATTCTTATTCAAAACGACATGCTGCGGACACTTCCGGTAGGACTCAATTTTTTCCAAACCAAATTTACAATCGATTATCCGATGATTGCTACCGCAGCGGTTATCTCGGCATTGCCTACTGCTGTCATTTACGTTATTTTTCAGCGGAACATTATGTCAGGTGTTATGGTAGGGGCATTAAAGGAATAGCCTGCACTAAATTATAATTTCTACATTATCAAAGGAGCTGGAACCATGAAAAAGATGAAAATTGCATTAATCGGAGCAGGGAGCGTTTCGTTTGCCTTAGGAGCATTGCAAGATATTGTATTGTCAGCGAGATTGAAAACTCAGGTCGATCTTGAAATCGCTCTTATGGATATAGTGGAAGAAAATGTGAATCGGACTTTTAAGTATGCGAATGAGATGTTCACCTCCTTCTCTCATCCGGCCAACATTTGGCAAACTACCGATTTGGAAAAAGCTCTTCAAAATGCGGATTTTGCCATCGTAGCCATTGAAGTGAACCGCTATTATTATTGGTCTCAAGATTTCCACATCCCGCGTCGCTTCGGAAGCAAGCAAATATACGGGGAAAACGGAGGTCCGGGCTCCATGTTCCATACGCTCCGCAACCTGGGGCCGATGCTGGAGATTGCCCGGATGATGGAAAAAGTATGCCCCGACGCCTGGTTTATCAACTATACGAATCCGGAAGCGAAATTGGTGGAAGCCATCTCCAAGTTAACTTCCATTAAGATCGTGGGTCTCTGTCATGGTCTGGATATAGGGATTCATCAGCTGTGCGATTTTCTCGAGCGGAAGCCCGAAGAAATCGGCATGGAAGGGGGCGGCTTGAACCACTTCGGCTTTTTCACCAAAATTTGGGATAAGAAGACAGGCGAAGACTTGTACCCGCTCTTCCGCGAAAAGGAACAAAAGGCTAACCGCCTGGCTCATTTCGACCACATCGGGCTCTCCAGAACGATGTATCATCTTTACGGCTATTACCCGTATCCGGGAACGAATCATATCGGAGAATATATCTCCTATGCGCAGGATTTCTACGCGGGCCTAGCGCTTCAATACAGATATGAACCGACGCAGGAGCAGCTCTGGAAGAAAGACTCGAGAACGCCGGACTTTGTCTATAGTGCGAGCGGCAACATTTTGGACAAAGGATTGTACGAGCCTGTACAGACGCAGGAAACATGGACGAATGAGGCGTATACGTTCCGTAAAGAAACGGTGAAGTCGAGCGGTGAATATGCCATTCCGATCGTCGAAGCGATTTTCTTTGACGATGAAATTCAGTTGAATTCGGTCAATTTGCCAAATAATGGAGCGATTAAAGGGCTTCCTGACGATATGGTGGTGGAAACTCAAGCTATCGTGAACGGAAAAGGCATCTTCCTGAAGCCTATGACCGTTGAACTGCCGACGGCGGTTATCGGAACGATCCATATCCAAGGGACGATCCATAAACTGCTGCTGGAGGCGTTTGTTGAAAAATCGAAAACCAAACTGCTGCAAGCGATTTTGCTTGATCCGCAAGCGCCGACTTATTATCAGGCTTGCGCCATGATTGACGAGATGTGCGAGCTGCAGAAGGAAATTCTTCCTGCCCTGGAGTGGAAATAAGATCATGGATAACAATCAATTGCACGAATTGCTTCAGAAAATGACGCTGAAAGAGAAATTCGGACAGCTCACTCAAGTTACAGGTGAACCCTATGTAGGCAGAATCGATCAGGAAATGGTCGAAACCGGACCGGAGTATTCACGGCGCATACTTGAAGACGAGACCTTGTACACGATTGGCAGCGTCATCGGCGCATCCAGCGCCAAGATTACAAATCTGATTCAATCGGAGTATTTGAAGAAATCCAGACTGAAGATTCCTCTGCTTTTTATGCACGATGCCATACATGGCTATAAGACGATTTTTCCGATCCCGTTGGGACTTTCCTGTACTTGGGATGAAAAGATTGTAGAGACGGTGGCCGAAAAGACCGCGTCCGAATTAAGAGCTGCAGGAATCCATGTCAATTTCTCCCCGATGGTGGATCTCGTGCGAGACTCCAGATGGGGCAGGGTCATGGAATCGTTCGGGGAGGACCATTTGCTGTCCGGAAATCTGGGAAAAGCGATGATCAAGGGCTACCAGAAAATTCACGAGGGGAAAATTTCTCCGAGCGGGGTAGCGGCCTGCTTGAAACACTTCGCTGCTTATGGGGCGGGCATCGGCGGAAAAGACTACAACGCCGTTGATATGTCGATGAGAGAATTTTTTGCCTATTATGGCAAGCCCTATGAGATTGCTTTGCAGGAAAAGCCCAAATTCGTCATGAGCTCATTTAATAGTTTCAATGGGACTCCGGTTACAGCGAGCCGAACCATGTTAAAAGATATACTGCGGGATCGATATCAATTTGACGATTTGCTTATCTCGGATTGGGGCGCAGTTGCGGAGCTTCAAAAGCATCGTGTGGCTCAGGATGGCAAGGAAGCGGCTGAGCTGGCGTTAAATGCAGGGGTCGATATCGAAATGGTGTCCACTCTCTACCTGGAAAATTTTGAAGCGATTATCGAACAGCAGCCGGCGCTGCTGGAAGATGTGGATGCGGCTGTCCTGAAAGTGCTGCAGTTGAAAAATGAGTTGGGCCTTTTTGAAAATCCGTATACGGACGAAGGCTTGGAACCGACGATTATTTTGAATCGCGAGTCTATGGAGGCTGCTGAAGAAGCGGCTCGCAAAAGCTGTGTGCTCTTGAAAAACGAAAATGCACTTTTACCGCTGCGCAAGGAGCATAAACATATTCTCCTTGTCGGACCTTTTGCCGATACGAGGGAGCTGCTCGGCAATTGGGCCTGCAAAGGAAGCTTCGACGATGTGGTGACACTGGCGACGGGCTTGAAGCAGGCGGATAACTCGCTTCAAATCGCCGCTTATGAGACACTCGAGGATTGCCCGAATGATATTTTGGCCTCTTGCGATTATATTATCGTAACGATCGGCGAACACTGGGAGCGAAGCGGTGAAGGCCACAGCAGCGTCAAGCTTGAGCTGGAACAACGGCAGCAGCAGCTGATTCGGGCCGTGAAGAAAACGAATCTGCCTTACGCATGCGTCTGCTATTCCGGCCGGCCGTTGGCTTTGCAGGATATTATCGACAACATACCGGCATTGCTTTGGTGCTGGTACCCGGGTACCAGCGCAGGTGCGGCAGTCGCTGCGCTCCTCACCGGCCAGGCAACCCCCTCGGGGAAATTGACGATGTCGTTCCCGCGTTATTCGGCGCAAGCACCGGTTTATTACAACGAATACAGCACGAGCAGACCGGCCAATTCGTCCAGCTACAGCAGCCGATATCAGGATTGCGAGATCGGGCCGCTCTTTCCGTTCGGACACGGGTTGACCTATACAGGAACGACGTACTCGGATTTCAACATATCGAGTCATCGAATCAGCGAGGATCAGGAACTGAAGGTAACCTTTAAGATTCACAATCCGAGCCGATATGACTACTCGGAAATCGTAATCCTATATATTGAAGACTTGGTATCCAAGACGGTTCGCCCGATACGCGAAATGAAGGCATATCAAGTTATTCAAGTCCCGGCGTTCGGAGAGTATGCCGCCCAGATGTCCATCAGCTTGGAAGATCTAAAGTATCTCGATGCCGATTTGCAATGGACTGTCGAGCCGGGGAGTTTTCATATCTACATCAATAACATGGAGCAACCGGTATTTACGATTGACTATGTACAGTCGCAAGTGTAAGGGCGCGAGAAAAGTCGAGTTCAGGAGCAGTTTAAGCCCTGACTCGGCTTTTTTTACATTATAATTACAATATGAATCAGCTGTGCATGACTAACAGGGGCCGCTGAAGTAGTAACGGTTCTGTCTGTACCTATCCATTACTTTTCTTTGCTTGTTCGAGTAAATTAGATACGTGATCGGCTTTTTCGTCCGAATAAGAGAGCAGTGTCGTATATCCTTTATTGATGGCGTTGAGTTTTCTTTCGCCATATTGCTTGGCTGCATGCGGGTTATCTCTTAAGTAATTTCTTATGAGAAGGTTATTTACCCATTGCTCACCATTCCAAATGACAACAGCAAGATTATAGGCATGTTCTTGGCGTTTTCGAAAATATAATCTTCCCTTTGTTTCTCCGAACCCTTCATAACCAAGCTGTATTAGGTTGTTTGTTACAGTGTTGTTTAACTCAAGCGTTTTCACGCCTACCAAAACATCAATAATCGGTTTTGCAAACATCCCTTGTACCGAGGTGCTGCCGAAATGCTGTATGTCGATAGCATTGTCTCCAAAAGCTTGAAAAAGATTTACTTTTTCATTTTGAAATAAAGTAGGCCACTTTTCATCATAAGCGACTACACGAATAATCTCATCAATTCCCATCCTATTTCACTTCCTTTATTTGGTCTATTGTATCGCGCGAAGCAAGTGAAAGCAATCACAATAAAATTTTCGGATATCCAGACTTCCACGGTGCTGTGGCGGCGCCACAAATGAATGAAAATTATGTCCATACTTGTTACTACGGCTGGTGAAAGATGGGATGAAAAGCCGTTTTATGGATAAAATAATGGTGCGTTAACAAGATGATACGGCCAGTGATGGAATCGAACGGCAAGGAGGGGGCCATGCGGACACGAAATTCTACCTGTGACGGCAGCTTCGAATCCGCTGATCACACGGCTTTTGTTCCGGAGTTGGACCGCAATGTAGAGGCGCTCAAACAGGTCTTGGGCGAAGCCGACGACGTTTCGTTCCGCTCCTTCCAGGTGGCCGGAACGATCCGGGCGGAGCTCGTCAACATCCCCGGCATGTCGGACGGGCAGGAGATTGACAACAGCGTCCTGAAGCCGCTCATGCAATCACAGGACGCGGTATGCGCCGATTTGCAAGCGGTCAAGCACAGACTTTTGCCCATCGTGTCCGCCGATGAGGTCGCGACTGTCGAGGAATGCGCCGGGCAATTGATCAAAGGGTATACCGTGCTCCTGATCGACGGTTGCACCGGCGCTCTGCTGCTTGGAATCTCCAAGTGGGACAAGCGCAATGTGGAAGAGCCGAAGACCGAACCGTCGCTGCGGGGGCCGCGAGAAGGCTTCACCGAATCGATTGCGACCAATCTATCGCTGTTGCGACGCAAAATTCAGAGTGTCAAGCTGAAGCTAAAATCACAAAGGATCGGCCGCTATACAGGGACGGAAGTCTATATCGCTTATATTGACGGTCTGGCCAAGCCTTCCTTGCTGCAAGAGGTGCAAAGCCGGCTCGAGCACATTGATCTGGACGGCGTGCTGGAATCGGGATACATAGAAGAACTGACGGAAGACAATCCGTTCTCGCCGTTTCCTCAACAGCAATTTACGGAACGGGTCGATATAGCGGCTGCGGGCCTGCTCGAAGGCCGCATTGTTCTGCTGGTCAACGGCACGCCCGATGCGCTGATCGTTCCCGCGACGTTGGCGACGCTTCTGCAAGCTGCGGACGATTATTACAACCGCGCATTATACGCCAGTGTTCTGCGTTTCTTACGCTACATAACACTGTTCATTTCCATGGTTCTTCCGGCGGTGTACGTCGCGATTTTGAATTTTCATCATGAAATGGTACCGGGCAAATTGTTGACCAGCATCGCCTCCGCACGCGAGGCAATTCCGTTTCCGACGTTCGTGGAAGTGATGATGATGCAGCTCGCATTCGAGGTGCTGCGCGAAGCCGGGCTTCGCCTTCCGCGGCAAATCGGTTCGGCCGTTACGATCGTCGGTGCGCTCGTCGTCGGAGAAGCCGCAGTATCGGCGGGGCTCGTGTCGGCGCCGATCGTCATCATCATCGCGTTCACGGGCATTGCAGGATTTACGGCTCCGCATTATTCGCTGGAGCTCGCCATCCGCCTTTTGCGGCTGCCGCTCATCGTGCTCGGAGGGACGCTGGGCATGCTCGGCGTTATGTTCGGCATTATCGCCGTTGCCATCCATTTGTGCATGCTTCGCTCCTACGGCGTCCCTTATTTATCCCCGTTCGCGCCATTGGAGGCAAACGAAATGAAGGATACCGCGATTCGGGCTCCAAGATGGAATATGACGATGCGTCCCGGTTTTGCGAGTATGCGAAACCGCCGGCGACTTGCCCGGGGGCAGAAACCGGAGCCAGGCGAAGGAGGCGGACGCTGACGGAATATGGAGATAAGGAGGGCATTCCCCTGGATATGTGCCTGCAAGCGGCTTTCGCTCGTGATAGCGGTGTCCGCTTTGCTATTGTCGACGGGTTGCTGGGACCGAAAGGAAGTGAACGATCTGGCGATCGTGACGATCGCCGGGTTGGACCGAAAGGATGACGGGGAGATCGAATTGACATTGGAGATCGTCGTGCCGAAGCAGGAAGGAAGCAAGACGCAGATGAGCGGCAACACCTCCAAAAGAAGCGGTCCGACTTTGATCTGGTCCGCTTCGGGAGCGACGGCTGCTGCCGCAGCCTCCAAACTGCAGCGCAAGCTGCCCCGCGACATCTACTGGGGGCAACTGGAAATGTTGGTCGTAGGGGAGGCGTTGTCCCGCGATCAGTTCCGGGAACAGTTGGATTATTTTGTGCGCGACAATCATATTCGCTTGAGGGTTCAGCCGTTCGTCTGCAAGGGAGCCGTGCGCGATTTTCTCACTTCCGCCTCACCGCTCGAACAGACCAAAGCGGACTTTCTGGGCGGTGAAGCCGCTCGCGTCTTCCGTTGGCCGATAACGCTCAACCTCCTGGTGCAAAAGCTCGGCAAAAAATCGGAAACGGCGATTCTGCCTTACCTCGATATCACGCGGGATGGCAAGGAAAGCGTTCCCTATGTGAAAGGTTATGCCGTTTTTTCCCGCGACCGCATGGCTGGAGTGATCCAAGGGGAGTCGTTCTCGGGAGTGAAATGGCTGCTTCATCAAGTGAAAGGCGATGTCGAAACCGTGAAGTTGAAAGAGCCTACATCTTCGCTCATATCGATTGGCGTTCTTACTTCCAGCACCCGATTCGTTCCTGGCTTGGAGGAAGGAATGCCGCGAATGGAGGTCGGGATCGAAGCTGAGGTGAGCGTCGTTCAAAATACGACTCGCTTCAAAACGTCCGATCCGAAATTCATCCGCCAGGTCGAAAAAGCGGCGGCCGACGACATCCGCCATCGTGTGAAGACCACAATCAAGCAAGCCCAGGGGATGGGGGCCGACATTTTCGGTTTCGGCGAAGTGATCAATCGCCGTCATCCGAGGGAATGGCAACAATTGCAAGACCGCTGGGAGCGGATTTTTCCTTCTATGCAAGTCAAGGTGAAGGTCAAGGTTAGCGTCCGGCATATCGGGATGTACAACGAGCCCGCCGGATGAACCGCGAAAAGAGGTGTCGAGCCCGTGACTTGGTTGAACATAGCGGGAGTAACGTGCGCAGCCGCGTTGATGGTTTGGGCCGAATGGCGCGGTCTCGAATTCGAATGCAAGAGAGAACGGGCGGCATTGATCGCCGTCACAGCTGCCGGCTGGATCGCGGCCGTGCTCGTCCTTGTTTTTCCGAATATGCCCGGACCGATCGAGCTATTCAATAGTGTACTCAAACCGCTGACCGCCGGGTTGAAGTGAGGGGGGAGGTTTGCCGATGGTGGAGAAAGGGAAGATTTCCGCAGCACAGCTAGGACTTCTTTTTTATGCGGTAGCCGCATACGACGGGATTCTGTTTATTCCGAAGATAACGGGGGAGGAGGCCGAGCGCGATTTGTGGCTGTCGCCGATCTGGGCCCACCTGGCCGGTTTGCTCTTCGTGCTTGCGATGCTTCGGCTTAGCCGTATGTTTCCGACGGAAACCATCATCCAGTACAGCGGGCGGCTGCTCGGTCCGTGGCTGGGCAAAGCGGCGGGCTTTACCGTCATCTTTTACGGTGTAAATTTGACTTCCGTCATCTTGAGAGAGTATGGCGACTTCATATCGGTCGTCTTTTTGCAAAAAACACCGGCACTTGTCGCCATGGGCGGCATGCTACTGCTTGTTTCCTTTGCGGTCAGAGGAGGCGTCGAGGTGTTGGGGCGGCTGGCACAGCTGTTCCTGCCGCTCACATTCCTCGTGTTCGGACTGCTGATTATCTTATCGATTCCCGAATGGGACGCAAACCGTATTTTACCGATCATGGGCAAAGGGATTGCTCCTTCCGCCAAGGGGGCCATTGTCCCGTTCAGTTGGTTCTCCGGCTATATGATGCTCGGACTGTATTTTCCGTTCGTGTCGAATCAGAAGAAAACGATGAGGTGCATGATGGCAACCTGGTTCGGGCTCATGGTTACGCTATCCGTTTCCGGGCTCGTATCCGTCTTACTTTTCGGCAAGCATGCCCACACGTTGAATTATCCGTTCATTGAAGTTGTCCGCTATATCGGCGTCGGCCAATTTTTCCAGCACATTGACGTTTTGATGTTGGCCGTCTGGATTCTCGGTACGTTCGTTCAACTGACTTCCTATTTGTATACGGCAGTATTGGGGGCGGCCCAATGGCTCGGACTCAAACAATATCGGGCGATTGTGTTCCCGATCGGCTTTTTTACTCTCGTAATCAGCATGTGGGGACCCTCAAGCGTGGACGTATTCGAGACTTACTTGGCAACGAGCCAAGTTGTGTTCGATTTCTTCTACGTTTTTCTCGGACTGCTCCTGTTCGTAACGGCATGGATTCGAGTTAAAATGCCCCAAAAATGAAAAATGCGAAGTGGCGGCAAGGACCAAGCGGAAATCGAATGAGGAACGCGCCAATCCCGAACGGAAAGGCGGGTTTTTTTGCCTTTCAAACACCGAAATAGTGTCAAGAAGCTTATCAGATCAGTGGGAGCCTCTTGTTATTGGGGTATCGCTGAAAAGGGCAATTTAACGAAACCGAAACACGCAGGTCATCTGCGTATTTATGTCAAAAAAGGTTTTTGGTAATCTTTTGAGTCAAATACTCAATTCTCGGTATCATGATTTCATCATCAATTGCTGAAAGCTTTTCGGATTTGAATAACTGAATTTTCTTTAATTGATAATAATCATATAAAATTTGTTGAACAGTTAATTGATTCATCATTAGATATTTAGCATTGAACATCCCCCTTAGAATTTCATCCTGCTTAATTAACAGCTTGCCATTGATATGATTAAAAATCCCTTTTTGAATTCCTTCATCGTAGAAAGTCAAAACCTGCTGTTCTCGCTGCTTCATGGCTACATTCAATCGATCATACCAATCCGGGTAACTGGTTTCGAGTTCCTTTAAGAAAATATCCGTGAAATATTCGGTAAGTGAAACGGACTGCTCGAATATTTGCTGGAATCGGGTACCGAAACTTTGATCCGAATCCAATGGGCAGAAAGTCGGATCATTCATGTAATCAACAAATCCATCCACGATGAATCCGATTATTTCTTCTTTGGTTGAAAAATATTTATATAGAGTCACTCTGCTAATCTCCATCACTTTTGCGATTTCATCCATTCGAACGGATTGAAGTCCATTTTCCTTCTATCGGATTGGGTATGATGGGGATGTCCCCGGGAATCTACGGCACCATCAATGATGAAGAGTCCATCAAGACCATTCATCGAGCTCTGGAACTTGGAGTAACGTTGCTTGATACAGCTGATACGTATGGCAACGGTCATAACGAGGAACTTTTAGGCAAAGCTTTAAAAGGGCGGAGGGAGCAAGCAATTGTTGCTACCAAGTTTTCATTTGGATCCAATTGGGAGTTCATCGGTGGACACCCTGATTACGTAAAGAAAGCAATCGACGAGAGCCTGCGACGTCTTGATCTGGATTATATCGATCTTTATTACCAGCACCGGGTCGATCCTAATGTCCCAATTGAGGAGACGGTTGGTGCAATGGCTGATCTAGTTAAGGCCGGGAAAGTGCGTTATCTTGGTCTTTCTGAAGCAGATGCTTCTACTATTCGTCGAGCACATGCTGTACATCCCATTTCTGCATTACAAACGGAATACTCCCTTTGGAGTCGGGACGTTGAAGAAGAAATCCTTCCTACCGTAAGAGAGTTGGGCATCACTTTTGTAGCTTACAGTCCTCTAAGCAGGGGATTTATCACCGGCGAACTTCGTAATTATGAGGATCTTAAAGTCGATGATATTCGTAGAAATTTGCCTAGGTTCCAAGGTGAAAACTTCCAAAAGAATGTTGACATCGTTGACAAACTTGGGGAAATCGCCAAAGTGAAGAACTGCACGGTTGTACAGTTGGCAATAGCATGGACAATAGCTAAAGGCACTTTGTCGATTCCAGGTACGAAACGCCGACAATATCTTGAAGAAAATGTTGGGGCATTAGATATTCAACTTACTTCTGATGATTTAGCCCGTATTGATGCCGTTAGTCCAAATGCATTCGGTGGACGGTATCCCGGTATGGTCTAACCGGGGGAAAAATACAGATTAACCCCTCGCAATTCACGAAAAAGCATGACGGGGATCCGACACATTCATTGGACTCCCAAAGCTTTGGGGTTGAAAGTGTGATGACACTAAAAAAGAAAAAGAGGAACTCGAATAAGCGCTGCAAGATTGCGTATCTTTGTTTCAAGGCTGAAGCACACTGCCTTTCGCGGGCAGTGTTTTCTTATACCCAGATCGAAAGAATTTTGTGCAGCCTCGCTCATCTAGTCGGGCAGAATAATGTCAAGTCTCCGTAATAAAATGAGCAAATTAATCTGTCAGGTAGTAGTATTCTTGCATCTTGTATACATAACGCTTAGTATATATACCGAACAAAATCTAATCGGCTTATACTACCAAATACTTGAATAATCCAATATGTGGTTTTTATGTTGTAAATTCCGACTGAATGTGGTAATAGGATGAAATTGCATTGTTATTGAATTGTAAATGATCAAAAAGCAAGGTTAAATACGTCATTTCCCCATGGATTCTTTGGTGTGATTCAGTTAAGATAAATGTAATGGAATGACATACATAGTTTGGAGGGTAAGGATGCATTCTTCCTATAGTGAAGTGGAAAAAAGAAGGAAAGAGATATTGAAGGAACTGGAGGAACACGACAAAGTCTATGTACAAGAGCTTGCCGAAAAATTCGGCGTGACAACCGAGACCATTCGTCGAGACCTGGACAAGCTGGAAGGTCTGAACAAATTAAAAAAAATATTTGGCGGAGCGATCAAAACGAGCCATCAAAAGCTGGAATGGGCATATAACGATCGAGAGTCGATCAATCTGGAGGTCAAAAGAAAACTGGCTGCCGAGGCAGCCAAATGGGTGGAGGACAACGATATTATATTCCTCCAGGCAGGGAGCACCATCGCCCAAATGCCGCCATTCTTAAGAGACAAAAAGGAGCTTACGGTAGTCAGCAATTCCGTTCCTATCATTTTTGAATTCGCTCAATATAAGCGAAACGGAGTATTTGACGGGCGAGTGATTCAGATAGGCGGAGAGCTTCAAGTTTCTTCGATGGGGATGTCGGGCGTACTCGCTCAAGACATGTTAAAGGACATTACCGTAAACAAAGCTTTTTTTTCCTGCGGAGGCTTTACACCTGATAATATAAGTACGTTTCAAAGCGAGAGCGCGCTAATGATGAAAGGCTTGCTCACTCAAAGCCAAAAGAAAGTGCTTGTAGCGGATGCCTCTAAAATGGGAGTCAAGCATCTGTATAAAGTAACAACCATACATGAAGTGGACATGATTATTACGGATACGAACTTGCCTGAAGAATGGAAAACACACATCGAATTGTCCTCATTAAAATGGGTTTCTATCTAAATTCAAGTGCGATAAAAACAACACGTCGTTTGGAAACAAATGACGTGTTGTTTTTAATTTGTTTTATATTGGTTTTTTATAAAATTAACAATATATTTACGTTGTTTTTACACTTGTATTACATTCAGATGTTAAGATTTCTATGTAGAAACCACATGGAACGAAAGGGGAAACAATCATTGAATTACGAACTGAGCCATCGTGTTTGTGCGTTAAATCCTTACATCGGAGCGGAATTAAGAGATAAAGTCGAAGCGCTCCGCCGATCGGGGCGCAAGCTCATCGCTCTTAACGTGGGCGAACCGGATTTTCCCACACCGATCCATATCGCTCATGCAGGTATAGAAGCGATTATTAAAGGTGTGACAAAATATACCCCCGTGCAGGGTACATATGAAGTTCGGCAGGCAGTCAGCGAAAAACTCAAGCGAGAAAACGGTCTTAGTTACAGCCCGGAGGAGGTGATAATCACCACCGGTGCCAAACAAGCAGTGGCGAATGCGTTGCTCTCGATATGCAACGAAGGCGACGAAGTTCTTTTGCCGATTCCCTGCTGGGGGAGTTACCCGGAAATGATCGCACATGCAGGGGCGCGTCCCGTGTTTGTTGAAACCGAACCGGAACAAGATTTTCAACTAAACGTGGAGCGGCTTAGCAGTAAAATAACTTCCAAGACGCGGGCTATTTTGCTGACAAATCCCAACAACCCGACCGGAACGGTGCTTGATCGGGAAACGTTGTATGCCATTGGCATGATTGCCGTTCGTCATCAACTTTACATTATTGCGGATGAAATCTATGAACATTTGATCTACGGCGATAAAGTTCCTTCGATCGCGGCTTTAAGCGAGGCAATTAAATCGCGGACGATTACGATAAACGGGTTATCCAAAGCGTTTGCCATGACGGGCTGGCGAATCGGTTACGCCTGCGGCCCATTGCCTGTGATTCGGGCAATGACGGTCCTTCAAAGTTACACCACCTCCAATCCAAGCTCGATTGGTCAATACGCGGCGATTGCCGCGCTCAAAGATGAAGGAGATACGGTAAAGAAAATGACCGAATCATTTGATGAACGGAGGCAATATCTGATTCGTGAGATTCGATCGATTCGAGGATTGGCATGTCCCAATGCGAGAGGCGCTTTTTACTTGATGGTTGATGTGTCCCGTTACTTTGGTTCTGTTTATGAGAAGGGGACGATTGCTAGCAGCAAAGACTTTGCCGAATACTTGCTGGAGCAGGCGGGTGTCGTTGTGACGCCGGGGGAAATGTTTCAGGCTCCCCATTTTATTCGGCTTTCATACGCCACATCCATGACACAATTGCAGGAGGCTGTTGCATTGATCAGGTCGGCGTTGTCTCCATTGAAAATGAGAGAGGAGAATCTGACTTGAATCCATGGCACATGGATAACCATAGAATTTTGGAAAGGAAGAGGGGTTTGAGCGAGCAATCGGTGAAAAGCAAAACAAGCAGAGCCAAATGGGCGTATACGAACTTAACCGCTTATTTATTGGTTTTTCCAGCCGTTGTTCTGCTCGTTGTATTTCATCTTTATCCGATGTGTATGACATTTTTTCTGAGCTTGACGGATTGGAATCTGATTACCCCTGATTTTAATTGGATTTTCGCTGGCAATTATACGAAGATGCTTACCGCGCCCGAATTTTGGAAGGTGGTTGGACAGACGTTTATATTTGGAATCTTCTCAGTCGGCTTTACGGTCTTACTGGCTACAGTACTGGCTGTTGTGCTGGATGAAAAACTGCGGGGCGTCAGGTTGTTTCG
Organism: Paenibacillus sp. sgz302191; assembly: GCF_057749925.1. Taxonomy (NCBI): domain Bacteria; kingdom Bacillati; phylum Bacillota; class Bacilli; order Caryophanales; family Paenibacillaceae; genus Paenibacillus; species Paenibacillus sp. sgz302191. Next base: position 199,225 of record NZ_JBYLHY010000012.1, read on the forward strand.
TTCGGTCGTATTTTTGCCCTACATTACGCCCATGGCGGCTATTGGCACCCTATGGGTATGGCTGTACGACCAGAATTTCGGTCTTATTAACTGGGTGCTCGGTTTCTTCTCGATTCCTCCTGCTCCTTGGCTGGCCAAGCCGGGGTGGGCCATGGCTGCGCTAATCATTACGAAAGTATGGAAGGTGGTCGGTTACTACATGGTGATTCTGCTGGCCGGCAAGCAAAACATAGCGGATTCGCTGTATGAAGCGGCCAAGATGGATGAAGCGGGAAGGCTGCAGTTGTTTAAAAATATTACGTTGCCGCTGCTCTCTCCTTATATCTTTTTTGTTCTTATCGTCGCGCTAATTGGCGCTTTTGAGGATTTTGATCTGCTGTATTCGATGACGCGAGGCGGGCCTGCCGAAAGCACAAATATGATGATTTATTACATTTACCAACATGCCTTTGATTTTTTTGAAATTGGCTATGCTTCCGCAGCCGCGACAGCGCTTTTTGTTATCCTTCTGTTCATCACGTTTATCCAGATGAAGGTCTCCAAAAGGTGGGTGCACTATCAATGAGATTGCAACAAGTTGCATTTCGATGGTTCGGATACGCCTTTTTGAGTCTCTTTTCATTCATTATGCTATTTCCTTTTGTTTGGATGTTGAGCACTTCATTAAAGAGCTTCGATCAAGTGTTCGTGTTCCCTCCGACCTTGATCCCGGAAGTATTCCGCCCGGAAAATTACGTAGAAATATGGAATTCCGCTCCGCTGCTTCGGTATCTGTTCAATAGCCTGTTTACAGCAAGCGTCATTATCATCGTGCAACTGCTGCTGATCATCCCGGCGGCTTATGCTTTTGCCAGACTGCGGTTCAAAGGAAGTGGCTTTCTATTTCTCTCGGTTCTGGCTACTATGATGATTCCGAACCAAATCACGTTTATCCCTAATTTTTTGACGATCAAACAATTTGGGTGGGTGGATACGTATGCGGGCTTGATCGCGCCATTCAGTGTGAATGCCTTTGGCATATTTATGCTGCGGCAGGCCTTTATGCAGGTACCGAAGGAATTGGAGGAAGCCGCCATTCTCGATGGTTGCGGACACGCCAGAATCATGCGCCATTTGATTATCCCTTTGTCGGGAGCAGCCGTTGTGACGTATATCTTGTTGTCCTTTATCAAGAGTTACAATGAATTGTTTTGGCCGCTCATTGTGACTAATAATGAAAATTTGCGAACGGTTCAGTTAGGACTGACGCGATTTATTACGGAAGGAGGAACGCAGTGGAATCTGGTCATGGCAGTTGCCGCAGTCATTATCGCGCCATTAGCCGGATTGTTCATTTCCATGCAGAAGTTTATTGTAAAAGGCGTGGCCACTACGGGTTTAAAGTAAGCGATAAGCCATTATAAATATGAGGTGAAACCAATGAAACGTAAATTCATTAAAAGTGTTATCGTGGCGTCATGTTCGGTCATGTTGCTGGCAGGCTGCGGGCAAGAAGCTCCGTCTTCTTCCTCATCGCAGCATCAGCAGGGGAAGCCGGTGCAAATTGAGTTTTGGTATGGCAATGGCGGGGTGATCGGGGATACCACCAAGAGTTTGGTCGAACAATTTAATCAATCGCAAAATGAGGTAAAGGTCAATGCGGTGTTCCAGGAGACTACGAATAATATCGGCAAGAAGCTATTGACGGCAATTGTGGGCAATGCTGTACCGGATGTTGTTCAGTTGAACGCCAGATTCTGGCCAACCTTTGCTTACAATAAAGCATTGCTGCCACTTGACTCTTATATTCAAAACGATTCGAACTTGGATTACGGCGATTTTGTGGACAGCTTTGTAAAGAACACTTCAATCGATGGAAAGACATACACCCTTCCCTTCAACCGGAGTACGTCGATCTTGTATTACAACAAAGATATCGTGAAGGAGATCGGGCTTGATCCGGAGCATCCGGTGTCCACATGGGACGAATTGGTGGCCGCCGCGAAGAAAGCGACCGTCGTCAAGGATGGGAAAACAGAACGATTCGGCTTCTCGACCTATCTGCCGCCTCTCTATTACTACTCGTTGATGTGGTCCAATGGCGGAGATATTTTCAGCCCAGATCAAAAGGAGGTTGTGCTCGACCAAGCGCCGGCGATTCAAGGTTTGGAAATGTATCGGAACATGATATATGACACGAAAACGATGATGCAGCCTACGGGCGGGACGACTACCGACAGCGGGCAGGAACTCGTCAATTTTAAAAATGGCAAGGTGGCTTTCCTGGTGGCCTCGACAGCCGACTTGAGTGAGATTCAAAAAAGTATCAAGTTTAACCTTGGCGTCGGTTTCGTACCAAAGTTTAAAGAGTATGCCGTAACTACGTCTTCCGGGGGGAATCTCGCCATTGTAGCGAAGGCCCCCAAGGAAAAGCAAGACGCGGCCTGGAAGTTCATCAAGTTTCTTACCGATAAACAGCAAACCATTTATTTCACTCAGCACACCGGATATATGCCGATTCGAAAATCTGCCGCTCAAGCGCCTGAAATGGTGAAGTTTTATGAACAAAATCCGTTCTTCAAAACCGCTGTCGATGAGCTTCCCTACGGAAGGGCACTCCCGGTCGTGCCTGACTTCGATAAAATCGAAGCAGAGCTCCAAAAGGCAATCGGTAAAACCTATGCTCAAAATGTTCCGGCCCAAGAATCGATGAAGGAAGCCGCCGACCAGATACGTGCGCTGCTTAAGAAATAGAGGATAGCAAAAAAACGGATGACTATAAAATAAAAAGGAATGAACACCATGGGAAAAACGGCTGAGAAGAAAAGTCCTTCGGGACGGCGGGTACTCATTATCGGAGCGGACGGATTAAGGCCCGATCAGGTTAAAGCCGATACGATGCCTACGTATTGCCGGTTAATGAAAAGCGGGACGGTGTTCCAATCTTTTTATTCGGTATATCCATCGCTTACACGGGTATGCATGGCCTCTTTAACCACAGGATGCTATCCGGGACAGCATGGGTTGATGAACAATCTCATGTACGCGCCCCGTTTTTCAGAGGACGGACTGCTCCAGACAGGAGACCACCGAGAATTAATGCAATTTCAACAGCGAACGGGGGAAGAGCTGCTCTTGCGTCCGACGTTAGGGGATCGTTTAGCCCAAGCGGACTTGCGTTTGACGGTTTCGGCCGGAAGCTCGCCCGGGGCTTCGTTGATCTGGAATTTTCATCATCCGCAGCATGTCATGAATCCTTCTACCGACTATGGGATCCCGGAGCTTAGCCAGCTGCATGCCGAGCGAGGCCCTGCCGCTAGCGAATCCGATGTCTGGATCAAAAAGAAGGAACGCACTTTATGGGCAACTCGGACGCTCATTGAACAGCAGTTGCCCGATGAACAGAATACTGTCATGGTGCTGTGGCTTCCCGAACCGGACGATACGCAGCATTATTTCGGCATCGCATCGCATGAGACTAGACAAGCCCAAAAGCTAGTGGATCAATGTTTGTCCGAGATTTTGGAGGCTGTCTCGCGACTTGGCCTCGAGGATGAATTGGATATATTGCTCATCAGCGATCACGGACATTCGACAGCAAACATGGTCGGCAGTCTGGAGCATTATTTGAATCAAGCCCGGAAAGAATTGAACAGAGAACTGAATTTTGTCGCAGTGGACGCTTTTATTTATGGGGACGAAAATCAAGTAGAGGAATTGCAGGCGCTCGCTGACTGGCTCTCTGCCCAACCTTGGTGCGGTATGCTATTGGCGAAAGAACCGCTTGATCAGCAGCTGAACAATGCGATGCCTTTGAGCGCGGTACTCGGCAGCATTACTCACGACAGAGCGCCTCTGTTAGCCGTTGTTCCAGCGTGGACCGATGAAGTGAACCCGGATGGCATTCAAGGAGTTGTTCATTACCTAAACTCCAAGACGGAGAATAAATCCTATCATGGCTCTATCCGAAATGAAGATATGCGGCCGTTTTGCATGGGATTCGGACCCAGCTTTAAAAAGAACTATGCGGCGCATATTCCGGCAGGCATTATTGACATTGCCCCAACGGTTTTGCACTTGCTTGGAGTTACGGGCGAAAGCGGCTTTTCGGGAAGGGTTTTATTTGAAGGTTTGAACGGTTACGAGGAGCAGGCGGTTCAGCACGACACTGTTAAGTATGAGGACATATATGCGGATTCCGAACGAACAAAAGGAATTCGGATCGTGGATGTGAATGGATCGACGTATCTCGTTGATTGTTTTTGTGAAAATACGAGAGGAGCTCTTTTGAAAGCCGCAAAGAAAGGATGAGGCGCAATGCCAACAAAATTTTGGGAAGACAAGGAAACGGATATGCTCAAGCTGCTTGAGGAGCTTGTCAATATCGATAGCGGGACATTTTATAAAGCGGGTGTGGATCAGGTAGGGAATGTGTTGGCCTCTGCTTATCAGGCTCTCGGATTTCAAGTTACGGTCGATCGGCAGTCCGAACGGGGCGATCATTTGATCATCGTTCATCCTGAAGCGCAACATCCCAACATCTTGATTATCGGGCATATGGACACGGTATTTCCTGTAGGTACAACGCAAAGCCGACCTTTTTCACGAGATGAATCTTTTGCTTACGGGCCTGGCGTATACGATATGAAGGCCAGCTTGGTTATGATGCTGTTTGCGATAAAATCCTTGATTGAACAAGGAGACGAGAGTTTCAAGCGGATCAAAATCATTCTGAATTCGGACGAAGAGCACGGTTCGATCTATTCCAGGAAACTGATTGAGCAGGAAGCGGCAGACGTTAAGTATGCTTTGATCGTTGAACCGAGCGATATGACGGGGAGGCTTATAACCGGCAGGCGCGGCGGCGGTAAATTCGAATTGCTTGTAACCGGAAAAGCGGCACATTCCGGAGAAGAACCGGAAAAAGGACGAAGCGCCATTGGCGAACTCGCGTATAAAATTGTTCAACTTCATGCTTTGACCGATCCAAATGCAGGCGTACATGTCAATGTCGGGGTGGTTAGCGGCGGAACGACCAGCAACACGATCGCTGCCCACGCCAAAGCTTCTATTGATGTACGAATGGAGACACCGGAACAGGCCGTGGAGTTGGAGCGCAAAATCAAACACATTTGCTCGACTACAATGATTGAAGGAACCACATTAGTCTTGCAAGGCGGTATTACAAGACTGCCGATGATCAAAAATGCAAATACTGAGCATTTATTGAATATCGTTCAAGAAGAAGCGATGCAACTGGGAGAGTCGTTATCGGATATGAAAATAGGTTCAGGATCGGACGGCAACCTGACTGCGGCCGTAGGGGTCGCGACGATTGATGCGTTAGGTCCGCGTGGCGGAAACGCACATACTGCGGAGGAATTTGTGGTTATCGAAAGCTTGGTGCCAAGAACAAGGCTGCTGGCTAACCTGATTAAACGATTAAGTCGTGAATAAACCATTTAAGGGGATACTGCATTGCGAAATATGATGAAGCAAAAACTTTTAGCAGGTAAAGCTGTTTTAGGGGTCTCCATTATGATCCCTTCTGTTCAACTTGTAGAAATGGCCGGCAAATTAGGGTACGATTGGGTGCTGATTGATTGCGAGCATGGTTCCATATCCTTGGAAACAGTTGAATACATGGTAATGGCAGCGGAAGCGAGCAACATTACACCCATCATTAGACCGCTAAAAAACGATCCGGAGCTAATCGGGCAATACATGGATCGCGGTGTGATGGGGATACAAGCGCCACATGTCAGTTCTGCGGCAGAGGCTCAGGAAATCATCAATGCTGTAAAATATTATCCGATCGGCAGCAGAAGTTTGGCTGTGGGAACACGCTCTGCCAATTACGGATTTGGGATCACTTTAACTGAATATTCCCAACGGGCTAATCAGGATCTGTTGGTCTGTGTCCAAATTGAGGACAAGGATGCTGTAGATAACCTTGATTCTATCGCTAAAGTTGAAGGAATTGACGTGTTATTTATAGGCCCATCCGACCTTTCTCAATCTCTGGGACATCCCGGAGATGCCGGGCATCCTATAGTGAAAAAGGTTATGGATGATGCTTTTTCAAAAATCATAGCATCTGGAAAGGTAGCGGGTACGGCAGGGAACCTTGAAATAACGCCAAGACGTTTGGAACAAGGCGTTAAATATTACTATACGCATTTAACAACGCTGCTGGCTTATTCATCTTCCGTATTCTTAGGGAATGTCAAGGATTGAATCAATGATTTGAAAGGATTAATAAGTCGAGAATCGGGGTTATTCCCAGCGAAGACAGTGAAAATGTTGAATCAAAAATGGAGACCTCTCAGGATGCAAGAACAAGTGTCAAGTGGACAAGAAGTAATCGGATAATATAAAAATAAATCCAAGGAAATCCTTGGATTTATTTTTAATATTGGCTTGTTTACAAATGTGAAGTTAAATTGCTTTCAATTAAAAAACTTTATTTTCCTAAATCAGGGGCGGCCGGCGGGCGCACCCTAAACTAAAGTTATTCTACACAAAATTTTGAAAGTATTATATGATTACATGTGAAAGGATTCAGGAAGTTGGCTTAGGTGTGATAGGTGCAACGCCTGGTGCAAGAAGAACGATTCTTTCACAGCAGCAAAAATGGATAACTAATCTAATATATATGGAGGCTGTTATGGGGAAAATTGCGGTTTTTGGATTTGGACGTATCGGAAGACAACTCCTTCGGGCGGCATTACAGCAAAATTTGTTTGTCCCATTTTCCATATCGGATATTAAAGATGAAGCTACGCTTGCGGCACTTTTTGAAGTGGACACAAATTACAAGCGTTGGCATGAGCATGTCTCTGCCCAAGAAGGCGCCATCGTGATAGGCGACCGGGAGATCCGGTATTTGAATTCTGCCAGTGAATTGCCAAATTGGGGTGAGTTGGGCGTTGACCTGGTTATTGATTGTACCGGACGCGCCGTTACACGACCGGTAGCTGAGCTGCATTTGGAGCGAGGCGCCAAAAGGGTGCTTGTCAGCGGCCCGAGCAAATCGTTAGAAGACTGCGACGCAGTATTGCTTAAGGGAATCAACTTAGAAAGCTTCGATCCGGATAAGCATAAAATCATTAGCATGGCGAGCTGCACGACCAATGCGCTTGCACCGGTAGTTAAATTGGTCCGGGAAAACTATGGCATTCAATACGGCTTGTTTTCCACGGTACACTCGTATACAAACACGCAATCGTTAACGGATCAGCCGATGAAGGACCGTCGGGATTCATGGGCTGCCGCCGAGAATATCATTCCGTCGTCCTCAGGTGCAGCCAAAGCTCTGAAATTTATTTGGAGCGACCTGCAAATCACAGGCAAAGCCTATCGTATTCCGACCCGTACCGGAAGCATCGCGGAACTTAACCTGATAACGGAAAAACGGTGCACAGTTCAAGAGATTAACGATATGTTTCGACAAGCCTCAAGAGAGGGCGAGTTAAAGGGCGTTCTTGATGTTTTGGAAGGGGAATGGGCCTCGTCCCGTATCGTAGCTGATCCGCATTCTTCGATTATCGACCTGCCTTTAACCCAAGTACAAGGTGAACTGTTATCCGTCGCTACCTGGTACGACAATGAATGGGGTTATGCTTCGCGGTTGGCTGAAGTGGCCGCCTATCTTGCTGCAAAATAATTAGCTTGACTATTGTTGACGGATTCGATGCATCCCAGGACGTATGAGCTGAACCAAAGGGTACGTCCTACATGATTACTGAATAATGACATTAAGTTTGTTAAAGAGCCCCGCTAAGAGGGCTCTTTTTTTCAACGCAATATGAAGTTAACATTTGCAAACAGAATATATCGTTGTTAAAGAGTTTTATTTAAACCAGCCAGGCCGCCGTAAAAATTAGGTCGGGACCGGTTGACACGCGGATCGGTTCAGCATAATATGGAAATTACATATGAACAATTAATCATATATAGGCTGTAAAGGGGTGGATATTACATGGAGGCAAAGCATTCATGTGGTTGCGGCAAGCATTCGACTGCCGATAGCGGAGATCAGGCAGCAGCAAGCAAAGAGCCGGCAGGGCACAGCGAAGCCGCTGCCGCTGTGGCCGATGGCACAAGCTGCGGCGGGCATGATCATGATCACGATCATGCTCACCACGACCATGACCATGACCACACTCATCATCATCACTCCCATGAGAACCGTTACACCAACATGACGTTCACCTTGACCGGGCTTGACTGCGGCGATTGTGCCGCGAAAATTGAACGGGTTTTCTCCCGGACAGACGGCATCGGGGAGGTGGCGGCCCATTTTACGACATCCAAGATGAGCGTCAGCTTTGACGAAACGAAGATTGATGAAGCCGCGATCGTGAAAAAGATCCGGCAGCTGGGCTATGACGTTGCGGAGCAGCCTGACGATGACCGGCATAGGTCGGTCTATCGGATAGATGGCATGGATTGCGCGGACTGCGCGAGCAAATTGGAGAAAAAGGTCGGGGCGCTGCCGTCGGTCAGTCAAGTAAGCGTAAACTTTGGCGCAGCCAAAATGACGGTCAGGCATGACGGCTCGGCCGCGCAGGCGATTATCAGAACCGTCGAGCAAGCCGGTTATTCGGCTGCGGAGGAACAGGCAGGCAAGCCCCAACCTGCGGAAGACAAACCTTTTTGGAAACGCAATAAAAAGGTTGTGCCTACAGCGTCGTCCGGACTGTTGTTTGCAATCGGCTGGCTGCTGGATCTGACTTCCGCCGCTCCAACCGCGGTGCTTACCGTCATTTTCGCCGCGGCGATCGTCGTTGGCGGTTACCGGATTGCCAGAAGCGGCCTGTACGGTCTTCGATCCCGTACGATCGGGATGGACTTGCTGATGACGATCGCGGCCATCGGAGCCGCGTTGATCGGTCAGTGGGAAGAGGGCGCAGCCGTCGTGTTCCTGTTTTCTTTGGGCGAAACGCTGGAAGCGTACACGATGGACCGGACGCGAAACTCGATTCGCGGGTTGATGGAGCTGGCGCCGCGCGAGGCGCTTGTGCGCAGGGACGGCATCGAGACCGCATTGCCGGTCGAGGCGATCCGGGTCGGCGATTTGATGATCGTCAAGCCCGGAGAGCAAATCGCCATGGACGGCACGGTCGCCAAGGGCAGCTCAACGGTCAACCAGGCGCCGATAACAGGCGAATCTGTTCCGGTTGAGAAGGAGGCGGGCGACGATGTGTTTGCGGGCACTTTGAACGGGCAAGGGTCGCTTGAAATCCGGGTTACGAAGCTTTCGACGGATAATACGATTGCGAAAATTATCCACCTCGTTGAAGAAGCGCAAGCGCAAAAAGCACCGTCACAGCGATTTGTAGACCGCTTTTCCCAGTATTATACGCCTGCCGTCATTGTGATTGCCGTCTTAATCGCCATCATTCCGCCGCTTGTTTTTCAGCAATCTTTTCAGGACTGGTTTTATCGCGCGCTGATGATGCTTGTTGTGTCTTGTCCATGCGCGTTAGTCATCTCGACGCCGGTATCTATCGTTTCGGCGATCGGCAACGCGGCCAGGAACGGCGTTTTGATCAAGGGCGGGGCTCATTTGGAGCGGCTTGGCGCCGTATCCGTTGTGGCATTCGACAAAACGGGGACGTTGACCGAAGGCAGGCCCGTATTGACGAACATCATCCCGCTAAACGCGCAAAGGGAGGATGAAATTCTTGCGATAGCAGCGGCCCTCGAAAAAAACTCCGAGCATCCGCTGGCCCAGGCGATCGTTCGAAAAGCGCAAGCCGACCGCCTTGTTGTTCCGGAGATCGAGAACTTTCGCTCCGTGACAAGCGGCGGCGTGCTCGGGCATCTCGGCGGAACGGCTTATTATTTGGGCAACCCGCGTTGGTTCCAAAACGATCTGCAAATGGATCTGAGCGATGAAAAATTGGCGCGCTGCATATCTGCGGAACAATTGACGCAAACGGTCATGCTGCTGGGAACTGCGCAGGAAGTGATCGCGGTTCTCGCTTTATCCGACAGCGTCCGCCCGGAAAGCAAGGAAGCCGTCGCCCGAATCAGAGCGCTCGGCATGAAACAGGTCGTGATGCTAACCGGGGATAACAGCGGGACGGCAAGCGGCGTTGCCTCAAAAGTAGGCGGAATCGACTACAAAGCCGGACTGCTTCCGCAGGACAAAGTAAAAGCGGTCCAGGAACTGATGACCCCCGGCAAAGGAGTTGCGATGGTGGGGGACGGAGTGAACGATGCGCCTGCGCTGGCTGCCGCAACGGTGGGCATCGCCATGGGCAGCGCCGGCACGGACACGGCCCTGGAGACGGCGGATGTCGCGCTGATGGGCGACGATCTGTCCAAGCTCCCATACACCATCGGGCTTAGCCGCCGCGCGCTGCGGATTATTAAGCAGAACATCGCTTTTTCGCTTGCGGTCAAAGTGGTGTTCCTCGCGCTTATTTTCTTCGGCTGGTCGTCGCTTTGGCTGGCTGTACTGGCAGACACCGGAAGTTCGCTGATCGTCATCGCGAACGGCATGAGGCTGCTGAGGACGCCTGCAGGATCAAAAGCTACAAAAGCGGTATAGCGGATTCGTGCCCGGCGCGTGCTCGGAGTCCTCGCATGGGAGTGCAGTTGAGCGCCGAAGGGTAGCAGTGGAGCAGCCGGGAGGCTGCTCTATTTTTTTTGCCGGATGCCTTTATGGACAGCACGTGATATTTTTTAGTAAAATTGGTAAATTCGAAGGATTCCATTACAACGCGATCTAGGGCAAAATGAACGGAGGGCCGTGAGATGATTGATTCTAATGCGGAAGTCATATCGGGGTATTCGATGGGTAATGTTGTTTTGGGCAGAAATATATCTGATTATATTGATGAAGTCTATTTGCGGCACAGGGTCGAGCTTAAAGAATATTCTGTTCCGGATGGCGAGGTAAGATCTGCCTATACATTAGATAGCACTATGACAATTGTAGCGGATTCCAATGGCCTGATCGTCTCTATCGGTTGCAATCAAAGTTATAAGGGGCGCTATAAGGGATGCTTATATGCCGGGCAATCCATGAGGGATATCGTCGGGTTGACATCCAGGCAGCGTATTTTTAATGGTTCGTTGATTATTGATGATGACTTTGGATTTTCTTTTGTCATTCCTCCGCCTTTTAATGAAATTTCCGATGCTGCGGAGCACATGCCGCTCGATTTGATTTTTAATGAAATCTATGTAGCTGACTTTTCATCTTGGAATCCCAATAAGTTTAAATATAGAGGATGAGATACATGTGTACGGGAATGGCTATGTACGACACAAGCGAAATCACTCCCATTGAGGCTTGCAATGCAGGCGAGTCTTTTTTTGATGCGATCGGTGCAAGTATTACAACTGCGGGGTACTATACATACATAAACGGCGATCATGGATTGGATATTGATTTGATAGAAACATCGCTCTCCGATCTCAAGAGTAAACTCATTTCAAAAGAAGTTACGGCGTTTAGATTATACAGCGGGCAAAATGGCCATTCTCCTTGGTTTGCATCTTTCGGTTATATGAACGATGAGTTTGGCAGTTTTCATCACATTGATGCTCAGTGTGCTCTGCCTATTGACGACATTTATGAAAATTTCATCGGTTTTGTGGAGGATGTATCGAACAATATTAGCTATCCGTACGGAATCGTGTACGCCGCAAAAAAAGTTACAGATGCATTTTACTATGCAGAGGGTGAAAATCTGATCAAATTGTTTCCATACGAGGATTCGAGGATTTTTAAAACGGAAACTCCCGGGAGATTCAAAGGTGAGGCTCGCTATCGGGGAGATATGTTGAGAATGGTATACCCTTGCAGTATGATAAACGAACAACATCTTCGCATAAAAATCCAGGGCATGCCGCTCGGAGATTGGATTGTAAATGAGCGAGGCCGAGGCTCTCTAAGGAAAATCTGCAATGATTTGTGGCTTTGGGAGGTTGGGATAGATGACATTGAAGGTGTTAGCAGATGCTGTGGAGAGGCCGGAATTCTGCTTGCCTGGAAGTCACCATCGTCAGTAAAACCCCCTAGAACTTTGCCTTAGAGTCTCTTCCGAACGAATATCTTGGCAAAAGAAAGGACGAATCGGTTATGGACAATAATGATGATGTAACATGGGAGCATCCTGGAGAAGTTTCTTTGTGGGTAGGACAATTCAAATCGGAAGAACAACTGGAAAAGTATTTGGAATTCGATTATACAGACGATGAGGTCGTGAAGCCGGAATTTTGTACGGAGTTTCAGATCGTCCATTTTGACGAGGATTTCCGGGAAGCCTATATCGTCGATACGCCAAGCGGGGATCTATCAGTTCTATTAGACGGGTGTTCCTATGACGATGTGCTTATCCCCTTGTACTTGGAACTGAACAAGAACAAGCTTCCAAGCGATACGAATGCTGTAATTTTGCTATATAACTACAAATATCATGGGAAAATCAAAGAATCAAGAAAGAATGACTGTTATATCAAATATATCGGGAATATTCGATACGATTGACAAACTATTGACTAGGAGAATCGGATCATGTCTGTCATACATGCCTACCTTGCGAAGTCGTCAAATCCATACTCATATGAGCGTCTTGCATCGGAGTTAAGCGCCTATTTTGATTTCGAAACAAAGAATGGTCTGACATTTGGATCGTCAGCGAATCCGTTCACGAAAGAAAGATATGTAATTCTTCGTTGGTCAGGGTGGAATTTTTCGGCACATTTTGAAACAGGCCCCAATGTAGTCGCAGATGCAAATTACATTGCTGGCGTCGTCAAGGATTGTCCGCCTGAAATCGAGGACTGCACCGAGCGCATTCGCTTCGTATTCTCGCCTGATAAAGAACGTGATTTCACGGATCATATCATTTGGGCGATAGACTATTTATTGGAAATACCAGGCGCAATCATTTTTGATGAAAGTCAACAAACGATCATTCGCTAAAACTCATGAATGAGAGTGAATGGGCACGGGCAAACCTTTAGACATGAATCAAATCGAAAAGAACAGAACAGGGGAGATAGCGTTGCAACTTTCAGATTCCACTTATTCCGAAATTACCGCTCTGTGTAAACAAGGCGATGAGCTGGTGAATGCAGGCGATCTTGAGGCAGGCAAGCAAAAGTATATTGCCGCCCTCCGCTTATTGCCGGAAAATCATCGAGAATGGGAAGCCGCTACATGGATATACGTGGCTATTGGCGATGTCCATTTTCGCATGAAAAATTACGATAAGGCATTCAAGTGCTTTTTTAATGCTGTACAGAGTCCGAAAGGCTTGGGTAATCCCTACATTCATCTCCGGCTAGGTCAGTTATATTATGAGCAGGAAAATTTTGAAAAGGCGGCAGACGAATTAACCCGGGCTTATATGGGTGCCGGTATTGGGATTTTTATGGAAGATGATCCGAAGTATCTTGAGTTTTTGGAGACGAAAATAGAGATATGAAATTCCAGGAGAGTGGTAGATCCTATGAAAGTCAGGGAAATGAAAATTGACGAGGATTTTGAAGATGATGGCTTGATTAGTGTCACATTTTGGGTTGATAGTGAACCCCCAAGATATATCGCCTTGTCGAGGGATGAGCTCGAAAGTCCGGATGCGGTTTATATGGAGGCAGAAGATCAAATATATGGTCGCGAGACAACCGAGCTTTCTTATTCATTAATAGGTAAAACGCTTACTCTGACTTTTTCAAAAGACTCTCCATTGTCCTTTCACTGGAATAAGGAAAAAGAAATTCGCATCGATATTGAAGATGATTCAAGCGGTAGGCTGCTTTTGGCCGAAAATTCCCCCGACAACTCCCCGATGAAGACGGCCTGCGGCGATGGCTGCCAGTATGAAAGCGCCGGTTAGGAATAAACCTGCCTCTTCTGCACATAATACGGATATCAAATTTTAACCAAATTAAGGATATCATGTATGAAAACCAACAACATTTCGGTTCTCCAACTTGTTATGATCTTAACGATGTCGGCAGGTTTGTTGAATCATGTCACGGTAATTCCGATATTATTGAACGTTTCGGGGAAAGACGCATGGATTGCTGTCGGTATTGCCATGATTTGCTGTTTGATATGGTTGCCTGTTTTGATACGCGTGAATCGTGTTATCGACAATCGTTCGTTTTTACAGTGGATTCGTCATCGTTGGGGGTATTGGTCATTGATATTGCTGTTTCCTTTACTTCTGGCTTTGTTCGGAATGGGGGCTTGTACCCTCAAAGAGACGGTAACATGGACTCATGTGTCTTACTTGCCGCGAACCCCGTCGTCGGTTATTATTTTCATCTTGGTTTTGTCCGGGTTCATTGCTGCAAAGTCAGGATTGAAGGCTTTGGCGATAACAACGGGCATACTGCTGCCTTTCGTCGTAGTTTTCGGTTATTTTGTTATGTTTGGAAATATGCCTCACAAAGACTATACGTTGTTACGCCCGGTTCTATTGAACGGTTTTCGTCCCGTAATCCAGGGAATCATATATGCGGGAAGCGGTCTAAGCGAATTATTTCTCATTGTTTTGCTGCAGCATCGAGTATTCGGAAAGATCGGTTATCCTGCCCTTATTGTCCTTGTCATTATTCTCACAGGTTTGACTATAGGTCCATTGACGGGTGCCATTGCCGAATTCGGAACTCCTGAAGCAACCAAGCAGCGATTTCCTGCATACGAAGAGTGGAGAATCGTTCAGATCGGCCGATTTATTTCACATATGGATTTTCTGTCGATCTATCAATGGCTGTCCGGCGCTTTTGTGCGCGTTGCCTTTTCTCTATGGCTAATTGCCGAATGCCTGTCCCAATTCTTTAACGGACGGAAGACTGCTTTCTTGACAATAACGGGTATCGTCATGCTCTGTTTTGCATTTTGGCCTTTGTCGGACAATTTGTGTTTGAAATTGCTAACGGCTTATTTTTTACCTGCAAGTGTGGCTGTATGGGTAGGAGTATCCTTGATCGTCTGGGTGTATTCATTTTTCGTCAAACCGCAAGGAGGACCTACTCTTGAAAAGTGAATATTTCACGGCACATTCCGATATGCACTGTTCAAACACTGAATGGAATGAAAAAACAATTCACGAATGGTTTGCCGATTGCCCGGATGTCATCATCGAGAATCGCAAGTTGAGTTCCGACGCCTCAATCCTATTGATTTATTGTGAAAATTTGTGCAACCATAACCAAATTAAAGAGATAGTGCTTCCGGCATTGCATAAAACAAATCCCCATCAGGAAATAACGGATATTTCCGGGCAATCCAAACTGTTTGAGCAGGCTGTGACACCAGCCAATTTGTCGAAACACATATTCTCGGGAGAACTTGTTCTCGCGTACGAACTGGAAAAACAAGTATTTATTTTAAACGTGGCTGATATTCCTAAACGGATTCCAGAGGAGTCTGCATTGGATATATCCATCCAGGGACCCCGGGACGGGTTTGTAGAAAATTACAGTACAAACCTGGCTCTTATTCGAAATCGGTTTCGTTCGGAATCTCTTGTTCTGGAACAATATACGATCGGTAAGCGGAGCGCGACAAAGGTAGGCTTGCTGTACGTTCACGATATTGCAAATCCCGAGTATATCCAGGAAATACAAAGCCGTTTAAAAGAAATCGACGTGGATGCCCTTATCAGCGCCGCACAGCTGGAAGAGTTTATCAGTGAGCGGAAATTCACCGTATTTCCGTTACTTATTAGCACAGGCAGACCCGATTTTGCTGTCGATTGCTTGACTCGGGGCAGGTTCATTTTGTTAGTGGAAGGAAATCCTCTGGCGATAATTGCTCCTGCAAATTTATTTCTTGTGCTGAAAAGCCCCGAGGACGCGCATTTTCCCTTTTGGATTGCAGCCACGGGCCGAGTAATGCGGATCTTCGGCTTGCTCGTTGCTTTCTTTTTGCCCGGTTTTTGGCTGGCTTTAACCCAATTTAATCTGGATCAACTTCCGTTCCCGATACTGGCCACGATAACGCAAACTCGCATTGGTCTGCCTATGCCTGCGGCCATGGAGATGTTCTTCATGCTTTTTCTTCTGGATATGTTCCGCGAAGCGGGTTCCCGGTTGCCCAGAACGATCGGTCAAACACTGACCGTTGTCGGAGGTATTGTCATCGGAGATGCGGCAATTCGAGCTGCAATTATATCGCCGACCTTGCTGGTCATCGCGTCCGTTGCTTCCGTAGCTACTTCTACGATACCTAACCAAGTTCTTGCAGGTGCGGCTAGCTGGATAAGATTGTTCTGTTTTTTCGCTTCGTCCTTTCTGGGCATGTATGGATTTATCATATCCGTCATCCTTCTTGTATTGCATTTGGCGACGTTACGGTCTTTCGGTCTTCCTTATTTATCCCCGGTTTCACCTTTAACTTTTAAAGAAGCGATGCAGGGAGTGATGGCGACAACGCGGCGGCGGCTTTCCAAGCGCCCCGCTATTCTCAGTCCGCAAGATCCGACAAGAAAGGGACCGGACCAACCATGAGCAAGTATCGAATACTGCGCGCGTTAGCCTTGGCTGTTATGACATGTGCACTCTCCGGATGCTGGGACGCGAAAGAAATTCAAGACATCAACTACATTACAGCTTTAGGCGTGGATTATAAAAAAGATCAGTACGTCGTATATGTACAAATGTTCGATTTTACAAGCGTAGCCAAACAAGAAGGAGGTAAGCCGGTTCAAAAAGCGAATGTTTGGGTCGGCAAACACGTTGGCGCTTCTTTAAACGATGCTCTGGATAAATTATACCAATCTTCTCAACAGTTGATGTTCTATTCCCATATCAACGCGATCATTTATAGTGAAACGGTTTTGAAACATGGGCCGGAGGTCGCGTTCGATTTGACGAATCGCTACAGAGAACTCCGCTATACCAAATGGGTTTACAGCACTCGCGACTCAATCGAAGCTTTGCTTAGCACGACTCCATTTTTTAACGAATCGCCGCTTTCCTCTATTCTCCACGAGCCCAGAGGTACTTTTAAACAAAGTTCGTATATTGTTCCTATCCAATTCCAACGCTTTATTTCATATTTTAATGAACAAGGGAGGATCGCATGGCTTCCATCTCTTTCAATAAACAAAACATCATGGAGCAATAATCTTAAAAAACACGAGTTATTAGAGACAGTCGGCTGTATATTCATGGATCACAAGAAAATGAGCGGATATCTCTCGAAGGATGACCTGATCGGCTTGCGATGGGTCAGTTCCAAAACGGAACGGACGCCAGTGGTCATCAAAAAAGATGGTCATATTGTTGCAACCATTGTCTTTAACAAACCGAAGGTTCATATTGAACCTATTATTCAGGGAAATATATTATCTTATACGATCCGGATCAGCCTCAAGGGCAGTTTAAACGAATTAGCACAAAACACAAGCGAAGAAAAACTTATGGAAATGGCAAAGCAACAAATTGTCGAGGAAATTTATACGACCTATAATGAAGGTTTGAAACGTCATATTGATATTTATCAACTCGGACATGCTTTGTATTTGCGCGATCCCGCGAAGTGGAAGCAGTTTTTCGATTCGGATTCATTCCCTCTGCAAATGGATTCACTGCGCTCCGTAGACGCCCAGTTGAGGATTGAAAATACCGGCAAATATAAATTACGCACCTGAAGCCATTGCGCTTCATATTCAATGATCCCGACAAATTGTTTGCCGGAGAAAGGAGGCCGGAAAGCCTGCATAATTGCAGGCTTTTTGGCTTGGGAGCCTAACCGCTTAATGAAACGGTTCCACCGTTTTGCAACGAACGTAGAGAGAGAGGCGCGCATTGGAAAAAGTTGTTATAATGGATGATAACGTTCATTTCAAATAGGACAAACAAGAGAGGACAAGGGAATGAAAAAGGATGATTATGGAAATCGAATGAAGGAGTACGAAAATGCGTTCCGGCACAGTTTGCCGCGGCGTCTGCCTGTTATATTAAGAATCGATGGCTGCCATTTCCATACTTTTACGCGAGGGCTTGCCAAACCTTTTGATGAGCATTTGACTAAAGCATTGTGGGAGACATGTAAATTTCTCGCCGCCAATATTATGGGCTGCAAACTGGTTTATCATCAAAGCGATGAAATTTCCATTTTGCTTACCAACTACGATAAGCTCACGACAGAATCTTGGTTCGATAACAACATACAGAAAATAGTTTCCGTTTCCGCATCGCTCGCGACAGCCAAATTCAATGAGGAAATCAGAAAGTCGTATCCGCATAAGGAATTAGCGGTTTTTGACAGCAGGGCATGGGTGCTGCCGGCCGATGAGGTCACCAATTACTTTCTTTGGAGGCAGCAGGATGCTGCGAAAAATAGTATTTCCATGGTTGCGCAAGCTCACTTTCCTCATAGCGAGTTGCAAGGATTAAGCGGCAAGCAGCTCCAGGACAAGATTTTTACAGAAAAAGGGATGAACTGGAATGACCTTCCCGTGTGGCAGAAAAGAGGCGTGTGCATAACGAAACAGCTCTATTTGAAAGGCGGCGCGGAGAGAAGCAAGTGGGAGGTTGACGAAGATACTCCGTTTTTTTCGCAAAACAGGGATTATATCAACCAATATGTATACCTGGAAAAGGATGAGTGACCTTGGAGTGTGTAATTTTGATGGGATTGCAGGCTTCCGGGAAGTCGACTTTTTGCAAGGAAAGATTGTTTCAAACTCATATGCGAATTAATTTGGACATGCTGCGGACCCGGCACAGGGAGAACATATACATTAACGCCTCTTTTCAAGCCAAGCAGCCTTTTGTCATAGATAACACCAATCCTGCGGCTGAAGACAGGCGAAAGTATATCGAACTTGCAAAAAAGCACGATTTTCGAGTTGTTGGCTACTATTTTGAACCTGATTATGCGGAGTCGATCCAAAGAAATGAAGTGCGCAGCGGGAAAGAAAGGATTCCGGAAATCGGCATTAAAAGCGTGATGAAAAAACTTCAGGCGCCACGGTTTGACGAAGGATTTGACGAGCTGTACCGGGTCCGCACCGGACAAGGAACGTTTTACGTGGAAGAATTGATCCGGTAATCATCGTTGCGGGCAAGCATGAGAGCCCCTTCCTATTGTCGGTAAAAGAGAACTCTTTTACAATAACAAAGAGAGGAAACAACTGGAAGGAGTAAATTTGTGTCAGTGAATAGGCAGGCGGTAAGCAAACATAACGACACGCAGCGGAGGGACAACGCAAAAAGCGAAGAGACTGCCGTTTCGGCCGAAGATGGCAAAGAATTATTGAGCGGAGGCTTCTCCTCCGCTTCCTGGACACGAGCTCATGTTCTTCAACTGCAGCGTACTTACGGAAACCAGGCGGTGTCCCGGTTGTTCGGCGCCGATTCCAGCCGTAACTATCCCGGAATTAGCTCCGGTTCGGGCGGCGATGTGCAGAGAGGCACCGGCCGGGATGAGAGAAAGAAGCTCGAACAAGATAAACAAAGAAACGCGCGAATTCGGGAAAAAAGGGAAGCCCAAAAAATTACGGATCGGCTTTTGGAGCTGAAGCTCTATATCGATGAGAATCAGAAACCGCCGAAGCTGCTCATGCATCCTACGAAGAATGCGTCGGTGGCGAGACCGAAAGAAGCGAGCAGGCGCGGCATTTTTCAAACGAAAGTAAAGGACACGTACATTATTCCTTTTTATACGGGTGACAGCGAAACCGGCGGCAAATATTATCATGTGAAAATGCCGAAAAGCTATATTTTGAAAGGAACCAACTTTGGCAAGATTGATATCGGAGCTCCCAAAGAAGTTCCCGCTCAGGGGAATCCTTTCGGCCGGTTTGACGATGACGACGATTCATTTATGATTCTTGTCGATGACGGCAATCTGGATACGGACGCGCTGAAGGATGAGGTCGGCGCAGAATATGTGACAGATGATCCTGACGATATCGATTTAATGGAGTACGAAGTGGATCATGTCAGCGGCTTCGGCTACACGGTCTATCGGAAAAAGACGGGTGGAGCGGATGCTGCCGATTTTCCGGCCGACCTGGCTACGAGACTTCAGAATGGCGCAAAAAGCCAAGAGACGAAGAACGACGGCAGCAAGCGATCCCAGGGAAGCATGGACGGGACCGCCACATCCAAAACGCTTAATTATTGGAAAGGGCGCGACCGCAAGCCCGATCAAATCGAAGCGATGCAATCGTCGCCGAACGAAGTGGCCGCAGAGCTTGGGCTTGGGCATGCGGGCAAATGGGAGTGGCTTCATCTTATCGCACACCGTTTTGGAGGAGGGACCGGCAAGCCGCAAATTCCAAGCAATCTGGTGCTTGGTACGGAGGAAGCGAACACCCGAATGATGGAGATTGAGGAGGGGCTGGCGGTCGCATTGAAAAGGCCGGACGTTAGCACAGTATCGTTCGAGGTTACCCCCGAGCTGGAAGACCCCGCCACGAAATGGCTGGCCTCGAATATCGAATATTCAGCTACGATTTCGCACAAAACAAATGGAAAGACGAAAACGATCGAAGAATCGTTCAATCCGCTCAGCACGGTGCAGCCGCCGCTTATGGGGCTTAAAGCCGTCCGCATGTTCGCCAAAGAGATGCATATCGGTTAATCATTAAATCCGCCTCAAACCGGGGCGGGTTTATTTGCGTTTTGCCACCGCCCCGGCACATGCATAATAAAACCGGTACAGGTGATATTATGTTTAAAAGGAAGAAAGGGGAAGATTCATGGACAAACAACAGATTTCTCCATCCACCCTCCCGCAATTTCCGGAATCGTGCTGGATCACCTCTTCAGGCATTCCGCGCTTTCCCAAACTTACGAACAGCATCAGCGTGGATGTGGCGATCGTCGGAGCCGGAATTACCGGGATCACGACCGCTTACCTGCTGTCGGGGCAGGGGCTCAAAGTGGCCTTGATCGATGCGGGGCTAATATTGAACGGCACGACAGGACACACGACGGCCAAAATAACCGCCCAGCATGACCTTGTTTACAACGAATTTATCGCCCATTTCGGTCAGGAGCAGTCAAAGCTCTATTACGAGGCGAACCGGGAAGCTATGCAATTCATCAGGCAAACGGTTCAGGAGCGGCAAATTGTTTGCGATTATTCCGAGGAAGATGCTTATGTATATACGAATTCTGACGAGTATGTGCCGCAATTGCAAGCCGAAATGAAAGCTTATGAATCGCTCGGGATCCCCGGCTCGTACACGGAACAGACCCCGCTGCCTTTCGGCGTCAAAGCCGCCGTTATGATGAACAATCAGGCCAGGTTTAACCCTGTGCCGTATTTGACTCATCTGGTCGACCAGATCGTCAAACAAGGGGGCCAAATTTACGAACTTACGGCTGCCGCAACCGTTGAAAAAGGGAAGCCCGCGTCGGTAGTGACGAACGAGGGGCACAAGATCACCTGCGATCATGTCGTTTCGTGCTCCCACTTTCCATTTTACGACGGAGGGGGCTTTTATTTTGCGAGGCTGCATGCGGAGCGGTCCTACGTGCTCGGGATTACAAGCGGCGCAGACTATCCGGGGGGTATGTACATCAGCGCGGAAGCGCCCAAACGATCTATCCGGTCGGCCACGGTGAATGGCGAAAGGCTTATTCTCATCGGAGGCGAAGGCCACAAAACGGGGCAAGGCGTCTGCACGATGCAGCATTACGAGGCGCTGCAATATTTTGCCGAAGATCATTTTGCGTTGAAGGAAATCCGCTACCGCTGGTCGGCTCAAGATTTAGTTACGCTGGACAAGTTCCCTTATATCGGAAAGACGGGCT
This sequence comes from Paenibacillus sp. sgz302191, assembly GCF_057749925.1. Taxonomy (NCBI): domain Bacteria; kingdom Bacillati; phylum Bacillota; class Bacilli; order Caryophanales; family Paenibacillaceae; genus Paenibacillus; species Paenibacillus sp. sgz302191. Next base: position 220,954 of record NZ_JBYLHY010000012.1, read on the forward strand.
CGGACGAAGCAAACATTTGGATTGCGACAGGCTACAAGAAATGGGGCATGACTACGGGAACTGCGGCGGCGCTGCTGCTGGAAAAGGAGATAACGGGCAAAGGGAGCCCGTACCGGGATCTTTTCAAACCGGCCAGATTTCATGCCGATCCGGATTTGAAGACGTTCATCGTGCAAAATGCGGACGTGGCGAAGCATCTTGTCGAAGGCAAGCTGGAGATGGTTCACAGGACGCCGCAGGAGCTGGAGCCCGACGAAGGCGCCGTCGTGAGGGTGAACGGCAAGAGAGCCGGAGCGTACCGGGATCAGCAAGGCGGGCTGCATATGGTAGACACGACATGCACGCATATGGGATGCGAAGTCGAATGGAACCAGGGGGAACGTTCCTGGGATTGCCCGTGCCATGGCTCCAGATTTTCTTATAAAGGAGACGTGCTTGAAGGGCCGGCGAAAAAGCCGCTGCAAACCGTCGTCGAATCCTCGTGACGTCCGGATCGAAGGGCTGCTCTGACTACAGAGCGGCTCTTTATTTTTGCCCGGCGGCAGACGTCAGTCATATTGAGAAGCAAACGGGAATAGTTATGGTTAAAGCGGCAGCACTTGTCCCAGTTGAGAACGTCGCACATTGCGGGAGGAGATGGATGTTGGAAATGGAAAAGCAAGCTCCCATCACTGCGGTCCTGGGAATAGGGACGGCCGTGCCGGCGTATCGTATCGATCAGTCGGATACGGCCGACAGATTGGCCGAGGCATTGAAAAATCACCCCGATTCCGTACGCTGGGCGAAGCGGATTTTCAAGCAGTGCGGGGTACAGACGCGGTATACGTGCGAGCCGAACCTGCTCGAATCGGCTGCCGAATGCCGGTATTTGCCCCGCGACTCGTTCGATGACGTCCCGACGACCGCCGAACGCATGAAAGTTTATAAGAGAGAATCCGTTCCCCTCGCACTGGAAGCCGCCCGGAAAGCTATGGCGGACAGCGGAACGGACGCTTCGGAGATAAGCCATCTGATCACGGTCAGCTGTACCGGACAGTTTTTGCCGGGCCTCGATGCGGAGCTCGTCCGGCAGTTGGGACTGAGCGCTACAGTGACCCGGATTCCGCTGCAATTTTTGGGCTGTGCGGCCGGATTGAAGGCCGTCGCCCTTTCCGGGCACATCGTTTCCGGCGATCTGGCCGCCAAAGTACTGGTCGTCTGCGTGGAACTGTGCACGCTGCATATGCAGCCCTCCGGCACGCGGGAAGCGCTGTTCGGCGCATCGTTTTTCGGCGACGGAGCTTCCGCCTGTATCATCGGCTCCGCAGGGCCTCATCACAGAGGCATTTTTCAGCTGGGCCAGGGGCATTCCGTGCTGCTGCCGGACTCCGCCGGCGAAATGGTGTGGGAGGTTGGCAATTACGGTTTCGATCTATACCTTTCGCCGCATATTCCCAAACTGATCGGCCGATTCATTCCCGCAGAGGCGGAACTGCTGCTGCATGGCAAGCGCAAGCCGGATCTTTGGGCGATTCATCCGGGAGGCCGGGGCATCGTCGATACGCTGCAGGACGTATTTGAACTTGCGGACGAGCAGGCAGGCCCCAGCCGGGCGGTGCTTCGCGATTACGGCAACATGTCTTCGGCGACGATTTTATTCGTCCTGCAGCAAATGAAGCGGGACTTGGCGAACCGCGGCGCAGAACCGGCCAGCGGCATCGCGCTTGCTTTCGGCCCCGGACTTACCGCCGAGCTGCTCCGGTTCGACTATGTTCCGAGCCCCGTTATCCCGAGGCGGCTGACAGGTGCCGCACATGTTTAGCCTGCTGCGGCGGCGGGCCGAGAAGCCCGAACTGATGGACGATCTGTCCCAAGGGGGCTCCGAGCTTCAGGAGGCATTGCGGGATCTGCGATTGCTGAACCGGATTTTCGGCGCCGCCGGCCCCGCCCTTTACGGGATACGGCGATTATGGGCGGAATCGAATAAGCCGAGCCGGCTATCCATATTGGACATCGGATCGGGGTCGGGCGATGTGAACCGGCAGCTTCTGAGATGGGCGGACAGCAGCGGGATCGATCTGCGGATTACGCTCGCAGACATTACGGAAGAGGCGTGCGAAGAGGCCAGCCGGCTTTTTCGCAGCGAACCGCGCGTTCGGGTTGTGCGCCGCGATTTGTTTGAGCTTGAGGCGGCGTGCGCAGATGTGGTCACGGGAACGCAGTTCGCGCACCATTTTGCCGCAGGCGTTCTGCCTGTGGCGGTGGGAAGCATGCTCCGAGCGTCGCGATTAGGCGTGGTGATCAATGACATACACCGGCACTGGATTCCGTGGTTTGCGGTATGGCTGACCGCGCGAATCGTTTCCCGCAACCGGTACATTGTTCATGACGGGCCTTTGTCCGTAGCCAAAGGGTTTCGTTCCGAAGATTGGAAGAAGCTCGGAGAAGCGCTGGACGCAGCCGAGCTGTTCTATGCCTGGAGGCCGCTGTTCCGATACGTGGCGGTCATTCGAAAAACGTGAATTCATTCAACGGAGTTGAGGACGATGAACGGGTACTACGATGCGGCGGTTCTGGGCGCGGGAATTGCCGGGAGCAGCCTGGCCAAAGCTCTCGCGGACAAAGGGTGGGAGACGGTGCTGATCGACCGCCGGCTGTTTCCGCGCCATAAAGTTTGCGGGGAATTTCTGTCCCCGGAATCGCAAAGCACGCTGGCGGCGCTCGGGCTGCGCGAGACCGTGGAAGCGCTTTGTCCTCGTCCGATCCATCGGGCGAGTCTGATCCCCGGCGGCGGCGCCCCGCTGGGCATTGCTTTGCCCGGCACCGCCTGGGGCGTGAGCCGGTATGCGCTCGACTCCGCGCTTCACGGCGCCGCGGTAAGGTCGGGCGTGCGGCTGCACACCGCGACGACGGTAACGAACGTGTACCCCGATGCCGCAGGGTACACGGTTGAAGCGCGCCGGCACAAGGCGGCAGCCACCTTTCGGGCGCGGATCGTCATCGCCGCGTGTGGCGCCAAGGGGCTGCCGGGCCGGAAGCCCGCCGCTTCCGCCAAACATGCCTATGTGGGCGTAAAATCCCACTATAGCGGAATCGACATGGAGCCGGTTGTTGAGCTCTATTTTTTTTCCGGCGGGTACTTGGGCATTTCACCCGTTGAGAACGGACTCGTCAATGTCGCGGCGCTGCTGGCAAGAAGTGTTGCCGACAACGCGCACAAAACGATTCCGGCGATGATAGAAGCCGCCGCCCGCCGTAGTCCAAGGCTGCGGGAAAAGCTGGCGCAAGGCGCTCCGGTTGCGGGAACCCAGGCGGCCGTTGCGCCGGTTGAGCTGAGCCGCAAACCGCTTGCGTGGGACGAGATTCCCCTCGCAGGGGACGCAGTCTCGATGATCCCGCCGCTTTGCGGCGACGGCATGTCGATGGCTCTGCGCTCGGCCGAGCTGTGCGCGTCGTATGCCGACCGCTTTTTGCGGGGAGCGATCTCGCTCACGGACTGGCAGCGCGATTACGCTGCGTCCGTCCGCAGGGAATTCACGGGCCCCCTGAGGTGGGGAACGCTTGTGCACCGGCTGCTGGGCGTCCCGGTCTTGCCGCGGGTTTTGCTTGGACTTGCGCATGCCGCGCCGGGACTGGCGTCGGGCTTTGTGCAGAGGACCCGGTTGAAAGAAAGCAATCCGAACCGGCAGTTAGATGTGTAGGAGAGCGCGGATATGGGCTTCCGCAAGCTTGCCGTTCTGCCGCTGCGATATCCGAAAAGCATCGTCGTGCTGTGGACGCTGCTCCTGCTGCTGGTCGGGCAGGACGCCCCCAGACTGGCTTCCGTCCTGAAAGATCACGGCTTGCGGCCGGATGGCTCCTATGCCCAGGTTCAGCGCATCCTGGCCGCTAATTTCCACATTCCCGAAGAGCCTGTTATCCTTGTGTTTGAAAAACGGCAGCACGTTTCCGGTGAGCAATTCCGCAAGTTCATCCGGCAAACGATGCTGAGCCTTCACGGAATCGAAGGTTTGAGCTTCTCTGCGTCGCCGCTGGAAAAGCCGGACATGCTTGACGGCAATTACGCTTACGCGCTTCTCGGCTTTCAGCAAAAGCCGTATGAAATGAAACCGGTTCTTGATGACATTCATCGGCGGCTGCCGAAGCAGTCTTCCATCAACGTGACGGTGACGGGGAAATCCGCGGTGCAGGCGGATGTAAACGCGGCCAGCCGGCGTGATTTGCTGAGCGCCGAGCTGATTGGCATTCCGGCCGCTTTTTGTATATTGTGGCTCGCTTTTGGCGGCATCGTCTCCGCGATGATTCCCGTAATCGCCGGCGTTATCGGAGTGACGGTCACTATGGGGTTGATGTATAGGATCGGCACGGCGATTGAAGTTTCCAATTTTGTGTTGAATGTCATTCCGATGGTGGGCCTGGCGCTCAGCATCGATTTTGCGCTTATGCTGGTCAGCCGGTTTCGCGAGGAGCTAAGGCACGCCGCTCCGGAACAGGCGTTTCTCGCCACCGCGCGTACAGCGGGGAAGGCCGTGTTATTTTCCTCAGCATGCGTATTTCTCGGTTTAGCGGGGATATTGTTTATCCCGCTGCCGATGTTCGCTACGGTTGCTCTAGGCGCGATGGCGGTGCTCGCCGTGTCGGTGCTGCTGACGTTCACTTTGCTGCCTGCGCTGTTTTCGTTTGTATGGCCGGCGATTCAAGCGGAAAGCAGGCCCGCTGCCAGGCCGGGAAAAGCGAACTTTTGGTACGGATTGTCACTGTACGCCATGAAAAAGCCGGCGCGATCGGCCATTCTGGCCTCGCTGCTGCTGCTCGTATGCTTCCTGCCTTTAAGCCAAATGAAGGTCGCCATTCCGGACGCCGCTTCCTTGCCGAAAGGCTACGATTCCCGCGCGGCCGCCGAAGCGTATCAAGCGCATTTTGCTTCGCCGGTCACTTCGCAGGTTTATATCGCCGTCCAAGAGAGCACGCGCTTCTTGAAGCAGGAGGACGGGCGGCGCAAGCTTGACGCGTTGCTGCGCAGACTGGAAAGCGACCCGTACGTGCAGCGGGCGCAGCTCGTTTCACCCGGCTGGCCTGCGATGTCCGGACCTACCGTGAGGGAGATTCCCGTCCTGATTCATGTCATGTTAAAAGGAGATCGGGCTGCGCCGGCAACGCTCAATTGGGTCAGGCAGTGGGAGGAGGAGGGGAAGGCGGGAAGCATTCCTTTTCTTATTGGCGGGGAGCCGAAGTACGAGCAGGAAGTTTTTGACGCTATTTTTGAACATATCGGAAAAGTATTCGCATTTATTTTTATTTCCAATTTCGTTGTCCTGTTTGTCGCGTTCCGCTCCGTTCTTATTCCGCTCAAAACGATTGTCATGAACTTGCTCGGCATAGGAGCCTCGTTTGGCATTCTTGTATGGATTTTCCAGGAGGGTCATTTGGGGATGGAACCGGACCGGATTGCCATTATGATTCCCGTATTTATTTTCGGGCTCGTTTTCGGCATCAGCATGGATTACGGGGTATTCCTGGTATCGCGCATTTGCGAGGCCTACCGCCGCCAGCCGGACAACGACCTCGCAGTAAGGACAGGACTGGCTTCAACGGGCAAAATCATCACCTCGGCCGCGGCCATTATGATTGCGGTGACAGCACCGTTCGCATTCGGAGAAGTTGCCGGAGTCAAGCAGTTGGGCGTCGGCATTGCGGCCGCTATTTTCATAGACGCTACGGTGGTCCGCATGATTTTGGTACCGTCCTTAATGAAGCTGCTCGGCAAATGGAATTGGTGGGCGCCCGGTTGGATGAAATAAGCCGCGAATGTTCAATCGCTTAAAATTCCCATGCGCTCGATATGAGCTTTCGTCTCCGCCGTTCCCAGGTTGTACAGTGTTTGATAAATGTCTTTCAGGCTGGCGTCATGGCCGTCATTGTCGTGATCGTGATGGTAAGGAACGGCTGCCGCATGCGTTCTGAAAAAAGTCGCTTCATCGTAATCTTCCTCGTTCACAAACAATTCCTGAAGCATCACAATCTCTTCGGGCGTAGCGAGGATATCCAATTCGTACGCGGCGTCGCCTTGATTTTGCATAATCGTTCTCGATTGAACGGATACGTAATATTTGTCCCTGTCCATGTCTGCCCCTCCAAATCAGCGGAAATAATACATCCAGATCGCCGCGCCCAAAACGACGGCAAACGGAAACAGCACAAGCGCGATAAAAATCGGATTCGCTATAAAGGGATGGCGCACCGAGGTGAGGTTCATTCCTTTGTCCAGCTCATCGTTTTGCTGTTTGCGCATGACTGCGACGGTCATAATAAATGCAACGGCGGCGATGATGAAAGCCACGGAAAGCAAGACGGTCAGCATCATCGGGTTTCGGCCTCCTTGACGGTTGAATTTGTGGTTGAACCCGTTTCATTGGTAGGTTGTCCATGACGGTGAAAAGCAATTCCTTGAATTTTCATCGCGGGCAGGGCTGTACACATAGCAGCCGGAATGCGCTAAAATAAAAAGGAGATTTGCTACCAGCAGATGAAAAAGGAGACTTGCCGAAATGACTAAGCCCGTTGCGTTTATTTTTGCCCATCCCGACGATGAGTCGTTTCTTTGTGCGGCGCTGATCCGCAAACTTGCCGATGAGGCGAACGAATCCGTTCTTCTGCAGGCGACGAATGGGGAGGCGGGGAAAAAGAATGGGGCCTACAGCCACGCCACCGATGAGGAGCTGGCCGCAATCCGCGAGAAGGAGATGCGGACGGCAGCCGAAATTCTCGGTTTGTCCGCCGTGCAGTTTCTGGGCTACCCGGACGGCAAACTGAATACGGCAGAGGAACAAACGTTTGTGCAGCGGGTAGCGGACTTTATTCAAGTCCACGAATCGCAGGTTGTGGTTACGTTTCCTGAAGATGGGGGCAACTATCATCCGGACCACATGGCTATCTCGCGCATAGTGACAAAAGCAGTGCTGGAGGGAAGGTGCCCTTCGGTCAAAAAGCTGTACTACGTCTTGTCCAATCCGCTGCTGGAACAAGGGCGCCGCGCGTCATTAACCGTTGATTCCAAACCCTATTGGCCCGTCAAAGCGAAAGCTTTGCAGGCGCACCAGTCGCAAAAGTTGGCGATCGGGCGGTATTTTGGCCCTTTGGATGCGTGTCCTGAGCAGCGCAGGTACGAATCGTTCGTTTTGGCTTGGGAGGATGGCGTTCATTGGCCTTCGACAGATGAGGCGTGGATTTGGTGAAGGGCAGGCGTGTCAGCCGGCTGTAATGCATGAAGCGCAAAAAGACCTGAGGCTTGGCCTCAGGTCAGGCTGTGCAAGACCCCTACATCAGAGTCGATAGCCACTATCTGCCTTGGCTGTACGAAGAAAACCTGCAAAAATACATGAATTTTCGTTCTTGACCGCTGGCCACGCTGAATTCCTGCAAAAGTACAGGCTTTTCGCCGAACACATGGACTCAGACTCACTTTCAGCGAAAATACCTGCACTTTTGCAGGCTTTTCGCCAAAATGAACCAATTTCGAAGAAAAAACCTGCACTTTTGCAGGTTTTCTCTTTGCCAAGCTGCTGCCTGCCCAGTTACGCGGTTCCACGAACTACCCCGGTGGAGCGGCGCGTGTTATCCCACTAGCTCCCAGCCCTGTCGAGACTTCACAGGCGATTTGACCCGGGTCGCCAGCCTCAGATTCTTTTATAACGAATACCCGAATCCTTCGGAAAGTTCTTGTCCCATTTTCAGTAAGTACCGGCTCAATTGTTCGTCGGCGCGATCCGGGATCGTATGATTGAAGCCGACAACGGTCAGTACGCCTAAAAGCTGATTTTTAAAATTCATAATCGGCACGGATACGGAGGAAACGGACGGAACTAGCGGCTCCCGCGCGAAAGCGATTTTCTCCGCCTGTATAACCTCAATTTCTTTATCCATCTCTTTTCGCCGGTCAAAAGGGATCTTTTGCAGCTCGCTTTTTTTCCATTCCTCGATCAATACCGGGTCGGCAAATGCCGCAAACACTTTCCCCGCCGCTGAGAGAAGAGGCAGGTTCGTTCCCAACTGGGCCCCGATGTTAAACCCCTGGCTTGTGCTAACAAGCTGCACCACCACCGGTCCGTTCGCGGTCCACACGGATAGCAGCGCCGTTTCGTTGCATTCCCGGGTTATTTCGTGCAAATACGGGGTAACGCGGTCCACTAAATTTTCCTGATTAGCCGCAGTCATCCCATATTCGATCAGTTTGCTGCCCAAAATATATGTACTGTTTTTCTTATCGCGGTACAATACACCCATTTGGCAAAACGTATTTAAATATTTGTACAAATTACTTTTGGTAATATCCAGCCTTTCGGATATGTCCGTAAAAGACATGGGCTGTCCATGCTTGGCAATTAAATTCAAAATCGTAAGTCCAACTTGCAGGGACTGGATAACCGTCCCTTTTTTGATATCCTCCATCTTTCCTCACCTGTCCAAAACCGAGTTCAATTTAGTGATGCCCACTCGCCAATTCGATAATAAGGCCATTTCGGCTAAGTGTCAAACTTCATAATAGACAACCCTATTTTGGAACTACGACGAAAAGCAGTATTGACAAAAACACCACTTCTAATTCTATAATAAGAGAAATAAGTTCTCTATATTTATAATATCTATTAAAAAAATCATTGCTAAAGGAGAATTTTAAATGAAATTAGTAAGTTTTAGCTACGAAACGTACAAGAGAATCGGTTGTATCCTTGACGACAAGGTCATCGATTTGAATTATGCCTACTTGTCGCAGCTCGAAGCCGAGGGACAGCTACGCGCGCAGCAAATCGCCGAGGCGTTTATTCCTGCCAACATGGTTGAATTTTTGCAAGGCGGGAAGCAAAGTATGGAATTGGCTGTGAAAGCAGTCGAGTTCGTTCGCAACAGCTCCGGCAATTTTAAATATAAGGTCGTCCATCGCGTGTCGGATGTAAAGCTGGAGGCTCCCGTTTTGAACCCGGGAAAAATGATTTGCGTCGGCCACAATTACCGCGAGCATATTTTGGAAATGGGCCGCGAGCTCCCTTCGTACCCTGTCATCTTCGCGAAGTTCGCAAATACGATCATCGGTCCTCAGGACGATATTCCTTTCTACCCGATCTCCGAACAGCTTGATTATGAAGCCGAACTCGCTTTTGTCATCGGCAAGCGCGCCAGAAACGTTTCCGAAAAGGATGCGCTGCAATATGTCGCCGGTTATACGATCGTCAACGACGTAACGTATCGTGATCTCCAAAGAAGAACGCTGCAATGGCTGCAAGGCAAAACGGTTGAAGGCAGCGCTCCGATGGGACCATGGATGGTTACTCGCGATGAGCTGAATGACGCTTCCGGTCTGGAAGTCGTGCTCAAGGTTAACGGAGAAGAACGCCAACATACGAATACGGCGAATTTAGTGTTTACGGTTCCTTATTTGGTGGAGTTTTTGTCGAATCTTATGACCCTTGAGCCCGGAGACGTGATTTTGACAGGCACTCCTGGAGGGGTAGGTGTTGCCCGCGATCCTCAGGTGTTCCTGAAAGGCGGAGACGTTGTCCGCATTGAAATCGCCGGCGTCGGTGTACTTGAGAATCAGGTCAAAAACATAGACAAGGAGTAGTGGAACATGAATATGAACGAGGCTATTGCGCACGTCCACGCTGCGACGGACCGGATTATTGCCGAAACTGTAAAATTGCCGGAAGATGTGATTCGCCGGAAACCTGCGGCAGATCAATGGTCCATCATGGAAATTTTGTGTCATGTGGAAGAAGCGGTGACGTACTGGCTGCAAGAAATCGAGCGGCTGGTCAAAGCCCCGGGAGCGGAATGGGGCCGCGGACTGCAGCATGAAGCGCGCTTGGCGGCCGTGGATCAGGCGGGCTCCCGCACCGTACAAAGCGTTGCGGAGGGTATTGCGAATACAAAGCAGCATGTGCATCAAGTGCTTGGTTCGCTCAGCGATGCCGACCTCAACGCCGAGGCTCCTAGCCGCAATCCTCGATTTGGAACAAAACCGATGTCATTTATCGTCGATCATCTCCTGGTTGAACATCTTGACAAGCACCTGGATCAAATTCATCGCAACCTGAAAGCGTTTGAAGAAGGAACTCAGTCAAATAAATAAGGGGGACTGGACAATGGCAGAACAACTTGATTTTTTCCAAAGTCAAATCGTGCAGGATTTTAACAAAGATATCGAGCGGTATCATTTGGGCCCTCTTTGGAACGCGATCCCGGCTTTGATGCACAAGCAGCCGACACCGCAAGCCGTACCGTATTTGTGGAAATGGAAGACGCTGTACACCAAACTTATGGAAGCGCGCGACATTTTCACGCCGGATCGCGGCGGGGAAAGAAGGGCCATCTTTTTCCAAAACCCCGGATTGACGTACCGCCAGCCTTGGGGTTGGGCCTCGACGACCCAAACGCTCTATGCCGCCGTTCAGTTGTTGCTCCCGGGCGAAACCGCGCCGTCTCATCGGCATTCCCAGGGGGCGCTTCGGTTCATTATGCGGGGAAGCGGGGCGTATTCCATCGTTCAGGGCGAGCGTATTTTCATGGAAGAAGGCGATTTCCTGATCACGCCCCCAGGTCTGTGGCACGGGCACGGCCATGTCGGCGATCAGCCGATGATTTGGATGGATGTTCTGGACATTCCGACCATTTATGCGCTTGGCGGCACGTTTTTTGAGAGCTATCCGGAACGGCTTGAACAGCCGTCTGTGCCGGATAATTACACGGCTCAGCGATATGCCGGAGGCATGGTTCGTCCGATTTCGGACCGCAAGCCGAAAATCGCTCCCCTGGGCAGCTACAAGTGGTCGCAAACTGTGTCAGCCATTGAAAGCTTGTGCCGCTTTGAGCCGGATGCTTATGACGGGTACGCCGTAGAATATATCAATCCGTCGAATGGCCAAACGGCTAATCCGAACATCGCCGCTTGGCTGCAAAAATTGCCGGCCGGCTTCCGTTCCAAAGCTCACCGGCACACCAGCTCGACCATTTATCAGGTGTTCAAAGGGTCCGGTCATACGATCATCAACGGAACGCGGTTTGACTGGTCGCAAGGCGATTTCCTCGTCGTGCCGAACTGGGCTTGGCATGAACATGCGGCTTCGGAAGACGCGTATTTGTTCTCTGTCAGTGACATTCCGATTATGGAAAAATTCAATTTGCAGCGCGAAGAGGCATATGAAGAAAATCAAGGACATCAGCAAGTGACGGGTGAATTTAAAGCGCTTCTTCCTTGAAAGTGGCCGCCCATTCGGCTCGGCAGGGTACCGAAAAACCTGCGAAAGTCGAAAGTACAGGCATTTTCGGCGAACACGGTTCGTTTTGGCGAAAGCCTGCAAATGTGCAGGAATTATCGGCAAAAATGGGGCTGAAGCTGCATATTCGCGGGCAGGCGTATCTGGGAGCAAAAACATGCACTTTTCAGGCTGCCCAAAAACCCCCGAGTCAGAGGCGATAACCACAATCTGCCCGGCTGCAGGAAGAAAACCTGCAGAAATACAGGAATTTGCGTTCTTGATCGCTAGCCACGAACAATTCCTGCAATTGTGCAGGCTTTTCAGCGGGGACAGGGGCTCAGGTTCACTTTTAGCGAAAATTCCTGCACTTTTGCAGGTTTTTCGCCCAAATAAGCCAATTTCAGAGAAAAAAACTGCACTTTCGCAGGTTTTTTCCCTACCACGGTGGTGTCTTTTGCCGATTTTGTTCAGTTCCGCGACCTCACAAGGAGAGGTGCGGCGCCCAGAAAAAGCTGCTGTCCCTCAAAATAGGGCTTCACTGTTTCCCATAGCCCTTTGTCACGATTTTATCGGGCAGCCTGACTTTTGCAGGCTTTCTGCGTGCCGCTAATGATGCGTTAGCTCTGGGGACTGGTTATGATCAGCCGGTTTCGATGGAAGCGGTTCATTTTGGGAGATTGCCTTAAGAAAATATTCAAACTTGCAAAAAAGACGACTTCTCGTTCAGAACATGAATCGGAGTCGTCTTTTTGCTGCATTTACGCAGACATTTCCAGAAAATCAGCTTTCACAGTACAGCCTCAAGTTGTTCTCATTTCGGACGAAATGTTAAAATTTTAATGTTATTTTCATCTAATTTTTATGTTCCTTTAAGGTTTAGATCACAATTAATTCATATCTCAAGAGTAAGATGCCTATATAAAGTAGAATAATTTTACAATTAGAAGGGTACGAGGGTATGGGGAACAAAAAGAAAAGACGTATCGGACATGGAACGGACCTGTCTCTTGCAGTCTCTGCAGAGGGCGGACACAAAAACTATATAAGCCTTGCCAACAAATCGCTGACGAAAGCAGCCGGCCTTGCGGAAGCCGGCGCCAACAAGAGTCATTACTGGCCGACCGAGGGCTGGAGAACGTCGGCGCCGGAGGCGCAGGGGATGGATGCGGCCGCGATCGCCGATGCGCTCGAGGAATTTCGCACCCGGAACGTGCACAGTTTAGTCATTGTGCGCAACGGGTGGCTGGTGGCGGAAGCGTACGATGAAGGCACCCAAGCCGACGTCTCGCAAGATGTGCGTTCGGTAACGAAAAGCATTACGTCCCTGCTTACGGGCATCGCCCTTGCCGAGCGCAAGCTGAAAAGCGTCGACCAGACGCTTGCGGAATTTTTCCCCGAGCTGGCGGGCGATCCGTTGAAAGCCGAAATTATGATCAAACATTTGTTATATATGACCTCGGGGCTGGAATGGAGCAACGAAAACGATCAAGCTTCAGTCGATATGATGTATTCGCCGAACTGGATTCAAAACATTTTGGAGCGTCCTTCCCGCCACAGGCCCGGTACGATATTCAACTACAGCAACGGAGACGCGCATCTGTTGTCGGCAATTGTGCATAAAGCGACGGGCGAATCGTTGTTCGACTATGCGAAAAGACGCTTGTTTGCGCCGCTCGGCATTGCGAATGTCAAATGGAACGATGATCCGCAAGGATACACCATCGGGGCATGGGCGATGGCGTTGACGGTCCGCGACATGGCCAAGTTGGGCTTGCTGTATTTGAATGAAGGCCGGTGGGACGGGGCGACGATTGCTCCCAAATCGTGGGTCCGGGAGTCGCTGATCAAACGGGTGGTACATAATTATGGCGACGGAACGCAGGGAGGGTACGGCTATTTGTGGTGGACGAAGCCTTTGGTCCAAGGGCTGCCCGAAGGCAGCGGGACGGCGTACGAAACGTTTTATGCAGCGGGATCGGGAGGACCGCGAATTTTTGTGGTGCCCGGACTGAACCTGATCGCGGCGTTTACGGCCACTTCGCCCGACGTAGAGATGCCGGAGCAGCTGCTGAGCCGCATCGTTCAATCCATTCGCTCGAACAAGCCGCTTGCTGACAACCCTGAAGCTGCCGGCAAGCTGAATCAAGCGATCCAATCCTTCAAAACGCCATAGCGTTGCATATATCGATGGCTGCCCCTGAACAGCGACTGCTGCCCGGGAGCAGCCTTTTTACCTTAAAGTTCTTTACAGCGCTAAAGCGTGTAGAACACATTCTTATTGGCGAATAAACCTACCTCTAAACGCGGTCGCTCATCTTCGAAAGACCTCGATAGAGGTTTATCTCATGTTCATTCCATATTCGACAGATGCGCCAAATGCATATAAGATAGTAGTATTGCAATGAACAGCGCCTGACAAAGGCAAAATTTAGATAATAAGGTGAAAGCAATGAGAATAGCTTTTTTTGACTCGGGACTCGGCGGCATAACGGTATTGCACAAGGCGATCAAGCAGCTGCCGAAAGAACAATTTTTATATTTTGCGGATACGCTCCACGTTCCTTATGGAACGAAATCGCGGGACGAGGTCAAACGGCACGTAAAAAACGCGGTGGATACGATCATCAAAGAAGACGTGAAAGCTCTTGTCATCGCTTGCAACACCGCCACAAGCATAGCTGCCGCGGAATTGAGAAGCGCATACGATATTCCGATCATCGGCATGGAGCCGGCAGTCAAACCGGCGGTCGAAATGAACCGCTCCAGCGGGAAAAGAGTGCTGGTGTTCGCCACTCAGCTAACGCTGAGCCAATCGAATTACGCCCAGCTGATTTCCCGCACGGACGACAAGGGCATCGTGGATTCCTTGCCGCTACCGGAGCTGGTCGAGTTGTGCGAGCGCCTGAATTTCGACAGCCGCACGGTCGAGGATTATTTTAAAGCGAAGCTTTCCGGGTTTGACCTGAGCGCATACGGCACAGTCGTTCTCGGCTGCACGCATTATCCTTTTTATAAACGCCTGTTAAGCGGTCTTTTGCCCGGGCATATCCAAATTATCGACGGGAGCGCAGGCACTGTAAAAAGGTTGATCCAAGTATTGGAAAGCAGCGGTCAATTGAATGCGCTCGGCAGCACCGACATATCATTCATGTGTTCGAACCAGGATCAGGCCTATGTACGAAAAATGGAGCAGGCTTTGGAAATCATTCGCACCGAAGGCTGATTCGGGGCTGTGAACTTATCCTTTTGACACGCTTTTCCGGCTATTGGAAGAGAAAAACAATAACGCATACGTAAGTACGGCCGCGGCAATCCAAATGGACCGTGCTCCCAACTGTAAAGTGGCCAAAGTGCTGATGAGTGCTCCAAAACAGAACGAGGCGATGATCGTGAAAAACCCGATGCAGCGCTGTCTGGCTTCCGTGTCATGTTTGAAAATAGCCAGGTATGCGGCCTGAGCCGCCGTGCGCAAGTTCCCGGTCGTAACGGTCGTATTGTACGACCATTTGATCAGCTTCGTGAACGATGAAATTTGAACCGACGCGACAAAAGCGATAATGATCGAAACCGCCATATTCGGCACACTCGGCGGCAGCAGACCGACAATCGCAAGCACGACAATCTCCAGAAGCAGCACGGCCCGGGACGCGTCTCGCAGCAATTGTACGATACGAGGATGCTTGAGCGTCTCGGCCACTACCACTCCCAATACGAACGCGATGATAGGCGGTACGTGCAGCAAAGCCTGAGCCCACTCGCCCTTGGCTAGCCCAGCTCCCAGCAGCACCATATTCCCCGTCTGCGCAGTAGCAAAAACCCCGTCCCTGCCTATATAAGTATAGGCATCCAGAAATCCTCCGACGATAGCCAGCAAAACTCCCAAATGTACGGATTCGTAAGTCAAATTCAAAAACTTGAATCGTTCCCTGATTGCATGTTTTTCCATAATGACATCACCTTGGTCGAAAATTGAACGCGGCTTTTTTGTGCTGCGGGTGTGCAGCCTTTTTTACACTGTCCGCGCAGCGGTTCAAGTGTATAGTTCACCACGAGCATACAAATAATTACAATCGATCAATGGGGGCTATTCCGCTCCTCCGTACTGCCGGCTCCGTTTTTTAGTTTATGACAGTTCTTGTCACTATTATAAGCTAGAATGGAGAAGTAGAACAACCGGATGCATCCGGTAAAAAAACGAACTTGAGGAGTTGTCGGACGATGATTATGCAAATGGTCCCATTTATTATGCTGGACGGAAATGCCCACGAAGCTATTGAGTTTTATGAAAAATCGCTGGGTGCCAAGGTCGTTTTTAAACAGACGTTTGGGGAGGGCCCGGAGGACCCTCAAGTCCCTATACCCGCGGAAGCCAAAAACCGTGTGGCCCACTCCGTACTGAAAATCGGGGAAGCGGAGCTTATGGTTTCCGATACGCTAACAGGCCAAGCTTATCCAAAGGGAGCGCAGGTGAACATCTGCATTGTGGTGGACGAAGCGGACCATTCCAGGCAGTTGTATGATGCGCTGCGGCAAAACGGCCAAGTTAACATCCCGCTCGGCGAAATCCATTTCAGCCCTGCATACGGTATGGTGACGGACAAGTTCGGCGTCACTTTCCAGGTGTTCACCAAGCGCCCGCAGTAATTTCTATCCAAAGCCGGTTTGAATAGAAGTTTTCGATTAGACATGAGAAAACAAATCAAGTATGATACTTGTAATTTAGCTGACTGGTAATCTGGAAGCTAGGGATGGCCGCAGTGCTTTGCACGCAGGCTGCCCTGGCTTCTTTTTAATTTGCGAAAAAGGCAGGTCTTTCTCATGTCCAATGTGCTGGAGTCATTAACTTTTGCCAAACGCGTTCCCGCCACGCCGTCCATCGGCAGCACGACCGTTACGAAGCCGGGCCATGTCCATTTGTCGTTCGGATTTGCGGCGCCGGATCTGTTTCCAATCGACGAACTGGAAAAGGCAGCCTCGCAAGCCATCGCTTTGCAGGGAAGAAAGGCGCTGCAATATTCCGGCGGGGAAGGTCCCGGCAAAATATTGGCGTGGATCAAAAATCGCGCCCGCAAGCACGGCATTCAGGTGGAGAACGAAAACATTTTGGTCACCTACGGCGCCACGCAAGGCATTTCGATTGCGACGAATGCGATTATCGATCCCGGCGACCATGTTTGGGTGGAAGCCCCTTCGTTTTTCGGGGCGCTTCAGGCGTTTCGCGTCGCTGAGGCGAACATCACTTCTTTTCCGATCGATGAGAACGGGCTTCGCGTGGATGCGGTCGAAGAGGCGCTGAAGCAAGCGAAGCTGCATAACAAGCCGATTCCCAAGCTGTTGTATACGATGCCGACGTTCCATAATCCGAGCGGGGTTACGATGTCTCTGGAGCGGAGAAAGCATTTGGTTAAGCTCGCGGAGGAGTATAATTTCTGGATTTTGGAAGACGATGCGTATATGGAGCTGAATTTCACAGGCGAATACAACCAGCCGCTGTACACGTTATCGCCGCAGCGGGTCATTTATTTCGGCACTTTTTCCAAAATTATCGCGCCTGGCGTTCGTCTGGGCTGGATTATCGCCGACAAAACCATTATCGACAAAACAAGACTGCTGCTCTTGGGAGGCAGCGTAGGCGTTTTCACGCAAGAGATTGTCGGCATGCTGCTGGATAACATTGATTTTGAAGCGCATTTGAAGCGGCTGGTCGATCATTACCGCAGCCAGCGGGACGTGATGGCCGGCGCCATCCGGAGGCATTTGGGCAGTTATGTCGGATTTCATTTGCCGCAGGGCGGTTTTTTTATATGGCTCAAGTTTGAAGAACGGTTCAATGCGAGCCAGTTTTTGCGATTTGCCGAGGAACGGGGCGTCAGCTTTGTGGACGGGAGGAGTTTTCATATCGCTGCGGAGGGCTTGAATTATGCGAGAGTTTGCTTCAGCTACGTCAGCGCGGAAAGCATCGAGGCCGGCATAAAAACGTTGGCGGATGCTTACCACGATTATGTAAGTGAACTTCATTCGTAGCCGAACGGTAATAGTTGATGCCTGTCCAAATTCTTGATATACTTATTGTAAGAACATACATTCGATTCAGTAAATTTGAAAGGAAGAAAACTTGTGAAATTAACAATCATTAATAGTTTACGAACTAATAATTTTAATGATGATCTTTTGCTGCAAAAGATTGGAGGATTGTGGAAAGAGGCTTTTAATCGTCTAAATAATCGAGATATGATGATCTACGGTGTCTATCATGATTACGAGAGTGACTACAAGGGCGATTATTCGCTAAGCATTGCTATAGAAGATAGCAACAGCGAGCCTTCACTGGAAGTGCCGATTAACGCGAAATATGAAATCTTTAACGTGGACACAACAAAAGAAGATGGGGTTATAAGCACTTGGAAAAAGATATGGGAACGTGAGAGCACAGGTACACTGGAGAGAGCGTATACATACGATTTTGAAAAATATGATCCGAATGGAGAAATTGAGGTTCACATAGCAATAAAATAGTTTACATGGGGAACCTATAGGGATAGGCTTTCCTTTATTTTGAAGAAAAGTCAGTTGCGCGGAAAGCGCATACTGACTTTTCTTTTTTTACCCCGTCATCAATTCGCCGCTCTGATTTCAAGCAGTTCATACTTAATTTCGCCTACAGGCGCGTTGACGGTGATGATGTCGCCTACGGATTTGCCGAGGAGCGATTTTCCCAGAGGGCTTTCGTATGAAATTTTGTTTTCAGGCACGTTCGCTTCGGAAGGCCCGACGATCCGGTATTCCACTTTTTCGGAAAACTCCAAATCGTTCAGTATGACGATGGAACCGACGTGAACGGCGGATGTGTCGCCGATGTCAGCCACGCGGGCTACTTTCAGCATTTTTTCCAGCGTAAGGATTCTGGTTTCCATAAAAGCTTGCTCATCTTTGGCGGAATGATATTCGCTGTTTTCTTTTAAATCGCCGTAGCTGATAGCTGTTTTTATGCGGGCCGCCAATTCTTTGCGCTTTACGGTCTTGAGCTCTTCAAGTTCAAGCTCTAATTGCTGCAGTCCCTCGGGGGTTAAAAGAATTTCTTCATGTGACATTTTGGCATCTCCTAATGAATCAACGATATTTTTGAGTCTATATTGCATTTTACACTATTTCCGGCAGTCAAAGATAGCTGATAGGCGGCAAAAATTCATTTTCATGCAGCGGCTTGACTAGCCAAACCCGAAGAGGTTTAATACATTATGAGACAAACAACGGTTGACGATTCGCTGGTAATCGCGTCAGCCGTTTGTATTTTTGCAGCGGGGAGCAGTTAAAATGAGAGGGTTTACAAACGTGCTTTTTCAATGGTCGCAAAATTCCGTGCGGCGGAGTCTGGTGCTCAGCGTGCTGGCCGCCTCGATTTTGCCTTTAACGCTGTTTGGGATTATGACGTATTCGTCAACGTACTCCATTTTAAAAAATAAAATACAGTCCGGCATTCAAGCGAGCTTGAACCAGGAGGGGGTGGCCCTGGAAAATACGCTCAACAATCTGGACTTTGCATCCAAGCAGTTTGCGCTCGACGATAAAATCGTAAGCGAGGTGCAAGCTTATATGGACGAGAAGGACACTTATAAAAAAGCCCAACTGATGGAAAACATGCAAAAGAAAGTGATTTTGGTCAATTTTACGAATCCGTATCTCGGACTTACGTTTTATTATGCGCCTAACGCCTCCAATCCTATTATGTTCGAGAATTTGAGTGTGAACAAGGCTTTTGATCCCGGACGTTTGCCGCATTTCACGGATTACAACGGAGCTTCTTATGCCGGTCCCCATAAAACCGTCTACAGCGGGAGCAGCAATATGGTGTTTTCAGCTTTCCGCAGCGTTGCCACATCCGACAAGCGCGAGCTGTATATTTATTTGGAAACGAATTACAATTTGTTTCGCAATATTTTGAATCAACGCGCTTACGGCATGGAAGTTGCACATTTGCTTGTCAACCAGTCGGGCAAAATTACTTATATGGAAAATGCAGCGATAACGGACGAAACCGGCGAAGCGAAGCTTCTCCAGGCGCTGCAATCGCAGCATGAGTACGGGGGCTACCTGATGTTTCAGCACGAGAGCGCGCAGGGCTGGAAACTGGTGACGCTCGTTAAAAAAACGACGTTTAACAGCGAAATCGACAGGTGGCTGCTGCGGACCGCGCTTTTCGGCGTAGGCACGTTGGTATTCGCCCTGCTGCTGGCTTATTTCATATGGCGCATGATTTACCGCCCGATGCGCAAGCTGAACCGTGAAATCGTGTCCATGGTGGAAAACCGCGATATGCCGGTGCAGATGACGCAGGTTGCGGAGTTCGATTTTCTGCTCGAAAATTTTCAGGTCATGAAGGAACAGATCAACCGGCTCATTGACGAAGTTCAGCAAAACGAGAAGCGGAAAAGCCAATTGGAGATCGAGAAGCTGCTTACGCAAATCAATCCCCATTTTCTTCACAATACGCTTAATTCCGTGCAATGGCTGGCCAGAATGAACGGGCAGAAGGAGATTGACAAGCTCGTTTCCCTCTTGGTCAAGGTGCTTCATTACAACATGGGCAAGCAGAGCATCATTGTGACGATGGATGATGAGATTGAAGCTCTGAACAATTATATGGAGCTGCAAAAGCTACGGTACGATCACGATTTTGGCTTTACCGTCGAGGCGGAGCAAGGCGTCGGCCAGGTGTTGGTTCCGAGGTTCATCCTCCAGCCGCTCGTGGAAAATGCGATCTATCACGGTTCCGGCGACCGGGAGGCCCGCATTGAAACGGCGGTGCGGTGGCTGAAGCCGGGAAGGGTGCGCGTTCAGATTACGGATAACGGGTCGGGTATGAGCGAAGAGGCGGTGCAGCGCTTGCTGGTCGAGGATGAAACGGCAGGACCGCGCGGGCTCGGCATCGGCATTTCGTACGTGCACCGGCTGATCCGGAAATATTTTGGCGATGAAGCGCAATTTTCGATTGATAGCCGGGTTGACGAAGGCACGACGGTGACGATCGATATTCCCGTGAAAAATAAGGAGGAGCTGGATGATTAGAACGATTGTAGTCGACGACGAGAAACTTGTGCGGAAAGGATTTATTTCCCTGATCGATTGGCAGTCTTACGGAATGACGATCGTCGGCGAGGCGGGCCATGCGAGAGGCGCGTTGGAACTGCTGAGTCAATTGGAAGTAGACTTGCTGATCACCGATATTACGATGCCGGGCATGTCGGGTTTTGAGCTGATTGCTGAGCTGCGGCGCCAATATCCTCACGTTTGGACGGTTGTGCTGACGTGCCATCATGAGTTCGATTACGTGCAGGAAGCGCTGCGCCTCGGTGCCATCGATTACATCGTGAAAACATTGATCGAGATGGACAGCATCGACGAGGTGATGAACCGGATTGTCGAGCGCATCCGCACGGAGGAGCGGATCCGCCAATCGATCGCCTGGAATGCCGGCGAATCCGCCTCGGCAGCGGCACCGGTGCAGGAAGCGCTGGCGTTCGTTCCGGCCGAGGATTCGCCGGCCGGGCAAAAAGAAGCGCTGCGCCACGCTTTCGGCGAGCTGCAGGAGACGGGGGAAGCGGATCGCCCCGTCTGGTTGATCCCGCTGCGCCAGCAGCGGGGCGGCGGCGACGTAGGAGAGAAGCTCCGCAAGCTGCACTTGTCCGGCGGGGGCGGGCGGGCTCTCCATCTGACCGGTCTTGCGCCGGACTCATTGTCAGCCATGCGGGACAAGCTTGCCGGGCAAATCCGGGCTTGGCTATTTTACGAATGGAAGCCGGGTTCTGCTTATGCCGGCGTATCGGCCACCGAATTGGACGCAGTCTCCAAGGCGCAGCCGGATGAAAGCTGGGGGATGCGGGCTCAAGCGGCTTTGGAGCTGAGATGGGCTTTGTACCGGGACGAGTGGGAGTCTTTCGTGGCGCATATCGAAGCCGTCCGTCCCGGGGAACGGGATATCCGGCTGCTGGCCCGCGGGATTGTAACCGAATGGAAGGAATGGTTTCACTGGCATACGGAAGCGCCGCATCTGCTTGCGGAAGCAAGCCGGATAGCGTCATGGGCGGAGTGGAAGCGCTGGTTCCGGGAAATGGCACACGAGGTGATGCGTAGATCGAACGAGCTTGAGCTGTCCAGGGAAGTGATGAGCAGCCTGCTGAAAGCGATGCTGTATATGACAAGCCGGCTTGGCGACGGCGATCGGCTGAGCCAGGAAAGCGTCGCACTCCATGTCAACATGAGCCGAAGCTATTTCAGCCAATGCTTCAAGCGTTTTGCCGGAGATTCGTTCGGCCATGTGCTGAGGGATTTGCGTTTGCGCAAAGCGGAAGAGCTGCTGCTCGGCACCGATGATCCCGTTTATGAGATCGCGGCCCGCGTCGGCTTTGAAGACGACAAATATTTCAGCAAAATGTTTCGCGCCAAAAACGGCCTGCTGCCTACGGAATTCCGCGTTTCCAAAGCCCGGGGTACGAATTTGGTTTAATGCCGGTAGAAATTCGTCCGAAATCTCAAGACAGCCGCACGAGCCTGGGCAACGGCTTTCTCTCCCGGTCTTTGCCAGGATTCCTATACAATAACGGTGTAAGCATTCGACATACAAACAAGGGGGATTACGATGAAAGTTACTTTGAAAGTGTTTACAGCCTTCGTATCCGCGGCACTGCTCGCCACTGCATGCAGCAGTGCGCCCGATAGCGGGAAGAGCCCCGGCACGGCCAACGGCGACGCCAATTCCGGCAAAGCGGCAACGACCTCCGAAACAAATGAACAACTGGCCTATCAAAAATACGATCAGCCGGTCACGCTGAATATCGGCTTTACGCTTCCTGAGACGAACAAGCTGGCCTCCGGAGACACCAACGACAACAATCCCGTATCCCGCTATCTGGAGAGCTTGACCAATATTAAGGTTGTGCACACCTGGGAAGCGAAAGGCGGGTCCCCCGGCACCGATCCGTATACGCAAAAGGTGAATCTGGCGATGGCCAGCAGCGATTTGCCGGACGCATTGGTCGTAGACCGCAACCAGCTCCGCAAATTGGCCGATAACGACATGCTGGCGGATTTGACGGATGTCTATAACAAATATGCGTCCAAGCTGGTCAAAGATATTTATCAGTCCACGGGCGGCAAAGCGCTGGAGGACGCCACATTTAACGGCAAGCTGCTCGGATTGCCCAATGTCGCCATCGACGCCGATTCGCCGAACTTGCTGTGGATTCGCAAAGACTGGCTGCAAAAGCTGAATTTGCCCGAGCCGAAGACGATTGACGATGTCGAAAAAGTCGCCAGGGCGTTCAAGGAGCAGGACCCTGACGGCAACGGCAAAGCGGATACGGTCGGAATAACCGGGGACAAAACCGTCGTCTGGGGGCAAAAGCCGAACAGCAGCGGCTTCGATGCGGTGTTCGATTCGTTCCATGCTTTTCCGAAAAACTGGATTAAAGATAAAGACGGCAATGTCGTCTACGGATCGATCACGCCGGAAAACAAACAGGCGCTCGCCAAATTGCAGTCCTGGTATAAAGACGGGCTGATCGATCAGGAATTCGCGCTGCGCAAGCAATCGACGGAGCTGATCGTCTCCAACAAAGCCGGCATGTTCTTCGGCCCATGGTGGGCGCCTTACTTCCCGCTCGGCGATGCCGTAACGAAC
The DNA here is from genome assembly GCF_057749925.1 of Paenibacillus sp. sgz302191. Lineage (NCBI taxonomy): Bacteria > Bacillati > Bacillota > Bacilli > Caryophanales > Paenibacillaceae > Paenibacillus > Paenibacillus sp. sgz302191. The sequence continues at coordinate 243,862 of NZ_JBYLHY010000012.1, forward strand.
GATACGAAAGCGGAATGGATTCCGCTGCTGGCTCCGACGGATGCAAACGGCAAGTACGTCACCCACATGGCTCCGGTAACGGACCGCTACATCGTTGTGCGCAAAGGCTACAAAACCCCGGAAGCCGTCGTCAAGGAACTGAACGTGTTCACCCGTCTGGAACGCAACCAGGATCCGAACGCCGAACAGACGAAAAAACTGACGGATTACGAATCGCAAACCGGCGTGCACAGCCGCAATTACTATCCTTTCGATCTGCTGCTGGACTTTGCGGACGCGATCGTGAAGCGCAGCGACAACGTGCAAAAAGCGATGGCTGGCGGGCTTGATCCGAAAACATTGGATCAGGATACGAAGCAGCTTTATGATTTTGCCATGAAAGATAAAGAAAATCCGAAAAAAGACATCAACGCGTGGAAAGCGTCCTACGCCTTCCTGGTCGGCGGCGATGCGGTCAAGAAGCCGATGGATAAAGTGTACAGCGTATTTTACGGCACGACCCGCACGATGGAAACGAAATGGTCGACGCTTGAGAAGCTGGAAAACGAAACGTTCCTGAAAATTATTATGAATCAGCAGTCCGTAGATTCGTTCGACGATTTTGTCACGCGCTGGAAATCGCTTGGCGGCGATGAAATTACGAAGGAAGTCGCAGCGTCGGCGAAGTCCAAATAATCGCAAGTCAGGCAGGGGCTCCCGGCTGTAGGGTAGCTGCAGGGGCCCCGATCCAATCAAGCAAGCGGAAAGCGGTGAGATCATCCGATGAAAATGAATCGCAATGAGCTGCATTACCATCTCATGCTGCTGCCCGGTATGATTCTGCTGGCTGTCTTCAGCATCGTGCCGATGTTAGGGGCGGTCATGGCTTTTCAAAACTTCAAGCCTTCACGGGGCATTTTCCATTCCGAATGGGTCGGCTTCGATAATTTCGTGTATATGTTTCAACTGCCGGACAGCAAGCAATTTTTAACGAATACGATCGTACTGGCCGTTGCCAAAATTATCGCCAACCTGATCGTGCCCGTCGTGTTTGCGCTGCTGTTGAACGAGGTCAGGATAAGAAGCGCCAAAAAGTGGATACAAACAATCGTATATTTGCCTCACTTTATGTCATGGGTACTGCTGGCAACGATCTTTTTCTATATTTTTTCCCTGGACGGCATCGTCAATCAAATGCTCGGCTTGCTGGGCATGAAGAAGATCATGTTTTTCGGAAGCAATACCTGGTTCCCGGTCATTCTGGTCGGAACCGACGTGTGGAAAGAATTCGGCTTCAATACGATCATCTATTTGGCCGCCTTGACATCCATTAATCCCGCTTTGTACGAAGCGGCAGGGATCGACGGCGCCGGCCGCTGGAAGCAGCTGTGGCACGTTACGCTGCCGGGGCTCCGGACGACGGTTATTTTGCTCGCTACATTGGCGCTGGGGAACGTGATGAACGCCAACTTCGATCAAATTTTCAATATGTACAATCCTGTTGTGTACCAGTCTTCGGATATTATTGATACCTACGTATACCGTGCAGGCCTTGTCGACCTTCAATACAGTCTGGCGACGGCTGTCGGGCTGTTTAAATCGGCTGTCAGCTTTATTCTGATCGTCGTGTCTTATGTGCTTGCCGGACGATTTGCCAATTATCGAATATTTTAGCGGGGAGGCGATAGCCTATGGTGGGCAGTAACAGTATTCGCAACCGGATCGCAGACGGGGCCATCCTGGCGATTCTGATCCTCGTTTCGCTCATATGCCTTTTTCCTATTTTGCATACGCTGGCCGTATCCTTTAGCAGCAAAGCGGCGGCTGACGCAGGGCAGGTTATTTTGTGGCCTGTGCAGGCGACGGGGTCCAGTTACACGAAAGTGCTGAACGACAGCCAATTTTACAACTCGTTCGTAAACTCCGTGAACAGGGTTGCGCTCGGCGGGGCGATCAACTTCGTGCTGACCGTTTTAATGGCTTACGCGCTATCGAAGGAAACGGCGGAATTCCGCATGCGCAATGTGTATATGTGGATTCTCGTCTTTACAATGCTGTTCAACGGCGGAATTGTGCCGTGGTTTATGACGATCAAGCAGTTAGGGTTGATCGATACTATCTGGGCGCTCGTGCTTCCGACCGGAGTCAACGTGTTTAACGTCATTTTGCTGATGAACTTTTTTCGCGGTTTGCCGAAGGAACTCTCCGAAGCCGCAGCGATCGACGGCGCAGGACCGTGGTACACGATGTTCCGCCTGTACGTGCCGCTGTCGCTGCCGGCGATCGCAACCGTCACGCTGTTCAGCATCGTGCATCATTGGAACGCCTTTTTCGACGGGCTGGTGCTGATGAACAAACCGGAGCATTATCCGCTGCAGACGTATATTCAAACGTTGTTCGTGCAATTGACGGGAAGCACGATGCCCGGAATGTCCCCCGAGCAATTAGCCGAAGCTTTAGCCGTATCCAACCGGACGTTCAACTCGGCCAAAATCATTATTTCAATGGTGCCGATTCTTATTCTGTACCCGTTCATCCAGCGATATTTCGTTCACGGAATTACGCTCGGCTCCGTGAAAGAGTAGCTTGAAAAAGCTTCAACCGCGCAGAAAAATCTGCCAGGTTGAAGCTTTTTTTTGCGTGCCGGAAAGTCAGACTGCTGCAAAAGCGGCACGCCGGGAGGCAGCACTATCTGCTTGGCGTGCAAACATCAGGCGGTTGAAGGGCCCTCCTGTCAGGGAAGCGCATTTGCTTGGCAACGCGGGGGGGGGGGGGGGGGGGGAAGGTTGTTAGGTTGAGCAACTTTTGGTCAAATAAGGGCAAAAGCAAAAA
>NZ_JBYLHY010000120.1:0-360 GCF_057749925.1 Paenibacillus sp. sgz302191
ATGTCGCAACTGTTAAGTTGTCAACAGATATGCTGTGATTCGACTTTCTTTACCGCCTCACCAGCGGCAAAAAGTATCTTATCACATCTTACTCGCTCATTTCAAGTCGAATTTCCGAGAAATTCTTGCCTGAAACGATCGTTGTTGGTGGAGCCAAGCGGGATCGAACCGCTGACCTCCTGCTTGCAAGGCAGGCGCTCTCCCAGCTGAGCTATGGCCCCATATTTATGAAGTTGTATGGTGGGCCCTAGTGGACTCGAACCACCGACCTCACCCTTATCAGGGGTGCGCTCTAACCAGCTGAGCTAAGGGCCCAAAATAAAAACCCACCTACGATCTTTCGAAGCTTGCTTTCTTCGA
>NZ_JBYLHY010000121.1:0-341 GCF_057749925.1 Paenibacillus sp. sgz302191
CTCGCTTTTCTTGATCAGGTACTTCACTTCCGTGCCGCTCACCGGGTCCGTATAGCCGCTCGGCTGTTCGGACGTGTATGTCTCGCTCTGGGATTGCCGGTTGCCGTTCCTATCATATGCATAGAGAATCGTTTTCCCCGGCGCCTCGGCTTTTTCGATTCTTCCCGCCGCATCGTAGCTGTAATTCGTTGTGCCGTAGCTGTCGGTTTTCGCCGTTTGTCGGCCTGCGTCGTCGTACGCATAAGCGTACTCGGATATAAGGCTGCCGTCCGGTTTCTTGTTCACGAGCTTCATCAACCGGTTGTTTTTGTCAAACGCATACTCTTCCTTCACTCCGCCCT
>NZ_JBYLHY010000122.1:0-324 GCF_057749925.1 Paenibacillus sp. sgz302191
ATACCCAGGGAACTGAAACATCTAAGTACCTGGAGGAAAAGAAAACAAAAGTGATTCCGTCAGTAGCGGCGAGCGAAAGCGGAGTAGCCCAAACCAGGGAGCTTGCTCCCTGGGGTTGTAGGACCTCGATGTGAGGTTAGTTCGGTAGGCGAAGTGATCTGGAAAGATCCGGCATAGAAGGTAAAAGCCCTGTAGCTAAAATCGAACGAAACCTCTAGAGGGATCCTGAGTACGGCGGGACACGTGAAACCCCGTCGGAATCCGGCAGGACCATCTGCCAAGGCTAAATACTACCTAGCGACCGATAGTGAAGCAGTACCGTGA
>NZ_JBYLHY010000123.1:0-323 GCF_057749925.1 Paenibacillus sp. sgz302191
CGATCTTGCAGGCAGGTTGCCTACGTGTTACTCACCCGTCCGCCGCTATCCCCGAAGGGACCGCTCGACTTGCATGTATTAGGCACGCCGCCAGCGTTCGTCCTGAGCCAGGATCAAACTCTCCAAAGTACCCCAAAAAGTGAAGCGAACCTCCGTAGAGAATTCCGATTACTTTTCGGGGGCCCCATACTAGATGGGTGTTACCTTTATTGAAAGCTGAATAGCTCAATTTCAAAGCTGACGAGATTTTGCAATCTCTTGTTTTGGTTGATTGCTCAACCTTGCTTCTTCACTCGTTGTTCAGTTTTCAAAGAGCAATTTCT
>NZ_JBYLHY010000124.1:0-323 GCF_057749925.1 Paenibacillus sp. sgz302191
ATCCTCCGTGTGCTCTTTCTAGCTTAACCACTAGAATGTACTTTCATTAACTGCTGTGACACAGTCAACGAAAAGGATTTCTAAGTTTCACGCTTTACGTTTCGTTTCGTTATCTAGTTTTCAAGGAACAAGTTGCGAATCGAAGATTCGTCAACAACGCTGCAACTGTTACATACGCGAAGCGATGTCAGTTGTCAGCAAAACATTGCTTTTGAAAGGATTGACCTTTCAAAACTGAACACGAGTGAAGAAGCTTGTTTGTCCGACAACCTGCAGTTGTCATGGACTCCATAGAAAGGAGGTGATCCAGCCGCACCTTCCGA
>NZ_JBYLHY010000125.1:0-315 GCF_057749925.1 Paenibacillus sp. sgz302191
GGCAATTGCGCAGAAATGTTTTGGTTCTGCGCGGAATCGTGGCTTGCCTCTGCATCGGCCCCCCGCCAAGGGGCGGGGTTCGCAGGCAGCAGCCGGCAATTGCGCAGAAGTGTTTTGGCTCCGCGCGGAATCGTGGCTTGCCCCTGCATCGGCCTCCCGTCAAGGGGCGGGGTTCGCAGGCAGCAGCCGGCAATTGCGCAGAAATGTTTTGGTTCTGCGCGGAATCGTGGCTTGCCCCTGCATCGGCCTCCCGTCAAGGGGCGGGGTTCGCAGGCAGCAGCCGGCAATTGCCGGCAATCGCGCAGAAATCTGCCT
>NZ_JBYLHY010000126.1:0-314 GCF_057749925.1 Paenibacillus sp. sgz302191
AAGGAGCCAGCCGCCGAAGGTGGGGTAGATGATTGGGGTGAAGTCGTAACAAGGTAGCCGTATCGGAAGGTGCGGCTGGATCACCTCCTTTCTATGGAGTCCATGACAACTGCAGGTTGTCGGACAATAAAGCTTCTTCACTCGTGTTCAGTTTTGAAAGGTCAATCCTTTCAATAGTAAGTTTTGCTCCTTGAAAACTAGATAACGAAACGAAACGTAAAGCGTGAAACTTAGAAATCCTTTTCGTTGACTGTGTCACAACAGTTAATGAAAGTACATTCTAGTGGTTAAGCTAGAAAGAGCACACGGAGGAT
>NZ_JBYLHY010000127.1:0-313 GCF_057749925.1 Paenibacillus sp. sgz302191
AGCTCAAACGCGGTACAGTCGCCGGGGAAGCCGTCTATTTTGCCATGGGGATCAGCGAGGAGGGCTACCGGGACATTCTCGGCTTCTACATCGGTGGTCAAGAGAGCTCTAATGGCTGGCGTGACGTGCTTAAAGACCTGCAGCGACGCGGCGCAACCGATGTCTTGTTAGGCGTCTTCGACGGCTTACAGGGGCTGGAAGAGGCGTTTCGTGAGGCTTATCCGAAAGCAGACGTGCAGCACTGCGTCGTCCACAAGATGCGTACCACCTTCCCTAAGATTCGCGTACAAGACAAGAACGAATTCATAAGCGA
>NZ_JBYLHY010000128.1:0-311 GCF_057749925.1 Paenibacillus sp. sgz302191
AGCCAGCCGCCGAAGGTGGGGTAGATGATTGGGGTGAAGTCGTAACAAGGTAGCCGTATCGGAAGGTGCGGCTGGATCACCTCCTTTCTATGGAGTCCATGACAACTGCAGGTTGTCGGACAAACAAGTTTCTTCACTCGTGTTCAGTTTTGAAAGGTCAATCCTTTCAAAAGCAATGTTTTGCTCCTTGAAAACTAGATAACGAAACGAAACGTAAAGCGTGAAACTTAGAAATCCTTTTCGTTGACTGTGTCACAGCAGTTAATGAAAGTACGTTCTAGTGGTTAAGCTAGAAAGAGCACACGGAGGAT
>NZ_JBYLHY010000129.1:0-296 GCF_057749925.1 Paenibacillus sp. sgz302191
GTCGCCGGGGAAGCCGTCTATTTTGCCATGGGGATCAGCGAGGAGGGCTACCGGGACATTCTCGGCTTCTACATCGGTGGTCAAGAGAGCTCTAATGGCTGGCGTGACGTACTTAAAGACCTGCAGCAACGCGGCGCAACCGATGTCTTGTTAGGTGTCTTCGACGGCCTACAGGGGCTGGAAGAGGCGTTTCGTGAGGCTTATCCGAAAGCAGACGTGCAGCACTGCGTCGTCCACAAGATGCGTACCACCTTCCCTAAGATTCGCGTACAAGACAAGAACGAATTCATAAGCGA
>NZ_JBYLHY010000013.1:0-236531 GCF_057749925.1 Paenibacillus sp. sgz302191
ACCTCTCCAAGAAAGCAGGATGAGGTACAGACCTCATTCAAACCCTCATTTCCCCCCCTGAAATACTTTTTTTCCAAATGATTCGTTATGCTTTCGTAAACAAACAGGGGTTTCTCAACAGCCTGAAAAGTGCAGGTATTTTTCAGTAATCCGCTCGTTTGGAAGAAATGCCTGCAATTGTGCAGGCATTTCGGTAGCTTGGTCAGTCTTAGCCCCAAATTTAGCGAAAAAAACTGCACATTTGCAGGAATTGCTCAGATTCAGCGTATTGGGGAATAAAAAAGATGTATTTTTGCAGGTTTTCTGCGCATCCGCTGTCCGTTTTGCGGTGGAGACGTCGAAAGAAGTGACGAACGGCACGTGCGCCTTTTACAGTGAGGAAGAATTTGGTAAAATGCAGCAAATTTGCGGTTCGATGAAAGTTTTCCAAACGATGGGGAGCATGTCTGTCAACGGGTCTCCCCGTCATGTTGTCGAACGCGCCGGTGTCCAAAATCATTTCGGAAATTATTTGAGACGGGAAGCGAAATCGATGGACTAATCTTTGATCGAAACGAGCAGGGCGCGATTTCCGCCGACTATGACAAGGTCAGTCAGTTAACCGACAAAGTGACAGCGGTGCTCAGCCGCGGTAAGCAAGGCGATCTGCTGATTAAATAGCAAAAAGCCTGGTCCTTCGCCGAACCGAACGGCAGGGGGCCGGGCTTTTTCGTATCAGAGCCGTCCGGGCGGCTTTAAACGACGACGATATGCCCGGCATTCGGCTGCAGCCGGATATGTTGTCCTGGCTTTACGTCCTCTTGAAGACCGCAGTTCACAACGATTTCATGCAAATCCCGAACGCCCTGAATATGAACGGATATTTCCTGAACCGGGCCCATGAACGAGACGGATTTGACGATCCCCCGTATCGTTCCTTCGGCGCACAGGGTCAGACTTTCCGGGCGCAAACAAACGGTTGCCTTGCTGCCGCGGTCGGGAATGTCGCTGCAGGGGAAAGCGCCTATATCCGTCTGCACGAGTCCGTTCGCAATGTCGGCCTGTCCGGGCAAGGTGTACGCTCCGCTAAGAAAAGAGGCGACAAACGCCGTGCGCGGCCGGAGAAACACCTGCTGCGGCGTCCCGGCTTGCTCAATCGCTCCGTCTTTCATGACCAAAATCTGATTCGACAGCTGCAGCGCGTCCTTCTGATCGTGGCTGACGAAAATGGCCGCGACCCGTTCCCGGTTCAAAATTTGCTTCACTTCTTTGCGCAGCCCTTTCTTCAGCTCTTCATCCAGATTGGAGAACGGCTCGTCCAGCAATACGACCGCAGGCTTCGCCGCCAGGGCGCGGGCCAAAGCAACCCGCTGCTGCTGGCCGCCGGACAGTTCATGCGGGTAGCGGCCGGCCAAAGCTGTTAGCCCGACCAGCTCCAGAACTTCTTCAGTGCGCTGGCGGCGGGCTTTTTTCGGTAATTTGAAGAGTGCAAAGCTAATATTGTCATAAGCGGTCATATGCGGGAAAAGCGCATAATTTTGAAACACCATCCCCAGACCGCGGCTCTCCGGCGGAAGCGATGTTTCGGCGGAGGAAACGAGCCTGCCCTGAATGTAAATCTCGCCTGCATCGGGAGTTTCCAAACCCGCAACGAGACGCAAAGCCGTCGTTTTTCCGCATCCGCTAGGTCCAAGGAGCGTAATAATTTCCCCTTCGCCGACTGACAGGTCTATCCCGCATAAAGCTTGCTTGGAACTGCCCGGATAAGTTTTTGCAAGCGAACGGATGCGTATCACTTCTTTTGATGCATGATCTGTCACGTTGTTATCCTCCCATTGTTTTGGTTCCCAGCAGCGATTTTAAAGAAATAAGCGATAGGATCACGAGGATAAGCGCTACCGGTGAAGCTTCCATGAAGTAATAGCCTTGAGCTTCCGTCCAGACGCGAAAAGCCAATGTCTCAAAGCCGATGGGACGAAGCACCATAGTAGCCGGAAGCTCCTTCATGGAATTGACGAAAACGAGCGACCAGCCGGCGACAAGCCCCGGTGCGATAAGAGGCAGCGTCACTTTGGCCAGTGTCCGCAGCGGCGTATGCCCCATTACGCGGGATGCTTCATTCAGAGACGGGGCGAGCTGCTGCAAGGAAGCTTCCTGCGACTGCATCGCTTGCGGTAGAAAGCGGATGACATAAGCCAAAACGAGAAGCGCAACGGTTCCGTACAAAACAGGCACATAACGGTTAAAGAAAAAGATGATGCCCAGAGCTACCACTGTTCCGGGAAGCGCGTAACCGGCGTACGAAAGACGGGACAACAGCTCGCTTGAACGCGATGGATATTGGGTGCGCAGGAAAGCGACGGGAAAAGCGAGCAGTGTCGCGGCCGTTGCCGACAGGGCGGAGACCGATACGCTGTTCCAGGCGTACTGCAGCGTTTTAAAGCCTATCATGTTCGTTTGCAGTGCCTGCACCGTCCAAAATACCAACATGCCCAACGGGAGGGCGGCAGCGATGAAAACAATGAAAATCACATACAGCAGAGCGGCCGGCTTCCATTTCCCGAGCGGAATAAGTTTGACGTCTTTTGTCGAGGCGCCTGTCTGGAAGTATCGGACCCGTTTGCGGCTGCCCCATTCCAGTCCGATCACAAGCAAGGTCATGAGCGTCAGCACGAGGCTGAGCACGGCCGCCCCGGAACGGTCCGAGCCGCGGTTCAGCTGATCGAAGATCGCGTAGGTGAACGTGCTGTAGCGCAGCATGCCGACAGCGCCAAAGTCGGACATTACGTACAAGCTGACGAGCAGCGCCCCGCTTGCCACGCTCGGACGAAGCATCGGCAGAATGATTCGGAAAAAAGCGTGTGCCGGTGAATAGCCTCCCACCCGCGCCGCTTCTTCCAGGCTGACGTTCATTCGATTCAGCGCAGCCAGCACGAGCATATATACATACGGAAACATGAAGATCGACATAATGATCCACACGCCCCAAAAATGGTATACGGAAATGTACTTGAACGTATAGACGGGAGCGCCCGTCAACCGGCTCAGCCATTTAGGCACGAGTCCTCCCGGCGTCAACAAAGAAATATAGGCAAATGCCCCAACATAAATCGGGATGACCATCGGCGTCGCCAGAAGCCAGCGCCACGCCTTGCGCCCGGGCAAATCCGTGCGGGCGACCAGCCAGGCCAGCGATACGCCAAGCGCCAGCGACAGCAGGGTGACGCAGACGGTCAAAGAAATGGTGTTCCACAGCAAGAACGGCAAAAGGTGGCGGCTCAGTTCGCCCCACAGTTCGAGCTTGGCCGATAATGCATGGACGATAACGAAAACAAGCGGCAAAAGCATAAGAAGTACTGCCGCTACAGCTAAAGCGGCAGTACTTGCAGAAGGTCTCTTTCGATTGCGGATTCTCAGTGTCAAAGTGATGACCGTCCTTCTATTTAATCGGCAAGCCTCCGACCGAATCGATCAGCTTGCGGGTTTTGTCCAACTCGGCGGCGAGCTGCTCCAGCTTGACATTGGCGAATTTCAGCTCGCTCATAGGTTTGCCCCGCTCCTTGAACGGAACGCCCTGCACAATCGGAACCTCGCTGTTCAAGCCCGCAAACATTGCCTGGCCTTCATTCGACAGCAAAAACTGCACGAACTTTTCGGCTGCGTCTTTGTGCTGAGCTCCTTTGACGATGCCGATAGCGGCAACATCGTTGACAATGCCCATTTGGCCTTCCTGTTGGTCCGGATAAACGATCCCGACATGGTTGTTGTCTTTCTCGTCCAACTGCTGGTAGTAATAATAGTTGTTGATCAGGCCGAACTTTCGTTCGCCGGCTCCGACAGCTTTGCGGATATCGTCGTGATTGCTCAAGACGGAAACGTTATTTTTGACCAGACCGTCCAGGAACGACTTTGCCGCATCTTCGCCTTTAACAAGCCGGATTGCCGACACTTGAGCTTGCAGCGATTGATTGGACCCTGGCGTAATGAACAGCTGGTCTTTATATTTAGGGTCGCTTAGCTCAAGAACGGAGGTAGGCAGCTCGCTTTCTTTGACAAGATCCTTATTGTATAAAATGACCCGATAGCGCGAAGACAGGCCGGTCCAATAGTTTTTGGAGGAATGCCACGCAGGGTCGACCGGTTTCAGCGTCTCGTCGCTCATTTGCTCAAGCAGGCCGTTATTGCCCATGGAATCAATAATGCCCGCATCCAGCGATATATAGACATCTGCTGCGGGATGCGCCGCTTCTTCCTTGATTTTGTTGGCAAATTCATTGGAGGCGCCGAACTGGGCTTTCACTTTAATGCCGGTTTTCTTCTCAAAAGCGTCCATGATCGGAACAAGCAGCTTCTCCTTGCGTCCGGAATACATGACGAGCTCTTTGGATTCGGCTGCTGCCTTGGCTGTTTCCGCAGGCACGGCGGACTTGTCGTCAGGCTTCGGGCTTGTCCCGCAGGCGCTGACGATAGCGGCCATAATGACGATAAGGGAGGCTAGGGTGACAGCTTGTTTTTTTGCATGTCTGCGGTGCGGGTGTTTCTGGTTCAACTTGTTTCTCTCCTTTAAAATTGTTTTCGTAAAAAAGGTGATTTTGATAATCATTATCGTTATAATACATTAGAGTTGTGTAATTCGTGTGAATCGATTCAAAATAAATGAATTTTAATGTTAACATAGATGGCGCAAGAGAAATGAATGAGGTGAAAGCGTGCGGAGAACTGTTTTGATAATTGAAGATGAAAGGCGGATTCGCGAAATTGTAGCCGATTACTTTAGCGAGGCCTCATGGCATGTTTACGAGGCGCAGAACGGCGTCCAGGCGCTTGAACAATTCGGCAAGCATCGGGTCGATCTCGTTATACTTGACATTATGATCCCCCAGTTGGATGGATGGTCCGTATGCCAGCGCATCCGGCAAATGTCTGCGGTGCCCATCATTATGCTGACCGCCAAATCGAATGAAGAGGACAAGCTGCTCGGTTTTGAGCTGGGGGCGGACGATTACGTGACCAAGCCGTTCAGCCCGAAGGTGCTTGTGGCCCGTGCGAAAACGCTGATGAAACGGGTCGAAAGAACCGTCGGTCATGAAGATCATATCGTTTCATTCGGCAAAGTCAAGCTTGATAACTTGGCTCACACGGTGCACGTCGACGGGCAGAGCATCGATCTGTCGTCCAAAGAGTACGACGTTCTCTTGTTTTTAATTAAAAACGAGAATATCGCTTTGTCCAGGGAAACGATTCTTAACCATGTATGGGGGATCGACTATTATGGCGACCCGCGGGTCGTGGACACCTATATCAAAAAGTTGCGCGGCAAGCTGGGTGCGGATGCCCGGCATATCGCCACTGTTTTTCGAACCGGTTATAAATTCGGGGAAGTTCAATGAAAGGACAGGGGATTGTAGCAAAGCTGTTTGCCGTGACGTTTTTGTTTTTCGTCATGTTCTTTGCCGTCGTCATCTTGGGGCAGTTCTGGTTTTTTGAAAAATTTTATCAGCATCAACGAGCCGAGGAACTGGATCAGAAGGTGGCGGAGTTTACAGAACAGTACACGCGCCAAAATTGGACGCGAAGCGAAATGATGCCGGTTATCGCCCGTTTTATTAATCAAAATAGAGCGCAAGTCGCCATTCTTGATGCTGAAGGCAATGTCAAATACGACAACCCGTTTCGAATCCGCCTGCTGACGGATCAAGGGTTGTCCGTCGCAGTTCCCGTCTCCTTCTTCCCCGATATAGAGCGCTTGACGGAGCTTGGCCTGAAGCGCGGGGACCGGATTACAGTCCGAGGCAATTATTATTCGGAGATCAACAATCAACTGTTCTCTCCCTATGTGATCTCCAAACAAGGCGTGCCTGCAATCGGCAGCTTGCCTAACGGTCTTGCGGAGGGGCAAGCTCAAGAGGTGAGCGGTACGATAACGGACCTGCTGCTGCCTGCACCGGCACAATGGAACAAGCGTGAAGGGATTTTGGCCGCTGCGTTGAAAGAGTGGCTGCCGATTCCGCCTAAATATGCGGATAATGTGAAGAATGGACAGGCGTTTCATGCGGAGTGGACCGAACCGGTCAGCGGGGTCAGCAATATTATATTTATACGGCCTATTATGGCGGACGGCAAAATCAGGGAATATGTATTCGTTCTTACGCCGCTAACACAGCTCACGGAGTCATTCGGCGCGCTGAAAGTTTATTATTTATATTTGGGAATCGGCGGATTGTGTCTGATCGCCGTATTGTCCTTCCTTTTTTCCAGAATGGTTTCCCGGCCGCTTATTTCATTAAACCGCACTGCCGTTCGCATGGCGAACATGGATTTTTCAACGAAATCCCCCATCCGCAGTCATGATGAAATCGGCAGCTTATCCAAAAGCTTGAATACGTTATCGGAAAATTTGAACCGGACGCTATTTGAGCTGCAGCAGGCGAACGGCAAGCTGGTGGCGGACATGGCGTATAAAAACCGCATGGAACAGTTGCAAAAAGATTTCGTATCCGATGCGTCGCACGAATTGAAAACGCCGATCAGCATCATTAAAGGATATGCGGAAGCATTGCGTGACAATGTGAAGCAAAATAAAAGAGAGAGTTACATCGAGGTCATTCAAGACGAAGCCGAGAAAATGGAGAAATTGGTCGCCAGCATGCTGGAGTTGGCGAAGCTCGAATCCAAAACGGTTAAATTGAGAAAAAGATACTTTTCCATCCATCGTCTTATTCTGGATTCCGCGGAAAAGCTGGCTAAGCTTCTGGCCGACCGCAAATTGGAAATCGTTGCGGACGGAGCCGTGGAAACCGAAGTATTCGCGGACCCGGAAAAAATCGAGCAGGTCGTTCTCAATCTGCTCGGCAATGCGATCCGCTATGCGGCGGAAGGCGGCTTGATTCGGGTTCATGTCGAAGTCGAAGCCCGGCAAGCCGCCATTTTCATTGAAAATGAAGGGGAACGGATTCCCGAAGATCAGCTCGGACAAATATGGGAACGCTTCTACCGCGGAGAACGCTCCAGAAACCGCGACAGCGGCGGAACGGGATTGGGATTGTCGATTGTCAAACATATTTTGGAGCTTCATCAAAGCGAATACGGAGCCGCGAACACGGATCGGGGAGTCGTATTTTCTTTCCGCCTGCCTGTCCGCTGACCTGGCTTGCATTTGCCGGAGATCAGCCGAGCAGTGCGCCGGCCGAACCCCGGGAAAGTGCGCAGCTGCGGAAAGTTTTCATCCGCAAGCAAGCCGGTTCAGAGAGCGAACTGCTTAACGATTCCGTCCGTGATGGCGTCCGACATGTCCAAAGCTTCCTGCTCGATTTTGTCATAGGTGTCGATGCTCGCCTTATAGTCCTTGTTCAGCATAGTGACCGCTTCGTTTTTGGTCAGCGCCAAATGCTCGTAGAACATTTTTTTCACGTCTTTTTCGGATAAGTAAGGATTGATGCTATGCAGGAATTTGGCGATCTCGTCCGCATTCGCATACCACGCTTTTTCTTTCGCTTTTACCGCTTTTTGGTCTCCGGCTTTCGCCGCTTTGACGAGATCCGCCGCTAGAACCAGATGTTCTTTGATCAGGTTTGCGTACGTATCTCCCGCCTGGTCGCCGTAGTAAGGCTTGAGCAAGTTCCCCATATCCGGAGCGTTGCGGAGGAGACGAGCGATCGTATCGTTCGCATCCGGCAGGCCGAAGACGATGCTGACGATGGCAAGCCGCGTCCACGTAATATGCTGTTCCCAAAGCAGCCGCATCTTTCTTTGCAATTCGACTTCCGCCTGGCTCAGGCATGGGGCGGCCTTCTCCGCGCGAAACATCGGCTCATCGGGCATCCAGCCCGGAAATGCCGGCGGCATGCTTGCCGAATAATAGGGCTGCCATCCCGAATAGGCCGCATCGGCGGCGGGATAAGTCCGAACAGGCCAAGGCCGGTAGCTCTCCCGCGGATCTGAGGGATATCGGAATCCCTCGTACGGATAAGGATACATGAGGATACGCTCCTTTAAAAAGGTTATATCACATACTATGGGCGATCTGCCCAATGGGTTCATCGAGGGGGGCGGCCGCAAACATACGTATATTTCAAAAAAAAATAAATAATTATAACTTTTTCTAAAATAATTCCATTTTTATCCATATTGCTTCGCCTTATAATGGGGGTACGCCTTCAAGGGTGAATCTCAGAATGAAGGGGAGATGCGATGGAGGCAACTGCCTGTATTTCCGCTGCGGACGGCATGATGCGGGTTTTGAGGTAACGGCACATGCGTCCGGGTAAAAATGATTGCGCTTTCAATACATGCTTGTCATTCCAAATTTTCGAGGAAGGAATGAACATAATGGTGAAAAGAAGTTTTTCTCTGCTCATAATTAGCAGCATGATCTTCAGTTTGTTGACGGCAATTCCGGTCCCATCCCTGGCGGCGCAGCCCCAGCCGCAGCAGCTAGAGCAGGGGGGGCCAATCCTGTGGTACAAGTTCGATCAGACGAACGGATCGACGGTCACCGATGCGACCTACCATGGGCGGGATGGGACGCTGCATGGCGGAGCCTCGATAGGAACCGGGCCTGTCGGAGGCGCGTTAAGCTTGAACGGAACGGACGGTTATGTCAGCCTGCCGGAAGGCATTTTTCAGCAGGTCAACGATTTTACCGTTTCCGCCTGGGTGAGAGTGAATCAGAACAAAAACTTTCAACGCATTTTCGACATCGGCACGAGCAAGGACAGCAACATGTTTATGACCCCGAATGCAGCTGAAGCCGGGCTTCGGTTCGCCATTACGACCGGCGGCTTGAACAACGAGGACAGAGTCAGTAAAAATGCGAATATGGCTTTGAACGTCTGGAATCATGTGGTTCTTGTGCAGCAAGGCCGTACGGCAACGATCTACGAGAACGGCATTGAGGTTGCTCAACATACAAGCATGAACTTAAAACCGTCGGATTTGGGCCGCACGACCAACAACTGGATCGGCAAGTCCGTGTATGCCGCAGACCCTTATTTCGCGGGACAAATAGGCGATTTCCGCATCTATGACCGGGCGCTGAGCGGCCTGGAAATCAAAGATTTGTCCAGCGTTTCCGGCTTAACCGATAACGAGGCTGTAAACGCCGTGCAGCAGTCGCTCACAATCGGCGATACGAGCGCAGTCAAGGCAAATGTGCAGCTGCCGACAGCCGCGGGGCTGGGCGTAACGGTCAGCTGGGCTTCGAGCCATCCGGAAACGGTAAGCGCTGACGGTACCGTTGTCCGTCCCGCCGGGGGAGAAGCGGATAAGAACGCAGTCCTGACGGCGACGATCGCGAAAGGATCGGCGAGCGTTACGAAGTCGTTCAATGTCCGCGTGCTTGCGCAAACTTCCGTCAAGACGCTGACGGTCGATGCCGCTCATCCCGGCATCGAGATAAGTCCGACTTTGAACGGCATCTTTTTTGAAGATATCAACCATGCCGGCGACGGCGGAATTTATGCCGAGCTTGTCGCCAACCGTTCTTTCGAGGACAATGCCTCGAATGCGGCGAACTGGTCGCTCCTTAAGAACGGAACCGCCGGCGGGACGATCTTGCTTATTACGGACGGCCTGTTGAACCAGGCCCAGAAAAGGGCGCTTCGCCTGCAAATCGATTCCGTCGGAACCGGCGAAAGTGTCGGCATTGCGAATTCGGGCTACTGGGGAATCGGCGTTAAAGCCGGGGAGCGGTACGAACTGTCATTTTTCTCCAAAAGGGATGCGAATTTTAGCGGACCGCTTAGCGTTCGGCTTGAAAGCGCCGACGGCACCAAAACTTATGCGGAAAGCAGCGTCGAGCAAGTGACCGAAAGCTGGCAGCGGTACCGCGTAACACTGATGTCAACCGGCACGGATCCCAAGGCAAGATTGGCCATCACAGCCAGCCATGCCGGAAGCCTCGATTTCGACGTCGTTTCTTTGTTCCCGCAGACATGGAAAAACACGCCGAACGGTCTGAGAACCGATCTGGCAAGCAAGGTGGAGGAGATGAACCCCAAATTCGTCCGTTTCCCAGGGGGCTGCTTCGTGGAGGGAGACGTGCTCGCGAATGCGCTGCGCTGGAAGACGACGATCGGCGATATTTCGGAGAGGCCGGGCCATTACAATTTGTGGGGCTATCAATCGACCGACGGGCTCGGTTTTCATGAGTTTCTCGTATGGGCCGAAAAGTTGGGTGCAGAGCCGCTTTATGTGACCAATGTCGGCATATCGCACAAAGAGAGCGTGCCGCTCGATCAAATTCAGCCGTGGATTCAAGACGCCCTCGATGCGATCGAGTACGCCAACGGCCCTGTGACCAGCACATGGGGCGCCAAACGCGCAGCGAACGGGCACCCTGAGCCATTCAATCTGAAATATGTGGAGATCGGCAATGAGAACAACTTCCAGATGACGGACTATTTGCAAAGATACCCGCTCTTCTACAACGCAATTAAACAAAAATATCCGGAAATCACAACCATTGCCGATTCCTTCCTGAACGGTTTGCCTGTGGAATGGGTCGATGAGCACTACTATCAAACGTCAAAATGGTTCATGGACAACTCCAACCGCTATGACAATTACGACCGCAGCGGCCCGAAAATTTATGTCGGCGAATATGCGGTAACGACAGGCGCAGGCAAAGGAAACTTGGGCGCTGCGCTCGGGGAAGCTGCGTTTATGACAGGCATGGAGCGCAATTCGGATATCGTCAGAATGTCCTCCTATGCTCCGCTTTTGGTTAATTCGAACGACCGCACATGGAACCCGGACGCGATTGTATTTGACAGCTCGCGCTCTTACGGAACGCCCTCTTACTATGTGCAGAACATGTTTGCCGGCAATCAGGGCGACCGCGTGCTGCCGACGACGCTGACGGGCGGCGGTCAGGCTGCGAACAACGACGTAACAGGAAGCATCGGCTTCGCTACATGGAAAACGCAGGCCGAAATTGACGACGTCGCGGTTACGAGCAACGAGAATGGCAGCACCCTGTTCAGCGACAATTTTGCGGCGGCGAACGGCAGCTGGAAGACAAGCGGGGGAACCTGGAGCGTCCGGAACGGGACTTACGGCAATGCCGGCAACGGGGAAGGAGACCGCTCCACAGCCGGGGAGTCGAGCTGGAGCAACTACACGTATACGCTCAAAGCGAAGAAGAACGGCGGCAATGAAGGTTTCCTGGTCATGTTCGGCGTTAAAGACAGCGGCAACTTTTACTGGCTGAATTTGGGGGGCTGGGGAAATACGCAGCATGCGATCGAAAAAGCGACCGACGGGAACAAATCGTTGATCGGCGTCGCCAAAGCGGGTTCGATCGAAACGAACCGTTGGTACGACATCAAGATCGAGGTGTCAGGCAACCGCATCCGGTGCTATCTGGACGGAACGCTGCTGTTCGACGTGAAAGACAATCCTCCGAATTCGGGGCCTCTGTATGATGTGACAAGTATGGATCAGGACAGCAAAGAAATCATTATGAAAATCGTGAACAGCTCGGACAGCGAACAGCCGGTGCAGATCAAGATTGACGGAGCGGCGCATGTCAGCGAAAAGGGCCGGGCTATCGTGCTGACCTCCGGCAGCCTGAACGACGAGAATACGTTCGAGGCGCCGACGCGCATCGTACCGGAAGAAAGGCAGTTGACCGGATTGGGGCCTCAATTCGAGTACAGCGCAGATCCGTATTCCGTCACTATTTTGCGGCTTTCAACCGCGGATTCGAATCCTTCTTCGCCGGGAGCGGTTCTGCACGGGCCGGATCAGGCCGTCAAGGGCGCGTCGTTTGATTTGAATTACGGTCTAAACGAAATCCGGCAAAACGTATATGCGCAAGATTTAACTTTTACGTTCGATCCGAGTCAAGTGGAATACGTATCGGCGGACGCTTTGAAAGAGCAGATCGTCGTCGTCGATCAAGCGCTGAAACCCGGCCAAGTCCGGCTGATCGTTGCGAATATCGGAGCCGATCCTAAGCCTGGCGGCGAGCTGCTGAAGCTGCACTGGCAAGTGAAAGCCGATGCGCCGGAGGGTTCGGCGACGATCGCATTGACGAAGGCTGTGCTTGCCGATGAAACCGGGCGGGAAACCGAATTGGCGGGCAAGTCGCACACGGTTCAATTGAGCGTTGTCGACAAAGCGGCGTTGAATGCCCTGATCGCAGACGCACAGAATAAGCATGACGCAGCCGGCGAAGGCTCAAGTCCGGGCCAATATCCTGCAAGCTCCAAAGCGGCGCTGCAAGCGGCCATTCATCAGGCGCAGGCTGTCGCCGACAGCGCTTCGGCAACGCAGCAGCAGGTGGAACAGGCGCTGAGCGCACTGAATGCGGCGCTGCAATCGTTCCTGGACTCGGTCGTTCGCACCCTGCCTGGCGATACGAACGGAGACGGCCGCTATTCCATAGGCGACCTGGCTATTGTTGCAGCCGCCTACGGCAAAACGTCCGCCGATCCGGATTGGGCGAATTACCGGAAGGCCGATTTGAACAATGACGGCAAAATCGACATCGAAGACCTCGCCGCCATGGCTCGAAAAATATTGCAGTAGGGCCAATTTGTGTGTTTGATGATACAAATTGTATCAGAATCGCGAAGATGACGTTAATCGATCAAAAACACAAAATAGTGGCTATCTCAAAAGTCATGAATAATGACTGAGGGACAGCCTCTTTCGAGCTTGAGGCTCATTTTGAGGAAAGGTCTGCGATTGTGCAGGTGTGCAGGAATTCCCGTTAAAAATGGACCTGAGCTCATGCAACAGCCAAAAAGCCTGCACATTTCAGGCTGTTGAAAAACCCCCGCGATTAGAGGAGATAGCCGTAATCTGCCTGTCTGCACGAAAAAAACCTGCAAAAATACATGAATTTGCGTCCTTGATCGCTGGTCATGAAGAATTCCTGCAAAAGTGCAGGTTTTTCACTTAACACATGGACTCAAATTCACTTTCAGCGAAAATTCCTGTACATTTGCAGGTTTTCACCAAAATAGGCCGATTTCGCCGAAAAAAAACTGCACTTTCGCAGGTTTTCTCCCTGCAAAGCTATCTCCTGCCCAGTTGTGTAGCTCCGCGACCAACACTGGGAGAGACGCGCGCCCAGAAAAAGCGGATGCTCTCAAATTAGGGCCCCTCTTAAGGTTATATCACATACTATGGGCGATCTGCCCGATGGGGGTTCGTCGAGTCAAGCCGGTTCGGGCGCCAAAAGACCTCGCGCAGCCGGATCCCGCGCCCGAACGCAGTAGAAGACGCCTCCATGGAGGCGTCTTTTATATTGCCGAAGGGCGGGGCGCCCTACCTTATGCGCCGACGGTCGGGCCGGCTGCCGGAATGCTGCCGGCGGCGGAATCGGCCTCTTTGCGCTGTTTGCGCGATTTCCTGAAGAAGAACAGTTCGTAGACGACCGGAATGATGATCAGCGTCAGCAAGGTGGCTGCGCTAAGACCGCCGATGACGACGATCGCCAAGCTTTTGGAGACGATGCTGCCCGTTTCGGATTTGCCGAAGATGAGCGGCAGCATCGCGCAAACTGTAGCTACAGCGGTCATCAGAATCGGGCGCATCCGCGTGGCAGCGGCTTCCAGCAGCGAATCGCGAATCGTCATATGCTGCTCGTTATGAATGACCCGGTCGATGAGCACGATAGCATTGGTGACGACAATGCCGATCAGCATCAGCGCGCCGAACATCGCGGTGAAATCCGGCGTAACGCGGGAGATGACGAGCCCGAGCACGGAACCGATCGCCGCCAGCGGCAGCGAGGTCATAATGGCCAGCGGCGAGCGGAACGTTTTGAACGTGATGACCATAATCAGATAGACGATGCCGATGGAGATGAGCGCCGTCTTGCCGATCTCGGCAAAATCGTCCGCTTGCTGGGCGGAAGCTCCGCCGAACTTCATAGTGATGCCGGCATACTGGGGCATTGCGCTCACTTGAGCCTGCACGTCGTTGCCGACGAAGGACAGCTTGGCAGGTTCGGCCTCCGCGGTTACGCGAATGTACGGCTTCCCGTCTTTGTGGAACAGCGAGCTCGCTTCATTCGTTTTTTCGACTCTGGCGACCGAGGATACCTGGACGTTGCCTTTGGTCGTGCGGATCATAATTCGGGAAAGATCCAGCGTGCTGTTCGGCTCCACAACCGGGGCCATCTTCACGATCGTATCGTGGTCCTTCAGCTTGATTTGGCCGATCGCCACTTCATTCAGCATCGACTGCAGCTGCGCACCGACTTCCTGCGTGTTGGCCTTGGAAGGATCGACCTTGAAGGAGAATACAGGCTTGGTCTCTTCCTGGTTGCTGGTCACTTTCTGCACGCCGCTCACCGTTTTCATTTTATCCATAAGCTCGGCGGCGGCGACCTCGACCATTTTGGAGTCTTCGCCCATAACGTCGACGTAAACGGCGGAGGAGCTTGTGCTGCCGGTTTCCAGCTTGGCTTCGGGATAATTGTCTTTTTGTTCCTTGATGCGATTGGTAAACGCAGTGGCGTTGACGTCTTTGTTCAAGACGATCGAATAATCCACTTTGGACGGCGAAGTCACGTTCCCCCATTTGGCGGCGTCCGCGCTGTTGCCGTTTTGCATCAAAACGTATTTGGCTTCCGGCTGCTGCATAAGGAACGCCTCCAGCTTTCTGCCCTCTTCCAGCACTTTGCTGGACGGCGTGTCGCTCGGGTACGTGAGGGTAACGCTCGCAAAGGTGGAGTCGGACGAATCCAGCGCGCCTTTCGGCATCATCATATAAGTGGCGATCGATCCGACAAAAAGCACGATCGAGACGACGATCGGCACCCATTTATGATTTAAATTCCATTTTAAAAAGCCGACGAACCGCTGTGAAGGCGGATGCTCTTTCATTTTGTTGTTTTTCAGCAGCACCGAGCTGAGCAGCGGCACTACGGTTAAGGCGACAATGAGCGAAGCGAGCAGGGAATATGTCACGGTCAGGGCAAAAGGAAGCAAAAACGCCTGCAGAGAGCCCTTCAAAAGTCCCATCGGCATGAACACGGCGACGGTCGTAATCGTCGAGGAAGTGATAGCCGTCGAAACTTCTTTCGTCGCTTCGATGATCATGCCGATCGAAAATTTCTCTTTCTCCAGCTTGCGGTAAATGTTCTCGATGACGACGATACTGTCGTCCACGAGCCGCCCTACGGCGACGGCAACGCCGCCCAGTGTAATGATGTTGAGCGTGACGCCGGAAATTTGCAGCAGGTAAAGCGTAATTCCGAGCGAGAGCGGGATCGAGACGATGGTGATCAGCGTTGCCCGGACATTCCGCAGGAACAGCAGGATGACGACCGTTGCGAACAACGCGCCCATCAACACTTCCCGCAGCATGCTGTTCACCGAAGTGACGACCATGTCGGAGGAGCTGTAGAAGACGGCGAGCTCCGCTTTAGGTATATCCTTGTTCATACGGTCCACGGTGTTTTGCACGTCATGGGCTAGCGTCACCGCATTCGCGCTGGCCGCTTTCGAGACGATGGCATATAGCACGTCTTTTCCGTTCAAGCGGCTGACGCTGTCTTTGGAATCCTTGAGTTCTATGGTAGATATGTCTTTCAAAGTGATATCAGACGTTACTTTTAAATCTTGCAGCGTCTTCAGATCTTCGATGCTTGTGCTGACTTTGATGTTGCCGGCTTGCCCTGCGATCGTTTTTTCGCCGACGGCAGCGGAGATGTTGCGTCCTTGCAGTACGGTTGCCACATCTTGCGAAGTCAGGTTGTACATCGTAAGTTTATCCGGGTCCGTTTTGATCAGGACGATCGGCGACGTTTTGCCGTAAAGAATAACGCTGCCGGCGCCATTTATTTTTTGCAGCTCGGGAATAATTTTCTTTTCCGCCGTTTCCACATTTTCCTCGGTCAAGCCGTCCTGGAATGCAATGGAAATCTGCGAAACCGGAATCATCGACGTGTTGAGCTGCAGCACGTTCGGCTTCGATACGCGGTCAGGCAGCGTCACTTGCGCAAGCGCCTCTTGAACTTCGGTTTTGGCATCCTTCATGTTGGTCTTGGATTCGAAGTTCAGATCGATTTTGGCGAACCCTTCCCCCGATGTGGAGAACATGTCCTTTTTTCCTTTAACGAGCATGACGGCATCTTCGATCGGTTTGGTGACAAGGCTTTCCATCGATTTGGCATCGTAGCCTTGCCCGATTACGGTAATCGACACCTGCGGATTATCGGCCTGAGGCAGAAATTCCATGGGCAGCGATCTGTAGCTCATGAACCCCATGGCCAGCGCCATAATGACGAGAAACAGGATGGCCGCTTTATTGCCGAAGGACCATTTTGTAAGAAAAATCATTTATTTTACTCCCTTCAATTCCACTCGATCTTGTATGCTCCATTTTCCATTATAAAGTAGCATTACCAAATGAATAGATGAAGAAAGGCATTTTCTGACATGACTTCGGTCATATGACTTGGACGCATTTCTTTCAAAATGTTCAGAAATCCTTTAGAATATCATCAACCCGTTCTGAAGAATTGGCGGCTATTATAAAAGATATCAGGAAAAGGAAGGGAGCATCTTCATGATCAAGGCGCTTCAAGAAAAGCTGTTGTTTTTATATAAATTTTCCCAGGCTCCGGGGCAAATCGGCAGTGTAACGCCGAGCTCCGTGTTTTTGGCGAAAAAGATGATCGAGGCCGTTTCCTGGAGCCGCGTCCGGTACGCAGCCGAGCTGGGAGCGGGTACGGGAGCGATTACCAAATATTTGGAAATGGCGAGAGACGATGAGACGAAAATTCTTTTGTTTGAAAAAGATCCCATTCTCCGCGCCCAACTGGCCAGGCAATTTCCCGAATCGTCCTGCTATCCCGATGCCTGTGAGCTTGACCTGGTGCTGCTGAAAGAAGGTATCGAGCAACTGGATTGCATTTTGAGCGGCCTTCCGTTTTTTAACTTTCCGCAGCAGCTGCGCGATCGGCTTATGGAGCAAATCATAGCCTCGTTGAAACCGGGCGGCATGTTCATCGCTTTCCAGTACTCGCAGCAGATGAGAAAGCAGCTTGGCGAGCATTTTGACATCGAGCAAGTCCATTTCGTTCCTTTCAATCTCCCTCCGGCGTTCGTATATGTGTGCAGGAAAAGAGAAAATCCGGCTATTTCCAAACCTGTTGAAGGAGATGGGAAGGAAAGGGAGAATGCAGTCCATGAGCTATGAGACCCTGCTGACGTTTATTCAGCATTACGGCTATGCGGCGCTGTTCTTCGCCTTATGGCTCGGCATCGTCGGAATGCCTATTCCCGATGAAGTCGTGGTGATGACGGGAGGAGCCGCAGCCGGCAGTACGCTGCTGCATCCGCTGCCGGCTTTCATCGTCACTTACCTGGGCGTAGTGTCCGGTTTGTCGCTAGGCTACGTGCTGGGCCGGTTCATGGGAGTGTCGGTACTGGATCGGCTGAGGCGCAAAAACCGCTTCGCCAAGCAGCTTGAAATTTCCGAAAAGCTGGTGCAAAAATACGGCAGCTTCGCCTTATGCATCGGCTACTTTTTTCCGGTAGTCCGGCATGTGATGCCTTATGCGGTCGGTCTGAACAAAATGTCGTTTAGACGCTACGCCCTATTTTCCTACACGACGGGCTTCGTCTGGACGCTCCTTTTCTTTACGCTCGGCCGTTATGTCGGCGACCATACCCAGGAAATCGGCACGCTCATTTATCAATACGGATTGCGCTTCCTGTGGCTGCCGATTCTGCTTATTGCTGTCATTTATTGGATACGGAGAAGGAGGAGTTCGATTTGAGCTCAAAAGTGTTAGTGACTGACGACGATCCCGAGATTCGGGATGTAATCCGTATTTATATGCAAAATGAAGGCTTTCAGGTGTTTCAGGCTGAAGACGGTGTCCAGGCTTTGGAACTGTTGAGCGTGGAAACGGTCGATTTGATCATCCTCGACGTTATGATGCCGGTCATGGACGGAATCAAGACCTGCCTCAAGATTCGGGAAATTACGAAGGTGCCCATCATTATGCTGTCGGCGAAAGGCGAAGATATCGACAAAATTACCGGGCTCACGACGGGGGCCGACGATTACCTGGCCAAGCCGTTTAACCCGCTGGAGCTGATCGCAAGGGTCAAGGCGCAGCTGCGCAGACAAACTTTCACCAGCGCCGCGGCAGACAGGACAGTCGATGAAACCGTCATTGAAATCGGCGATCTGATTATTAATAAAAACCGCCACATGGTTTCCGTGCGGGGCAAAGAAATTACGCTCACCCCGATCGAATTCCAGATTTTGGAGCTGCTCGCGACCAATCGCGGGCGCGTGTTCAACGTGGAGCACATTTACCGGAAGGTGTGGAAAGAGGATAAGCTCGCATCGGATAACACGGTGATGGTCCACATCCGGAAAATCCGCGAAAAAATCGAAGACAACCCGCGTGAGCCGCAGTACATCAAAACCGTATGGGGAGTGGGATATAAGGTTGAATAGAGACCTGCTTTCGACTCTGAATTGGAAAAAAAACATCCGGGTCCGCATGTTTTTGGCCGCATTTCTGAGCTTTGTCATTGCCGTAGCCTTATCGTCGGTTTTGGATCATGCGGTAAAAATAGTAACGGGCCCCGTCGGCACTTTATTGGTTCTTTTTATATTGTTCCTGGTTTTCTTTTTCTTTTTTACGCGTCCTATCGCCCGCTATTTGCGGACGCTTGCCGACGGCCTTATGTATATCGCCAAAGGGAACCTCGATTACCGGGTGCCGCTGTCCACCCAGGACGAGCTTGGCTTTGTGGCGCAAAACATCAATTTTATGGCGGAACAACTGCAAATCATGATGAACAGGGAGAGGCAGATTGAAGTGTCGAAAATGGAGCTGATTACGAATGTATCGCATGATTTGCGCACGCCGCTGACGAGCATTATCGGATATTTGAATTTGCTTAAAAACGACGATTACAAAGATCTTGACGAGCACAAACGATACATAAACAACGCATACAACAAAACGCAGCAGCTGAAAAAGCTGATCGACGATTTGTTCGAGTATACCCGCCTGACGAGCGGGAACGTGAGCTTTTCGTTCGAAACGATCGACCTGAGCGGTTTGCTGGAGCAAATTATTATTGAATTCGAGCCGATTGCCCAGGAGCATGAGCTGACGATCCGCAAGATCTGGGAGCAAAAGCCGGTATTTGCCCCTGTGGACGCCGAAAAATTGGTGCGGGCGATCGACAACCTGTTGATGAATGCGCTTAAGTTTTCCAACAAACCGGGAGAAATTACCGTTCGCCTCAACGAAGAGGAGCAAAAGGTCGTTCTCGCCGTGGAAAATTCCGGCGTCCCGGTGACCGAGGAACAGGAGCAGCTTTTATTCGAGCGGCTTTACAAAGTCGAGCCCTCGCGCAATGTGAAGGATATGCCGTCCGGGGCGGGGCTGGGTCTCTCGATCGGGAATTACATCGTAGGCTCGCACGGAGGGCGCATGGGGCTGAACCATCAGGACGGGTATTTTTCGTTTTTTATTGAGCTGCCCAAGGCTGGCGCTGGCGGAATCCGGAGCGATAGAGCGGCGGAGAAATGAACTGCCGTGGAAAGCAGCCGCTTTCACGGTATCGGAGTAACGGCCGTTGACAAGCGCCCCGAACGCTGTTTAAATGTAGTAGTATTTATCTTACTAACGGGGTGTACATGTTGAACTCTTATCCGCCGGTTTTCCCTTATTCCGAGACGATGAACGATTTTACCGAGCCGGCGCCGCCGCCCGATATGAAAGAGATATGTTCGAAGTACGGGGCGTCGATTTTTTTTCGAAGATGGGCCGCGACGGTCCTGGACGCTGTAATCGGACTTTGCCTGCTCGGGATACCGTTCATTATCCGGCATTATTACGGAGAAGACGCCTATTATACGGCATTCGGGGTCTTTACTTTATGCTGTTTGTTTTATTACTTGTTTCTTGAAGGATATTCGGGCTACACGTTCGGCAAGTTCGCGCTGCGCATTCGCGTCGTGAATCAGGAGGGGAGAGCCCCCGGGTTTGTCAAATCGCTGCTCAGGACCTTGCTTCGCCTGTTTGAAGTCAATCCCTTCTTCATAGGCGGCCTTCCCGCAGGGATCAGCGTCCTGGCTTCGCAGAAGAAGCAGCGGCTGGGCGATATGGCTGCGAATACATACGTCGTCAGGACGCGAGATTTGGAGCAGGAGGTGCAGGGCAAAACGACGGCTATGATCGTCTTTTTATCCGGTATGCTGCTGGTAGCATTGGTTTCCGCGGTCTGGGGCCTGTATGCAATAGGTGCGGAGAGCGGCAAATTGAAAATGTTTTACAGCAGCGACAGGCAGTTTCACGTCTCGGCCCCTTCCGGCTGGACAGCCGACAAAAGCTTGAACGAGGACGCAGATATCGCCATTTCCAACCGCTATTCGGAAAAATATTTGTTGGTCATGTCGGAATCCAAAGACGATTTCGATGAGGATATGACGGTCGAGGATTTCGAAAATTTGGTCGAGCGGCACATGATGAAGCAGTTGGACGGAGCCCGCATGAAGGAGCGTCCTTATCCCGTCACCGTAAACGGTAATGACGGTTATCAATTTGTGCTGCAGGGAAAAGTGGACGGATATTCGATCACTTATATCATTACGGCGCTGGAAACTTCGGATCATTTCCACCAAATTCATACATGGACGGAATCGGCGAAATACGAACGGGTGCGCGAGGAGCTTCTGAATATCGTATCCAGTTTCAGCGACGCCGCCGAAATGTCCATTTGAAAAAAGGGCCGGTCACCAGGAGGTGGTGACTGGCTCTTTTTTTGCGAAGTGCAAAACATGGACTCCAGTCCACCTCCCGCTGGTAAAACTTGCTCCCGGTGTAGGCCGCAGAACTTCGCAGCTGGGCAGGAAGCAGCCTGACAGGGAGAAAACCTGCAAAAGTGCAGGAATTTTCGCTGAAAGTGATCTTGAGTCCATGTATTTGCTGAAAAGCCTGCACTTTTGCAGGAATTGTTCGCGGCCGCCGATCAAGGACGCAAATTCATGTATTTTTGCAGGTTTTCTTCGTGCAGACGGGCGGATTGCGGCTCTTGCCTTTGACGCGGGGGGTTCTGGGCATTTTGCAAAGGGAGCCCTTCTTTGTAGTAAAGAGCGGGGGACAGCAGGATGAAAAATATATGCACCTGGCTGAATCCGTACCGGCAGAGCAGCGCGTGCATGTCCCGAGCGATTGTATCGTGCATCTCCTGTTCCCGCGGAAACATCAATATTTCCAGCGAAAGGGGCGAGTTGGCAATCAGCTCCGCCTGAAGCAGCTCGACTTTCACTTTTTCATGAAGGAGATGGGCCGTTTCCGCGAACGTTTCCACGATTTCTTGGGAAATATCGGATAAAAAATGTTTGTCAAAACCTTTGAATCTAAGATAAGGCATGTCGGTTCCTTCTTCGCAAAGTAGTTGGAATTGTGCCATTATAGTCTAGTAAAAATAGCGCATGGAAATCAAAATAAATATTAGATCGAATCATTCTCGGTTTTAGAATGAAGGAACCGCTTAAGAGCGAATCGTCACCCCGGTATGAAGCGGGACAAGCCTGGCTAATTCGAGCACGTCATGGTTGTGCAGCCGGATGCAGCCGTGCGAAACGTGCCGTCCGATCGAGGAAGGATCGTTCGTGCCGTGAATGCCGTAGTGGGGCTTGCTGAGCCCCATCCAGAACGCTCCGAACGGGCCTCCGGGGTTCGGTACTTTATTGATAATGGTAAAGTGCCCGGTCGGCGTTTGCGTGAGCATTTTGCCTATGCCGATCGGATAAGATTTGACTACCGTATCGCCATCCAGGAGATAGAGCCGGAAGCTGGGAAGGTCGATAATGATGCGGTATTTGGGCATGATCGAATCACCTCGCTATATTCTATGCGGCGGGCGATGCGGCAAATTCAACTGCGACAAAAAAATAACAGTTGTTGTTATTTACCCGAAAACGCTGAATACAATATTAATGTGAGAGCGCTGCCATTTGCATGCCGGCCGGTTGGCTCCATTCATGTCATTCTTTTTCACGTATGCGAAACAGCCCAATCGTTTGGATGGGTTTATTATATAAGAGAAAATGTAATCGCTTACAACGTGTGATATGAAAGGGAAGGCGCCCTGCGTCCGACCTTGCATATACCATATGGGAACTTTTCCAAGTTTTCATATGAAATTACATGAATGGAGGGGCATACATGAAGTTTAAACATGCCGGCAGCCCGATTGCTGCGCTTACCATGGCGGCAGTCATGTTCACAGGATGCACCACACCGCCGCCTACCACCGCGAGTCAGCAGCCCAGTCCGACAGTGGGGCAAGAAACCGCCCGGACCGCAACCCCGCAGCCGACGGCGGCACAGCAAGCAGGGACGGGCGACGCCAAGGAAACGCCGAGAAACGAGACGCTTTACGTCAACGGTTTGCAGTGGGGGGCTCCCACCAACTTCAACCTGCTCAGCGGCAACCCGGCTTTTCCGATCAACTACGGAAATTCCCGGGAATTGATTTACGAGACTTTGTTCATGATCAACCAGTTGGATGGCAAAATGGAACCGCTGCTCGGCTCCAAATACGCCTGGACCGACGACATGACTTTAAAAATCGATCTGAATAAGGATGCGAAATGGAGCGACGGCAAGCCTTTTACGGCGGACGATGTCGTCTACACTTACAAGCTGGCGAAAAAATATGACATTAACTGGAGCAGTTACTGGGCTTATATAGAGGATGTATCCGCCGACGGAGCGAATGCGGTCAACATCAAACTGAGCAAATCGAATCCGAACAAGCTTACGGTGCTCGAAAGTATCGAAATGATCCCCATGCTTCCGAAGCATGTATGGGAAGAGGTGGAGAAGAAGGCGGGCAACGACCTGGCCGCGATCCGCAAGGAAGTCAATGCCGATCCGGTAGGAACGGGTCCGTACAAAATGTATTTTTACAACGACCAAAAAATTGTCGTCAGCCGGGATGACAACTATTGGGGCAAATCGCTGTTCGGCAAGCTTCCCGCGCCCAAATATATCGCGCATATCATTTACAAGGATAATGCCGCAGGCGACCTTGCTTTCAAGAACGGCCAGGTCGACGTATCCCAGCAGTTCACTCCGCAGGTATGGAACATGTGGAAGAACGGCGCTCCCATCAAAACGTATTTGAAGGACGCCCCTTACTATTTGCCGGGCTCGATGCCGTCCATTTTCTTCAATTTGTCGAAAAAAGGGCTTGATAATGCCGATGTCCGGCGGGCGCTCGCGATGAGCATCGACTACAAAAAAATATCCGATCTCGCCATGAGCGGATATTCGGCGGCCATGCAGCCTTCGCTGACGCTGGCCACCGACGCCGAAGCCAAGTATGTCGATCAGGCCGCCATCAAGCCGCTGCAGTGGACGACGGACGTCAAAGGCGCGAACGAGCTGCTCGACAAAATCGGCGCAAAGAAAGGCGCCGACGGCATCCGCGTGCTGAACGGCACAAGGCTCGGGCCTTACGACATCGAATGTCCGTACGGGTGGTCCGATTGGAACGCCGCGCTGGAAATCGTGGCGCAAAGCGCCAAGGCGATCGGCATCGAAATCAGAACGAAATTCCCCGAGGCGCCGGTATGGACCAACGATTATCAGACAGGCAAGTTCGATATCATTATGAACACCCCGGCCGGCGGAGTCAGCCCGAGCCAGCCATGGAACAGGGCGCGGACGATTATGTACTCCAAGGGCGTTGCGCCGATCGGCGAAATGGCGTTCTGGAACTGGGGCCGGTACAAAAACGACAAGGCGGACGAAATTATCGATAAAATCCCGACCCTATCCGACGGGGCGCAGCTTAAAAATCTGTATACGGACCTTACCACAATGTGGCTGACCGACGTTCCGTCCGTGCCGCTGATGTACAGACCATGGGTATTTCATACCGTAAACGAAACTGTTTGGAAAGGGTTCCCTGTGGACGGCGACGGAAGCAACATTCCTCCGCAGATCGCCATGGACGGGGCCGGCGTCAGAGCGCTGTATCAAATTCATAACTAACCGGAAAGGGGCCTGTATGGGAGAAGCGGATTTGTCCTGTATAGGCTTCTTTTTGTCCGAAAAGCTCAAGCAGGAGGTGCTCAAGCTTTGAATGCCTATGCCAAATATTTTGTCAAAAAGTTGTTCTGGTATCTGCTTACGCTCGTCATAGCGGTCGCCTTAAATTTCATTTTGCCGAGACTGATTCAGGGAAACCCTGTCAGCAGCATCGTCTCGCAAGTGACCCAGGGCATGACCGACAGCGATACGATCAAAAAAGTGTACGAAACGTTCATGACCGAATTCGGCGTCGATAAGCCGCTCGGCACGCAATTTGCCATCTACGTCAAAAACTTGCTGACAGGCAACCTGGGTACGTCCTTCGGCCTGTATCCGAAAAAAGTGACGGACATTTTGGCTTCCGCCATTCCGTGGACGGTTGCGCTCCAACTGCCCGCCATATTGGTCGGGTGGCTGCTGGGCAACATGCTCGGCGCCGTAGCGGCTTACAAAAAGGGCGTTCTGGACAAAGTGATTTTTCCGGTCGCTTTATTTATTAATTCGATTCCTTTTTTTACTTTGGCGATTATTATGCTGTTCGTCTTTGCGCTTCACTTGCATTGGTTTCCGCCGTCCGGAGGGTACGATTACCAGATGATTCCGAACCTGAGCATGGATTTCATCCTTTCCGTCATCAGGCATCATACGCTGCCGTTCCTCTCGATTGTGCTCGTAACCATCGGCGGGCAGGCGATCGGCATGAGGGAGATGTCGATTTATGAATTGAATTCCGACTATGTGCTGTACAGCAAGCTGCTCGGCATCCGCGATTCGAAAATCGCCAAGTACGTGTTTAAAAATGCGATGCTGCCGCAAATTACCGGCCTCGCCTTATCGATCGGCACGATGGTCGGCGGTTCGCTCATTTGCGAAATCGTATTCAGCTATCCCGGCATCGGCACTTGGCTGTTTACGGCGATCCGGCAGCTGGACTACCCGCTCATCTCCGGCTGTACGCTGTTGATCGCGGTCACCGTCCTGCTGGCGAATTTCCTGATCGAAATCATTTACGGCATTGTCGATCCGAGAATCAAGGCTGCGCAAATGGAGGATCAATGACTATGACGCATACGGTCCGAATTTTACTGAAATCCCCCAAATTTATGATCGGAGCGGTGGCGCTGGTGATCATGCTGGCGCTAGTTACCGTGTACCCGCTTATCAACCGCAGCGATCCGCTTGAGATGGTCGCGCTCGCTTTCCAGCCGCCGGGCGGCGGCATGATTTTGGGCTCGGACAACTTCGGCCGGGACATTTTTCTCGAACTGATGTACGGGATACGGACTTCCGTCAAGGTAGGGCTGATCGCAGGCGTCTGCGCCACCGTCATCGGGCTCGTTATCGGGCTGGCCTCGGGCTATATCGGAGGCTTGTGGGACAACATTTTGACGACCGTCACCAACATTTTTATCGTCATCCCGTCTTTTATTATTTTGATTCTGGTCTCGGTCAGCATCAACTCCCGGAGCTCCCTTGTGACGGCGCTGATCATCGGCATAACGAGCTGGCCGTGGACGGCGAGGTCGGTGCGGGCCCAAACAACTTCGCTGCGGGGCAGGGACCATGTGAACATCGCCAAAATTTCCGGACACAGTACGCCGACAATTATCGTTTCCGAAATTCTTCCTTACATCGCCTCCTATGTCGTCATGGCTTTCGTTCTGCAAACCGCATCCGGCATTTTGGCGGAAGCTTCCATTTCCATGCTGGGTCTGGGGCCTTACAACACCATTTCGCTCGGTATTTTGATGAACTGGGCTCTGGTGTTCGAAGCTCCGGTGGCAGGGGCCTGGTGGGCGTTCATTCCGGCGGCTTTCTCCATTGCGGTCATTACCTTCTCGCTGTACATGATGAATACGGGGATGGACGAAATATTCAACCCTAAAATAAGGAGCTAGCTATGAGCAAACTTATTCTGGAAGTGAAAAACTTAAAAACCTATTACAAAACCCGGTTAAAAGAAAAGGTGTACGCGGTCGACGGAGTTGACTTCGTGCTGGAAGACGGCAAAACTTTGGGGATCGCCGGCGAGTCCGGCTGCGGCAAGTCCACGCTGGCACTCAGTCTGATGGGCTTTTATTTCGCTCCGCTCCATTATGGCAGCGGCTCCATCTCGGTCGACGGCACGGATATTATGAAGCTTGACAAGGAGCAGCTCAGGAAGCAGGTCTCCGGCCGGGAAATCGCCTACATTCCGCAAGCGGCCATGAACGCGTTAAATCCGACGATGAAAATCATTCGCTTTATTGAAGATATAATGAAAGAGCATCGGCCCGAGCTGACCAAACAGCAGGTGTGGGCGCTGGCAGCGGAACGTTTTGAAACGTTGAATTTGTCGCCGAACGTGCTGAATGCGTATCCGAATGAGCTTTCAGGAGGCATGAAGCAAAGAACGGTGATCGCGATTTCCACCATACTGAACCCGAAAGTGCTGATCGCCGATGAACCGACCTCCGCGCTGGACGTCACCTCGCAGAAGGCGGTGGTTAAGCTTTTGAAGGATTTGCTGGAAAAAAAATTCATCCGCTCGCTCGTGTTCATTACGCATGAACTCCCGCTGCTCTACCATGTTACCGACGATATTGTCGTCATGTACGCCGGCGAAATCGTCGAAAGGGGGGCGTCGCACCAGATGATTTTCGATCCGCTTCACCCTTACACGAAAAAGCTGATGGGCTCCATCATCGTTCCGGAAGAAGGCATGAAGCGGCACAAGCTGGCAGCGATTCCGGGGGCTCCGCCGAACTTGAAAAATGTGCCCGACGGGTGCAGGTTCGCAGATCGCTGCTCCTATGCGCAGGATGCGTGCAAGGCGGGCAAAGTAGCCGGCGTAACGGTGGATGGCCGCATGTACCGGTGCCATTTTGAAGTCCGGACGTTAAAGGAGTGGTATGCGAATGAGCGGCAGTGACGTACTGATTAGCGGGCAGCAGATTACGAAAGTTTTCGGGTACGGCAAAAACAAGACGACCGCCGTGCAGGATGTGAGCTTCGACTTCCGCGAAGGGGAGATCGCCTCCATCGTCGGGGAAAGCGGCAGCGGCAAAACGACTGTGGCCAAAATCATCATGGGGCTGCTGAAGGAGACAAGCGGGACTATCGAGTACAAGGGGGAGCGGCGGCAGCTAAAAACGCACGCAAGTCGGAAGGCGTACTGGAAAGATATCCAGGCAATATTCCAGGACCCTTTTTCCTCGTTCAATTTGTTCCACAAAGTCGACAAGCTGCTGATGGATTGCATCAAACTGCAAGGGCTGAAGCTGACCAAAGAAGAGCAGTTTCAGAAGATGAAAGAAGCTTGTTCGTTCGTCAATTTGAAATTTGAGGAGCTGTACAACAAATATCCGTTCGAGCTTTCCGGCGGGCAGATGCAGCGGCTTATGATCGCGCGGATTTTCATACTGCACCCGAAGGTGCTGATTGCCGACGAGCCGACATCGATGGTGGATGCCTGCTCCCGCTCGACGATTCTCGATATGCTGCTGAAGCTGCGCGATGAAAACAACATGACGATCATTTTCATTACGCACGATGTCGGGCTGGCCTATTATGTAAGCGATACGATATACATTATGGAAAAAGGCAAAATCGTGGAAAGAGGCAGCGCGGAGGACATCATTCTCCATCCGTCGCACCGGTATACGAAGCAGTTGATCGCCGACGTGCCGAAAATTCATTCAGCCTGGAATCTGGCTTGAACATGCGGAAAGACGCCTTCCCGAACCCGAAGGGGAGCGTCTTTTTGCATCTTTCGCGTGCCGGGCGGGGCTCGTCCGCGGAGTACCGGCGCGGGCGAATCCCGGGCGCGCGTTGTGCCGCCGGGCACATGGCGGCGGTCGCCCCCGCGCGACGGTAGAAAGCCTGCACTTTCGCAGGCTATGGAGAAACCCGCGCGCCAGAGCCGGCCGGTCGCACCATCCGCCTGGTTGCGTGAAGAAAACCTGCAAAAGTACAGTTTTTGCTCGACGGATGCGCCGGCCACGGCATATTCCTGCAAATGTGCAGGCTTTTCGCCGCGAACATGGGCTCAGGTTCATTTTTGGCGAAAATTCCTGCACTTTCGCAGGCTTTTCGCTAAAATGAACCACTTTCCCGGAGAAAACCTGCACTTTCGCAGGTTTTTTTCCCGGGGAGCCGCCTTATCCCCCCAGTTCAGATACGGAGATAATGACCGGAAACTCATCGACCATGCGGTAGGTAAAATGAGAGAAATACTCGCGGCTGCGGGAGGCACAGTTGAATTCGTCATTCCTGACACCGCTCATATGATGGGGGGCTGCCGGATGGGGAATGATCCCAAATCCTCAGTCGTTAATTCGTTTGGACAAACTCACGATATTCCCAACCTTTTTATTTGCGACGCGAGCATTTTTGTCACGTCAGGTGCCGGAATTCTTACGAATATGGTCATGTCGCTAGCGCTCCGAACGGCAGACTATATCAAAGAGAAAGCGAAGAAGCATAAGAGCGGAGTTTTTTTCCATCATGGTTACTCAAGTGACATGAAGCATCCAAGAGATGGAAATATTCATGAAAGAAAATAAAATAGGGCAGGACATTTGCCGAAATTGAATATCGGGACATTTCCGATCTATAATGACGGCCCCGCCATAAAACGGCCCTGACGAAACACGCAGCGTGCAGGGTATGGCGGGCGAAAACCGGAGAGTGATCAGCTGTAATTGTCGGAGCAGTCTTTTTTCCAAAACGAGAATCCGCAGTTAAAATACAGGAAGCTGCACAATTGCAGGCCTTGTGGGCCGCCGCATCGCCGCGAACCTAGATGCCGAAACCTTTCATCAGCGGCATAACGAATTTAAGCACGCCCATGCCTATTTTCATAAAACTGCCGATTGATCCGAAAAAGTTTCCGCCCCCCAAACCGCCTAATCCTCCGGCTGCCCCGGCTCCTCCGGTTCCTCCGGTTCCTCCGGCTCCCCCAAGACCGCCCAAAAGCCCGCCTAAATCGCCTAAACCTCCGGATTTGCCGAGCAGATTGCCCAGACCGCCTAACGCGCCCAATCCGCCCAGCGACGAAATTTGCGCTTTCGCTCTGGCCGGATTTCGGGACAGCTTCCGCTTGCCTTTTACGCCTTCGATCAGCAGTTCCCCGTCCTGCGCTTCCCGGACAATTCCGCAATAGCAGCTTCCGTCTTTCGTTACAATTAGAACAGGCACTCTGTTCATAACCGCCTGAATTTGCGCCATCGTTTGCGGTTCCGGGCGGCTCCCGGCCCTTTTATGGTTGGATGTTCCCGCTCTTTTTTTCATAAATGCTTGCACGCCCTCTCGAATGTCTCGTCCTCTATTATTTATGTTATGACGAGCGTGCCGCCTTTGACTGCGCAAGTATGGAGAAATGCGCCCCATTTATTTCCGCTTAGGGGGGCTAAACGGAAATAAATTCACAAGGGGCACCTCACGAAACGGAAAAATCGTACGCTAAGCAATTCATTGCATGAAAAACCGGCCCCTTTATTCAAAAGGAATCCGGTATTTGGAATCGTCGTAACAACAATTGCTGTAATAATGCGTGACTTTACAAATGAGAGCCCCCACTGGCATCAATCAATTGCCCGGTTACCCAACGGCTGTCGGGAGAAGCTAGAAAAGCAGCAATATCCGCGACATCTTCTGGTTGCCCCCACCTTCCAAAGGTAGCATCAATGGGGAAAAAATCAGGACAACAGCCACTAAAGTATTCTTCTATTTTAATTTTAAAAGGAGAATATAAAATTAATTGTTCTACCCACCCAAGTACGCCAAAGCCAATAACCAAAAAAATGACTATCCGTAACAGTTCCAATAAGAATAAAAAAGGTTTAGACAGACTAATCAAGCTCCCCCTGGTTGAAGATTGTTGAAGCAGGGATTATCACCTATATATTACCATTCGATCCGGATCCGAAAGCACTCGACATCCTAGCGATTGAAGATTTGCTTCTGCTTTGGCAAGCCGATTCAAATCGTTCTCGGCCAGGTTCACAGTAGTTTTTCCTTGCCTATTTGTTGAAGGTCCTCTTCAAGAAGAAGATTTGCCCTATCCAAAATGTCATTTGCAAATTCACGCAAATCACGCAATTCTGAGGAAAACACTATTTTTTTCTTGAAATCCAAATTGACTATTTCTTGAATTCTCAGCGAAGACTCATTTTTGGCAATAATGGCCCATGATCCGCTTTTGGTTATCTGATTGGTTTCCCATAATTGTGACGAAACATGTATGATCTGACGGTATAACTCCTGCAGCTCCAGGATTAATTCTTGTTTATCTTTATTCATATTATTAGTCGTCCTTTTCAATCAATATATCAGCTCTGTAGTCTCCAGAAGTGGCAGTTCCTTTCACTCTACGTAACACTTATCGTAAAAGTCAAATCTATACTTGACCGGAGGATAATGCCGAAGATGAAACTGCTCTTTAAATAGCGGTTGAAAGCTATATTTTTATAACTTCGTTCACATCATATTTAAGCTTTCTGACTCAATTATACCATCAATGTATAGAGAAAACTTGCAGAATATGGGTTCGTATTGAATTGGGAACGGTGCGTACTCTCCGGAACCTAAAACCCTAAAGGGTAAGATCTGAATGAGCTGGATTGGGAGCTGGAAAAAGAAAAAGTACGATTCGTCCGCTATGCGGACGATTTCGTACTCTTTGGACGAGAGGAAGATGAGGTACGACGTGGGGAAGATATCGTTCAATCGACCATGATGAAATTGCGATTGAAACTTTCCCCCGAAAAGACCAAGACGCTTCACCTGATCGAGAAGACTACGCCAGAGGGAAGGATTATTCCTGAGCTGGAATATCTCGGCGTAGCTATCCAAGGCTGGTTTCGGAAGCGAGATGGGGCATGGAGCTTTGGATTGAGATGTACTTCGGAAGAGCTGAGGAATTACCGCGACTTACTTGTAGCCGCCTAACAAGTAGTTGTAAAACGGCTCGTCCACCCAAAATTTATAGCTGTCCACCTGCAGGCTCGAATCGATTTTGTTGATGCCTGCCGCGAGATCGGCGGATTTGTCGTTCAAGGTAAAGGATTGCGCGTAATAATGGCCTTTAGTAATTTTGTTGTTGGAAATTTGTTTATAATCCGGAAGCTCGGTCAAAGAATAGTAGAGCGGCTGCCACCAGGAGGCGTAAATCAGGCCTTTCGCATCCTCACTGTTCTTTTTGGCATATTGGAAAATGACGGATTGGAACTTATTCTTTTGCTCCGCATTGTCAAACTCGAACTCGATATCGTATTCTTTGGAATAAGCGATATAATTGCCGTTCTCGATCTGCACCACCTGGTAATCGTCCGTTTGCGTCGGCTCGCCCCATTCCTTCAAATAAATGAAGGCCGACGTCTTGGGCTCCAGCTGCACTTTGGCCTGAATGCCTTCGCTGCGCAGCAAGCCGATCAGCTGAACGGCATGCGTAATGTCGGAATGCCCGTAGGTGAGCGACAGCTTCGGATCGAAATTCGCGTCATACCGGGTATCCTTCAAGTTGTAGCCGGTCACGAGATTTTGCCTCAAAGCTTTGTCAAAAACGGCGCGCAGCTCCTTGGCGGAAATAAGATCCTCCGTCTTCCAGGCTTCCTGCACTTTGCCGAAAATGTCATCGTCCGTCGTCAAGCCGAGATAATGCTTGTAATGGCCCTGGAAATCGAGGATTTTGACTAGCAAATCGCCGGTAAAACGCTCATCAGCAGCTGCTTCAGGCTTGAAATCGGCGTGCCGCTCTTTGGCGAGGAGCCCCGTATCTACAGCGGCAGCCAGCTCTTGCGCAGCTTGCTCGGTGAGCGCCCCGGTCTGCCCGGCGCCCAGCTTAAGCTTGGCCAGCGCGGTTTTGATTTTGTCCTGGGGATATGTATAAGCCAGTTCCTTCAAACCGGCCGCTTTGACCGCGATAAAAGTCGCTTGCAGCTCGGTAAGCGGCAGCTCGCCCTGCAGCTGTTTTTCCGTAATAATTCCGTTCTCGTACAGCGCCCGGGCCGCGTCATAATAAGGGCTGCTCTTTTGCACATCGGTAAAAGGATTGGACTGATCTTTGGGCTGCAGCTTCAAAATGCTGTTGACCGCATTGACGAAGTCGCCTTTGGTTAAGGAAGCAGCCAGGCTGACGTTGTAATGATCTTTCAAAAATTGCTTGTATTCCGCGTTCGCTTGACCGGATTGCGCAGCGAATGCCGCCTGATGAACTGTACCGAACGATAATAGAGCGGCGGATAATGCGATGGCGCGTATGGTTTGGGCAGATTTCAATAGTTTCATAGATGACGTGCACCTCCGTTTATTAATTCACATGGGAATAGTATGAATTTGACGCATAATATATCATTATTCGGCGGGACTGTCAATGCGATTTTCGCTCGTTCCTTCTTCTTTTCTCAAAAGGAATCCGCCGACCGACCGCGAATTCATACATAGGAGTCTGTCCGATGAACCACGTATCTCCGTCGGACAGACTCATAGATGCCGGAAAACCGTACATGCAACGAGACTGGATTCGAAAAGGAAGGTGTTGTCATGAAAGCCGTATACGCCGGGAGTTTTGATCCGATTACGCTGGGTCATTTATCCGTTATTGAGAGGGCGCTGAAAATGTTCGACGAAGTCCACGTCGTCATCGCCAACAACCGTTCGAAGAAGCACCTGTTTACGATCGAACAAAGGACCGAGCTGGTCGGGGTATCCATTTCCCCCAGGCAGCAGGAGCGGACGAAGATCGTGCCCTATGAAGGAATCGTCGCGGATTACATTAATGCCCACGGCATTCATGTCGTCATTCGCGGCATCCGCAATGCGACAGATCTCGATTACGAGCTCCAGATGGAGCAGTACATAAGAAATACGACCGATGCGGATACGGTATACTTGTCGCCTTTTACTCCTAACATGCAAACGAGCAGTTCGCTTGTGCGCATGTTTTTGCTCTCGAATAAAGCGGAATTCGCCAGAAATTATATGGCGCCCGCAGCCTTTGAAAAAATCCAAACCTATAAGAAAGAGGGATAGCGATGAAATTTACGGTGATCGGCCAATG
The DNA here is from genome assembly GCF_057749925.1 of Paenibacillus sp. sgz302191. Taxonomy (NCBI): domain Bacteria; kingdom Bacillati; phylum Bacillota; class Bacilli; order Caryophanales; family Paenibacillaceae; genus Paenibacillus; species Paenibacillus sp. sgz302191. The sequence goes on from NZ_JBYLHY010000013.1 coordinate 33,063, forward strand.
GGGCGCCTATCCGAAAGCGGGAGAAGCTACGGCAGGCTATTTGCTGGAGCATGGGCAGGAGCGCATCCTGATCGATTGCGGGAGCGGCGTGCTGTCCTGCCTGCAAAAGTATGCCAAGCTCGATCAGCTTACCGCCGCGATCATTACGCATACGCATCACGATCATATCGCCGATTTCGGCTGCCTGCAGTACGCCTGTCTGATCGACACCGATTTGCAAATAAGGACGGCGGATCTGCCGGTTTATATAGCTCGCGACCCGAAGCCGGCGGAGCAGGGCGGATACGCCTCGATGAAAGGCACAGCCGTCCGCGCTGTGTCCGCGGCGGATACGCTGCGTTTCGGCGACATGGAGCTGTCTTTTTTCCAAACGTTTCATGAAGTGTACTGCCTGGCGGTGAAAGTGAAAGTCGGCGGCCAAGTGCTGGTCTATACCGCCGACACGTACTACGACGATTCGTTGATCGAATTTTGCCGCGGGGCGGACGTGTTGATCGCCGAAGCTTCCTTTTACGCCGGATTCGATCAAGCGCGGAAATACGGGCACATGAACGCGCACGAAGCGGGGCGGCTGGCCGAGCAGGCGAATGTAAAAAAGCTGGCGCTGACGCATTTGCCGCATTTTGGAGACGTAAGCAGGCTGCCTGTAGAGGCGGGCGAAATGTACCGGGGCGAGATCGTTTTGGCCGCGCAGGGGACGGTTTTTACGTTTGCCGCCGAAGGTTGAGCAGGATCTGACATTGACATGCATGCCCGGCCATGTGTAAGTTTAAAGTAAAGGAACATGTCTGATCAGAACTGGAGTATCCACATAATGAAGAAGTTTAAAAAATTTTATATTGAAATTACGAGCGTCTGCAATTTGGCCTGCACGTTTTGCCCTCCGACGCAGCGAAAGGCCAACTTCATTGCCGTCGACGATTTTGCCAAGACGCTCGATCAAATCAAGCCGCATACGGACTATATTTATTTTCACGTAAAAGGAGAGCCGCTGCTGCATCCCAAAATCGACGAGCTGCTGGACCTGAGCCACGAACGCGGCCTTAAAGTCAATATTACGTCCAACGGCACGCTCATTGCCAAAAACAGGCACAAGCTGCTGAACAAGCCGGCGCTCAGACAGATGAATTTTTCGCTGCACAGCTTTGACGGGCACGAAGGTTCCAAAGACAAGGCGGGATATTTGGCCGGCATTCTCGGCTTTATCAAGGAAGCCGCCGCCGCCTCGTCCGACATCATCTTTTCGCTGCGCCTGTGGAATTTGAACCGGGACAACGCGACGAATCAGGAGCGGCAGCGAAACCGCGAGCTGCTCGGCATGATCGAGCAGGAGTTTAATCTCGACTACAAAATCGAGGAGCAAGTCGTGCGCGGGAAAGGAACCCAAATTGCCGACCGCATCTATATCAATCAGGATTACGAGTTCGTATGGCCTGCTCTGAAAGAAGAGGAGGACGAGGGCAAAGGGTTCTGTCACGGCTTGCGCAACCAGGCCGGCATTCTTGTGGACGGTACCGTTATTCCTTGTTGTCTGGACGGAGAAGGGGTTATCAATCTGGGCAATATTCATCAAAAGCACTTCTCGGACATCATCGAGGGCGAGCGCGCGACCCGGTTGTACGACGGCTTCTCCCGAAGGGAAGTCGTTGAAGAGTTGTGCCGCAAATGCGACTACCGGCGAAGATTCAGCCTGTGACCCAAAGGCGCGGCCAAAGCTTGGGGGCATGGTCCGCGGTCGCGGCGGCTCCGAACCGAAGCCGGCGCCCGGTCGCTAACGCCGCGACCTGGGCAATCCCTGCGAATCTGCTTACTGCAGGTCGGAGGGATTTTTCTTTTCGATATTTGCGTTGATTTGATCGAGCGCTTTGCGCAAAACCGCAACCTCATCCTTCGGAATGTCCTGAAGGACGCTTTGCACGAGCTCGGCCTCGATCGGCGCCAGCAGTTCGCTTAGCGCGCGGCCGCTGTCCGTTGCATAAGTCAAAAAGGAGCGGCGGTCTTCCTCGTTCGCGACCCTTTTGACCATACCCTTGCGCTCCAGTTGGTCGAGAATGCGGGTAACGTTCGTCGGGTCTTTTTCAATTCGGATCGACAGCTCTTTTTGGGAAATTCCATCGTCTTCGGCCAGTTTGTTCAGAACCGACCACTGTTCGGGGGTAATCTCGTAGGGTTGGAATCGAAGTGTAAGCAATTGATTCAGTTTCCTTGCCGTTTTGCTGATGATGAAGCCCATGGAATCGTTTACAGTCACTTGAAGTTTTCACCTTCTTATTTATGAAAATGGGAACGGATCGAACCCGCCGATCACTTTATTATCGCCTTCCGGGCGGTCCGATGTCAATGAATCCCGGACGATCCAAGTTCCAGGAGGACACAATTTCCCTGCGATATCGCCTATTTTAAAACGAATACCGTATAATGACAGTAAAGGGCAACGTGATCACAAGCATAGGAAGTGACTCTCTTTTGAACTCTACACGGTTATTAAGCGATTATCTCAAAGAGAAATGGTTGATGTATGCTGCCGCGGCGCTAATGATTTCGGTGGGAAATATCGTGTACTCGTACTACCCCAAGCTGCTCGGACAGTTCACGGATCATCTGCAGCAGGGCGACTTGACCCGTTCGCGCATCATCGAATACAGCCTGGGACTGCTCGCGATCGGCGTTACGTACGGGTTACTGATCGCCATCGGACAGTATATGATCATGCGGTTCGGCAGGCGGTTCGAATATGTTGCGCGGAATCGCCTGTTCGAGCATTTTACGAAGCTGAGCGCAAGCTTTTACTCGAAGCATGGCGTTGGGAAGCTTCTGAGCTATGTGGTCAACGATGTGACCGCCGTCAGGGAATCGATATCGATGGGCATCAACCAGATCGTGAACTCCACGATTTTGATCGGGGCCGTCATCGTTTCGATGCTGTTCAGCTCGATTCCCTATTACCTGATCGCGGTTTGCGTCGCGCCGATGGTCTCGATCCCGTTCATCGTCGTCCGGTTCAGCCCTGTGATCCGAAAGCGGTCGCTGCTCGTGCAGGAGGCGCTGAGCAAAATGACGGAATCGGCGGAAGAGCAATTCGGCGGCATCCGGGTCGCCAAAAAGTTCGCCGTCGAATCGATTATGAACCGCCGGTTCGGCGATACGGTCGACCGCATTCGCGACAGCCAGCTTCGCCTCGTACGGCTGTCCTCGCTGTTTGAGGCGCTGATTCCGTTTCTCGGCGCACTGTCGCTGATCGTCACGCTGGCGTATGGCGGCTATTTGACGATTCATCAGCGGATTACGCTGGGCCATTTTGTATCGCTGACGCTGTACATCCGCATGATGGTTAACCCGCTTCAGCAAATCGGCCGGGTCATCAATACGATGCAGCGGTCAAGAGCGTCGCTGGAGCGGATCAACGATTTGCTCGATCTGAAATCGGACATTCAGGAGCTTGAAGAGCCCGAGGAAGCGGATTTCGAGCATTCGGCCATACGCATCGAACACTTGTCGTTCGCATATCCCGGCGAGGAAGACGAAGTGCTGCACGATATCAGCCTGCGGATTGAACCGGGTAAGTCGCTAGGCATTATCGGCAAAACGGGCAGCGGCAAAACGACGCTCGTCAAGCTGCTGCTGCGCATTTACGATCCGCCGGAAGGCACGGTCTGGATCGGCGACAAAGATATCCGCGAGCATACGCTGGAAAGCTTGCGCAGCCAGATCGCCTACGTGCCGCAGGAAGGCTTCCTGTTTAGCACGACGATCCGCGACAACATCGCGTTTTACCGCAGGGATACGCCGCTCGATCAGGTGGAGCACGCCGCGCGCAAAGCGGAAATATTCGCCAGCATCGCGTCGTTCCCCGAGCGGTTCGAGACGAAGCTGGGCGAGCGGGGCGTCACGCTGTCCGGCGGGCAGCGCCAGCGAACGAGTCTGGCGAGAGGCATCATCAAAGATTCGCCGCTGATGATTTTGGACGACAGCGTCAGCGCCGTGGATTCGGTGACGGAGAAGCATATCATCGATACGATTCGCCGGGAGCGCTCAGCGAAAACGACGATCTGGATCGCACACCGGATCAGCGCCCTGAAGCACACGGACGAGATCATCGTGCTGGACGAAGGGCGGATCGTGCAGCGCGGGACGCACCGGGAGCTGCTTGAGCAGAACGGCTTGTATGCCAAGCTGCACGCCATCCAGGAAGGAAGGAGGATGGCGGACGATGACGAAACCTCCTTCAAATAAAGCCGGCATGTCGGCATTCCGCATGTTATCCTATTATGCCAAGCCGCATAAATATACGTTCCTGCTCGTGCTCTGCTGCACGCTGCTGGGCATTGCGGCGGATTTGCTTCAGCCGTATTTGGTCAAAATCGCCATCGACGACAATCTGATGAGCGGCCGCAACGATTACCGCTCGCTCGTGGTCATCTGTCTGTTTTACCTTGGCTTGTCCGTCGGCAGCCTGTTTTTCACCTATGTGCAAAACAATTTGCTGCAGTTTGCGGGCCAAAGCGTCGTCGCCCGCATACGCAAAGATTTGTTCGCGCATATTTTCCGCATGTCGATGTCCTACTACGACCGCACGCCGAGCGGCAGCCTGATTACGCACGTATCGAGCGATACGGAGACGCTGAATCAATTTTTCACGCAGGTGCTGCTCAGTTTGATGCGCGACGGCATGACACTGGTCTTTATTATTGTGCTGATGTTCCATCTCGATCCGCAGCTTACTTTATACAGCATGATCGTAATCCCCGTAATAGCGGTTATCGCGATCGGGTTTCGCACTTATATGCGCAAAACATACCAGCTGTCGAGATCGCAACTGTCCCAGCTAATTGGCTTCGCCGCCGAAAATTTGTCCGGCATGCACCTGATTCAAGCGTTTCACCAGGAACGCGAGCAAAACGGCCGGTTTTCCGAGCGCAATCAGGGGTATTTTCGCGCCAACCTGCGGGAAGTCCGGACGAACGTGCTGTTCAACCGCTCTTTTGATATGCTGGGCAATCTCTCGGTAGCGTTCATCACCTGGCTGGGCGGCATGGCGGTCTTTCATAAAACGATCGAGTTCGGCGTGCTGTATGCCTTCATCACTTATATTCGGCAATTTTTCCAGCCGATCAACAGCATCACGCAGCAGTGGAACACGCTGCAATCCGCAACCGTATCCGTGAACCGGATCTGGAACGTCTTTTCGACGCAGCCGGACATTACCGACGCGGAGCGTCCGGCGAAAGTGGATATAGCGCAGGTGAAAGGGGCCATCGATTTTAACCGCGTCAGCTTCGGCTACCGGGAAGATGCGACGGTGATCGATCATTTGAACCTGTCGATCCGGCCGGGGGAAATGATCGGCATCGTCGGCACGACGGGCGCGGGAAAAAGCTCGCTCATCAGCCTGCTGTGCAGGTTCTACGATGTGCGGGAGGGAAGCATCGAAATCGACGGCACCGATATTCGCGATATCCGGCAGGCGGATCTGCACCGCATCGTCGGGCTCGTGCAGCAGGAGCCGTACTTGTATTCCGGCAGCATTTTGGACAACGTCCGCATGTTCGACGAAACGATCGGACGGGAGGATGTCATGCGCGCATGCAGGCTCGTCGGCGCCGATCCGCTGATCATGCGGATGAAAGACGGCTACGATACCCGCGTATCGGAGCGGGGAAGCGGGCTGTCCGCCGGCGAGCGGCAGCTGATTTCTTTTGCCCGCATCATCGTGTTCCAGCCGAAGGTGTTGATCCTCGACGAAGCGACGGCAAATCTTGACTCGCACACGGAGCAGCTGATTCAAGCGGCTCTGCAGGTCGTAGCCGAGGGCAGAACTTCGCTCATCATCGCGCATCGCATCTCGACGATCGTCGGCGCGGACCGCATCATCGTGATGCGCGAGGGCCGGATCGTCGAGGAGGGCACGCACGGCGAGCTGCTGCAGCGGCAGGGCTACTACGAGCAGCTGTACTTGCATTCGCTGGGCGAGGCGGCGTCCGGCCGCACGGTTTGAGCCGGCGGTATGGGTGAGACCGGGCCGGGCCGTTGCGGGCCGGGGGTACAAGCCGCGGCGGTCTGGGACGCGAAGGTCCCGGACCGCGGGCGCTTCCGCCGGAAGCCGGAAGGCGCGAGTTATCGCGGAGCGATTATGGCCCGGCGGAAGGGAAGCCCCATGGCAGTCCCATGGGGGGCGCATGGCGCCGATCCGGCGACCATGTCTAGTTTCGCCGCCCAAGTTAGCGCAGCCGTTCATTGAAACGGCTTGGCAGGCCAAAAACCTGCGAAAGTGCAGGTTTTTTCCATGGATGCGGCCGGAATGGCGGGAAAGCCTGCAAATGTGCAGGAATTTCCCGGACATGACGGGGCGTAGCGTGACTTTGGGCCGGAAAACCTGCACATTTGCAGGAATTTTGCGCTGCAAGCGGATCAACGGGAAAAAACCTGCACTTTTGCAGGTTTTTGCCGTATCGGCGAGTAGAAGACCGTGCCCATGGCGATGCATTACTTTCATCTTCATGGGTACCGCCCAACGGCATAGGGGCTTTAGCAGGTTTTCTCCGCGTCGGCGAGTAGAAGACCGTGCCCTTGGTGATGCATTACTTTCATCTTCATGGGTACCGCCCAACGGCATGGGGGCTTTAGCAGGTTTTCTCCGCTGTTGCCTGCGCCCTTGGCGAAGCAAGCTTGTCTCCCGGAAGCACTGTGGATTTTGCGATTCACGCATCGTCGGAATTAAGCTTTATAGCAGGCGTATTTCCAGCGTTAGTGCGTCTGCCGACCGCCGTCATGCGGCGCAATACCGCGCACCGGGGGGCCGCACGGACCAAAGGCCGCCGGTTGACTGGCGGCCGTAATATTTTTGCGCATGTCAGGCGGTTTAATCGGCGGTGATCATCCAATTGACACCGTATTTATCCGTGAGTTCTCCGTAGAACAAGCCGAAAGGCTGCAGTTCAAAAGGCTTTTTCACTGCCGCCTAACGCAAGCTTTGCGAATGCTTCGCTGGCTTCTGAATCTGTTTTGTAGGATACATTTAGCAAAATACCAGAGCCTTGCGTCAACGGCTCCAATGAATCAGCCATGAAAATTGAATTTCCTCCGGCAACAGCCAGGCATAAATGCATGACTTTGTCCTTAAGCTCGTGTTGTGCGCCCATTGACTGCTCATGCGTCATAACAGACAAGATCTCTCCGCCTAGCGATTGCGTGTAGAACTCAGCTTGAGAACGCGCATCCTCCGATAAAAGAAAAGGCCTCAAATGTCCCAATGTCGACACATCCTTTCAATTTGGATTTTAGAATTGTACAAGTTTTATTATACGTGAATTGCACATCCGCCTTTCTTATGGATTGCTATATCCGCGTAGCTGCCGATCATCCGCAGCAAAAAAAGCCTGCGACCTGCAGTTCCAATAGGGAACATGCAGATTCGCAGGCCAAGCACATCGTTCTTCTCTTTGGCGTCCCGCTGAATAAACTCGGCCGGGCACAATTGAACGACAAGCGTCGCGTTTTGGTAATTTACAGGTAAAAATTGAATTGCTGCAATTTCTACGGAATGTCCGCATAGGCCGGATAGGCGAGCTCTTCGTTTGCGCCGGTGGCGGAACGAATCAAATGCTCCTTCGACATGCGCACCGCGCGGTTTTTCGCGTTTCGCGTTGCCTGTATCCTGCTGATTAACAATGATTGTAAATTTGTTGCGCATTAACGGGCTGCGATTTTCCCTGTGACACAAAGAATGAAGGATCGATGGATTTTATTCCAACGATCCTTATCTTTAAGCTTAAATATGTATTTGGGCAATTATTATATTACTTCGTAGGACCATTATCAACACTGGCCTTAAGGACATTTCGGATGCTGGTAGGTACTGAAGAAAGGAAATTATAGCCAGTCAAAGACTCAATATCATTTACACTTACTCGATAGTTGCCCCATGGCTGACTAGAAACCGTCTGATCATTTGGCATCAGAACAGAAATGACTCTGGTTGAAGATGTTATTCTGCTAATATCATTATTTCCGTTAGGCAGCACTACGATTATTTTCCATGTCTTTGACGGTACCACAACACCGTTCCCTACAGTAGTCATGTATCCATTGGACCCGGTGCCTCCGCTTCCGTAACCTCCGGCTATAATATATACCTCGTTGCCGGACGTAACAAGCGAACGTTCATAATCCTCCAAGTTTGCCCAGGTAACCTCGTTGTTATTTGGCGCTTGAGGAATCATATTATCCATCAGGAATGTTGCTGAATTGTTGGCAACGGAAGATGTACGGTCTCCGGAAGGGCACATGTGTCCTCTGTCGAATCCAGTCCCCGAAAATTCACTCGCTTTAACCTCATACCATCCTGACGGCAGTGTGGTGTCCGGGCGAAAATCATCCTGTCGCGCTGTACTGCTAAGATCAGCCGAACCCAAGTGCCAACTGGTCCAGTTAGGCTCGTGTTTGCTGTTATTGTAAGAAAAAACATATTGTGATTTAATCATCAAATAATTATTGGAATTGGATATATCGCTGGTTGCACCGCTTGGATTGCCTAATCCCATATTATCGTCATCATTAGGTGGCGCTAATGGCGGCTGTGCTGCGTTTGAGGAATTATGAGGATTTATGCTGCTTGTAATATACAGGTCGTTTGCATTATTGGCAGTGTCCCAACCATTACCTTGATCCTGAGCTGTTCCGCCGTTGTTATCTTTCCGTTCTGCACTTGTAGTATTTGAAAGTGTGCCTACAGGAGAAGTTTCTGAATCATTTGCAGAACCGTAGCCTACAAAATCCACAACATTTGAATCTGTTGAGCCGGATACCGATGTAGTGACTTTTGCCAATGCAACTTTTCCGCTGCTTGCGCTTAAGTTTATAGTGCCTGTTATATCAGGTGACGGCAGGTTAACTGTTCCGCTGCCTCCGCTTGCTTCTGCGATTAAAAAGTATTGATGAGCGTCAATGCTGCCCGATATATTTGTGATGTTACTAAATGAGCCGCTTGCAGAAGCGTACTGAACGGACCATCCGGACAAGTTTATGCTGGAATTCGTAGGATTGTAGAGTTCAATAAAATCATTTTTGTACGACGAACCACTGTTCCCGCCACCACCATAAATTTGACTAATAACAACATGAGATGAAGCAGCAGCATTTGCATGCGTATTGAAAAAAATTCCTGAAAAGCAGAAAAACGCAAACCACACGCCTAACAAAATTGCACCCTTTTTTTTCACAAATCCCTTTCTTCTTTTTAATAATTTCAACATGAGCCACATCCTTCTTGTAGTATAGTCTAGGGTTGCCGTAAACCCTTACTAAGAATAGAACGGATTTATTAACTCGCTGTTAGCTAGATATTAAGTCTATTTGTAGATATTTAGATAGGAAAAGCACTAAAATATAGGCATTTTGATCAGTAACAAGAGCGGAACTGAGTTCATATGTTGTCATGGGGGTAATCGAATAATGGGCGGATCTCATAGGGGAAGTTGTTTCCTGATTATCTTGGTTCTGTTCATTTTACCAGTGCCAGAGCATGCTGCCGGCACAACAATTTATTAAACGGAGGTTTTAGCAAATGAATGATTTCCAAAATGATCTACAGAAGTTGAATGTTTCCGAGTTCAGTGCGACAGAGGTGACGCCTTGGGACGCGCAAGGCCAGCAAGATGCTCGATTATGCGTCTTCTTTTGCTCTACCTGTACCAACTGCTCTACCTGCACCAACTGCTTTAATTGCACCAATTGCTTTACCTGCACCAATTGCTTCAATTGCTCCAATTGCTTTAATTGTCACCGATGCCACAATTGCCACAACTGTCATAACTGTCATAACTGCCATCGCTGCCACCGTTGAGGACATTGAATTGGTTCTTGCCGATAATGGAAAGCCCCTCCAGCAAACCGAGGGGTTTTTCCCATGTCTAGCTTCTCTTAAAGAATAAGACATGAGGGACAATTAGCTGTACATAAGATTATTTGTGAAGAGGTGAAGCAGATTGAGAACAGCTTACGGAGGAGGAATAGAATGGCAAATTTGAGCCCTTCGATGCGACCGAAGATGAATAGAGATACGTTTTTTCTCCCTGATCCAAACGGTAGTGTGTATTTTCGAAACAATGTAAGCTCGTTCCGCATGGAAGGAGAATCGATCGATCAGTGGATTGAAAAGCTGATACCGATATTCAACGGGGAGCATAGGTTGGCGGATTTGACAGACGGATTGCCGGACGGACACCGGAACCAGGTATATGGAATTGCAGAAATGTTGTATCGTAATGGGTTTGTTCGGGATGTGAGTCAAGACACTCCACATCAATTGTCTGAAGAGGTTCTTCAAAAGTATGCTTCTCAAATTGAATTTTTGGACCATTTCGGTGATTCGGGTGCGTACCGGTTTCAATCCTATCGTCAGTCCAAAGTATTGGCGGTCGGCTCCGGACCATTTTTGATCTCGCTCATTTCCGCGCTGCTTGAATCCGGATTGCCCAAGTTACACGTGCTGGTCTCGGGCTCAGAGCCGACCGATCGGCAACGGATGCTGGAACTGGCGGCATATGCTCGTAAAACGGACCCCGAGGCAGCCATAGAGGAGGTTACCCTGCAGAAGGAGGGGATTCGTAGTTGGCGGGAGGCTGTTAGGCCGTTTGATTCGATTTTGTTTGTGTCACAGGAGGGTGATATCGAGGAACTGCGGGTTCTACATGGGGTGTGCAGAGAGGAGAAGAAGCTGTTTCTTCCCGCTGTTTGTCTGCAGCAGGCGGGTATGGCGGGCCCTCTTGTGCATCCGGACTCTGAGGGCTGCTGGGAGTCAGCGTGGCGCAGCATACACGAATCCGCAATTTGTAAAGACCCGGAGCTGCACGCCTTTTCTTCCACAGCGGGAGCGCTGTTAGCGAATGTGGCCGTGTTTGAATTATTAAAAAAGATTACAGGAACGAACGATTCGGAACCAAGCAATCGATTCTTCCTGCTTAATCTGGAGACTCTGGAAGGAAAATGGCATTCGTTCATGTCCCATCCGCTTGTGACCGGACGTACCGCAGTTGAATGGATTCACGATTTCGAACAGCAGCTCGAGCGGAGATCAAGCAAAAGTGAGAGCGGCTTGCTTCCTTACTTCAGCCGGTTGGCATCGGCGGAATCAGGGATTTTCCATATTTGGGAGGAGGAGGACTTAAAGCAGCTGCCGCTCTCTCAGTGTCGCGTCCAGCCAATCGATCCGCTATCGGAAGGGCCGGCTAGGCTGCTGCCGGACATTATTTGTACCGATCTGACGCATGAAGGAGCGCGGCGGGAAGCAGGGCTGGCTGGGATTGAAGCGTATGTGTCGCGAATGGCAGGCCTGCTCGTAGCGGCGCTTTCCTCCCATCAGGAGGCAGAGGGCAGCAAGATAGAACCGCAGCAATTTATCGGCGTCGGAGCGGGAGAAACGGTTGCGGAAGGCATTGGCCGGGGGCTGCTAAGGTGTTTGGCTGAGGAGATGGGCAAGCAACTGGCGTGTCAGGAGCCGTCTGTCTTTCGAGTACAATTGTCTGCGATAGAAGATAAACATTGCCAGTTTTATTTGCAGGCTTTGACGACGATGATGGGAGCGCCGATGATTGGCTTGGGAGAGACAGTGTCCGGTTTCCCAGTGGTTTGGGTCGGTACGGGTGATCGCTGGTATGGCGGTGTAGGCTTGAATGTAACTTTTGCGTTGCGGAATGCTTTGCAACAGGCTCTATTGGAGGCACAAAACCAACCGGCTAGTCTCACATCGCAACATTTGGAGGTATCGTCCGTAAGTCTGGCGGAACAGTTGCCGCTAAGCCTTGAGATTCCATCCTGCGAAGCGACGGTAAAATCGGAGGTTCTGCAGTCCGCCTTGCAGGTCTTGGAACGGAACTGTAAACGGCTCTTGGTCTTCGATCTGGCCGTAGAACCATTTTCGAAAGAAGAAATGGCAGGAGTGTTTGGCGTGTTGCTGCGAGAGGAGGAATCCCGGTGAGCGCCATCGTTATGATTGTGGGAGACGGGGTGTTGGCGGACTGTGTTTACGAAGAACTGTCAACCCAATTCGAAGTCGTACGTCAGAACGATTTCCAGGCAGGAGTACCGGAAACGGTGGATTTGGCCCTGGTGCTGCACGATGCTTGGCATCCTTATGTTCATCCAAAGGCGGAAGAGCTGCTGCAGCCAGCCGGCATCCCTTGGCTGCGCGGCTTCGTTTCATTTGGCGAGGGCGTGATCGGGCCGCTGGTTCGCCCGGGTTCACAAGGGTGCTCCCAGTGTGCGGACACGCGGCGCCTCATGGCGGGACGCGACCGCAGGGAGATGCGGGCGCTGCAGCAGAGGCTAACGGCGCACGGGGGAATACCGCGAGATGCGTGGGCTTCGCGTACGGGACTTTTGCAAGCCGCTCATCTGATGGTGGCGGAGGCAAGGAGGATGCTGCAAGGCAAACCGGTTCAATTGGCAGAGAAAGTGTCTGTGATCAACCTGAAAACGCTGGAAAGCACACTTCACTTCTTTCTCCCTGACCCGCTGTGTCCGGTTTGCAGCCGATTGCCTGATGATTCATCGGCAGCAGCCCAAATTTCGCTGAAGCCAAGTCCAAAGATCAGCTTGGACAGTTACCGCTCGCGCCCGATGGATGATCTGAAAAAAGTGCTGACCAAAGACTATCTGGACAACCGGACCGGTTTTTTGAATGGGAAAATGGTTGACCTTGCGTCGCCGTTTGCCGATGTGAGCGTGAATCTGCCGTTGATCGCTGAGGACGTAGGAACGGCAGGTAGAACTCATTCTTACGCGGTGAGCGAGTTGACCGCCATTTTAGAAGGATTGGAACGGTATTGCGGTCTGGCGCCCCGAGGCAAACGGACGGTCGTTCATGGCAGCTTCCGCAATCTGGAAGATCAAGCGCTCGACCCCGTCAAGGTAGGGGTGCACACGAAGGAGCAGTATGCTCAGCCGGGGTTTCCGTTCACGACGTTCGATCCTGACCGCCCCATTGATTGGGTATGGGGCTATTCGTTTCTGCAAGAGCGTGCGATTCTGGTTCCGGAGCAGCTCGCCTATTACAGCATGGGCTGCGGTCACTCTTTCGTCTTCGAGTCTTCCAACGGATGCGCGTTAGGAGGAAGCTTGGAGGAGGCTATTTTTTACGGCATATTGGAAGTAGTGGAGCGAGATTCGTTTCTGATGACTTGGTATGCGCAGCTGCCTCTCCAGCGCCTTGACCCATATTCTGTTAACGACCGGGAATTGCATCTGATGATCGATCGTTTGCGAGCTGTGGCGGGGTTCGACGTGTATTTCTACAACTCGACGATGGAGCACGGGATTCCCAGTGTTTGGGGGATAGCGAAAAACAATAAACAAACAGGAGTTAATCTCATTTGTGCGGCCGGAGCTCATCCTGATCCGGTGCGGGCGGTGAAAGGCGCGGTTCACGAGTTGGCCGGCATGGTATTGAATCTTGATAAGAAATTTGAAGCGAACCGGGATGCGTATGATCGGATGCTTCACGATTCCTCCCTGGTGCATCAGATGGAGGATCATTCACTGCTGTACGCTTTGCCGCAAGCGCAGGAGCGCCTGCAATTTCTGCTGGATGACAATCGCCCGCTGCGATCGTTTGAAGAGGAATTTAAGCGGGAGGCCAGGCATGCTGATTTAACGGACGATCTGAAAGATGTTCTTCAGGCGTTCCGCCGATTGAATCTTGATGTGATCGTGGTGGATCTGTCATCGCCGGAAATCATTCGAAATGGACTGCATTGCGTGAAAGTGCTGATCCCTGGGATGCTGCCGATGACATTCGGACATCACTTTACCCGTGTGGCAGGGCTTGAGCGGATGTTGAGGGTACCGGTGGAACTCGGGTATGCGAAGCAGCCCCTGACGCTGGAACATCTCAATCCATACCCGCATCCGTTCCCATAAGTTGTCACTAGGGTAGCCAAAATTGAAGCGTGGAGTGGTTTACACCCTCGTTCCTATCAGGAGGGAAAAGTATGAATCTGGAGGCATTTCTGCACAATTTGCATTATGACATTGACAAGACCAAACCGCCGGACGCAGTGGTGGATTGGGAAGACGGACCGCTTGCATATAAGCTCTACCGCGGTTTGCCTGTGGTTCCGTTATCGCCGGAAGTACCGCTGACGCTTGATGGCGGTGAAGCGCAGGTGCTGCCTGACCTTCGCCATATGGGTCATTTTCTCTGGTACATATTCGGACTCACTCAATTGTCCCAGTCCGTCCCTACCTCGAATTCCATGATACAAAACATGGGCCTGCTGCAGTTGTACCGGCGGTTTGCCCCCTCGGGGGGAGCGTTATATCCAAGTGAATTATACGTGTATCTGAAACTGGAGGATTTGCCCGAGGGGGTCTATCATTATGATGTGGCGCACCACCGCTTGGTGCTGCTGCGCAAAGGCAGCTTCGATGCCTATTTAGCTCGGGCTCTTGGCAATCGCTGTGACGTTTCGGCTTGCTTTGGCGCTGTTTTTGTATCGACCCTGTTTTGGAAAAACTTCTTTAAATACAATAACTTTTCCTACCGTCTGCAAGGACTGGATGCGGGTGCGTTAATCGGGCAGCTCTTGGAAGTGGCGAAACGGTTCGGCTTCTCGTCGGGCGTGTATTTCCAGTTCCTTGATCGAGCCGTGAATGGTCTTCTCGGGATATCGGAACGAGAGGAGAGCGTGTATGCGGTGATTCCGCTATCGATGGAGCCTGCGAACCAATGGTTCGCGGGTAGGAATGAGGGAGAGCGGGAGTGCTCCGCCACCGAATTGTGCCGGGAGTTGAGAGCGGTTCAGCATGATCACTACGTCCGTTCCCGGAGGGTCAAGGAGTTTCCGATGCTCATCAAGATGAACGAAGCATCCTTGTTGGAATCGTTTCGGCCGTTAGGGAATATTGGCGCAGAGAAGATCGTTCGCTGCGAGGATCAAGCAGTGGCTCTGCCCCGCGTGAAGCGGTTGTCGTATGATCTGGCGTCAATAAGCCGAAAACGGTTTTCGCCTGACGGCGATTTTATTATGGGCAAGGTAAACCAAGAGCAGTTGGCCTTGCTGCTGCAGGAGGCAACGGCCTCCTGCAGGTACCGGAATGATTTGGATGGAGCCCATGAGAACCCCGTTTCTCGCGTCTCACTGTACAGCTGTTTGTATAACGTTGAAGGCATTCCGGACGGCGCTTACCATTATGATAGCGCTGCTCATACGTTGCGGCCGGTACGCCAGGGAGATCATCGGCTCAAGCTGCAGCAGGGCATGCCTTCCGACAACGTGAATCTGTCCCAGGTTCCGCTATGCTTTCATGTGGCAGGAGACAAAGATCATCTCGTAACAGCCCTGGGGTATAGGGGATACCGCATCCAACAGATGGAAGCGGGGATGCTTGTGCAGCGTTTACTGTTGGCGGCATCTGCAATCGGGCTGGGGGGACATCCGCTCCTCGGATTTGATGTCAGATTGTGTGATGAGATCTACAAGATGACTTCGCAAGGAATAACCAGCCTGATCCAAATCCCGGTTGGACCCTATCGTCATTGCCCCCGGTTAGTTGGGGGGTTGCATGGCTAGGAGTCTGTCCGACGGAGTTACTTTTGTGCATACTTCACTGAATAATGACTGCATATATTGCCGCTTACGCTACGTGGTTCATCAGACAGACTCCTGGATGCTCTTTAATCGCTTTATGGCCGCCAAAAGGCGGTCTTTTTGTTGTCATGAGCCTTTAGTCATGGCTGAATTTGTCGAATGGAAAGCCGCATCGGGAGTGATACGAATTGTATCTGATTTTTGAACAAATATAACGGTATTTTGTGTGGGAAACAGAGGGGCCGAAAAAGTAAGATCATAGTTGTGAAAGCACTTTCAATCGAGGGAGGGTTCAGGCCAAATGAACATCATCGTCCATGGCAAAACGAAACAGAAAGAGAGGTATCTATGCTGATGATGCGAAGAAAAGCGAAGCAAGCTTTTATGACGGTTCTAGGATTGCTCGTACTTGCGTCTTCCGTCCTGCCTTTGTCTCCGTCAGGCGTTCGGACGGCTAAAGCGGAAACCGCGCCCGCCGTCAAAAAGTTCGACTTCGGCACGAAGACAAGCCCTGTTATGGCGGGCTTTACTCAGGTTCACGAAGAGCTTTTGTATGCGCCGGAATTAGGATACGGGCTCGATAAAACGGTCGTTTCCAGGCTCCGTTCGGGCGGGGACGATCTGTTTAACGATTTTGTGCTGGGTCCGTCCTACACGTTTATGGTCGATGTGCCGAACGGCGAATACGATGTGACGGTATACTCGGGCGATCTGCTGGCGGGCACCTCCACGACGAAGACGACAACGACGCTTGAGGGCGTGACGGCGGGAACGATTACGACCAAGCAGGCGGTGGCGCAAGCCAAATACCATACGGCCGTCAATGACGGCCAATTGACCGTCGGCATTACCGGGACGGGGACCGGCGGGTATTTGAACGGGCTCGTGATCGAGCAGGTGATCCCGCAGCCCCCTGCCGTACCGCAAGGGCTGTCCGTCACGGGAATAACGGCGGCGGAAGGCTCGGCCTCCGTGAGCTTGCAGTGGAGCGCCGCAGCGGATGCCTCCGGCTACAATGTGTATCGGGCTCCGGCCGGGAGCGGCTCATACGTCAAGCTTGCGGCGGTCAACTCCGCAGTCTATACGGACACGGCCGTCAGTCTGAATGCGGGCTACTCCTACAAGGTCTCGGCGGTCAGCGCGAGCGGCCTTGAATCCGCCCTCAGCGGGCCGGTCGCAGCGGAGGTGAAGCCGGCGGTCGAACTGCCTGCAGCGCCGTCGCAAGTTGCGGTCAGCAGTGTGACGGCAAGCTCGGTCGCTCTGGCCTGGACGGCCGCCGAGCGGGCGACCGGCTACGCGATTTTCCGGGCTGCAGCTGCGGACGGGGAGTTCGCCGAGATCGGTACCAGCGAATCGGCGGGTTATACGGATACGGCTGCCGACACATCGGCTGCTTTATACTACAAAGTGAAAGCCTTGAACAGCGCGGGCTCGTCGGATTTTTCGAATGTGGCGGCAAGCGCGCCGTACAACGCTCCGCAGCCGCTTCCCGAAGGGGCGCCCATTCGGTTTGACTTTGGGCCCGGCGCCGTAGCAAGCGGCTACATCGGCGTCTCGGCCGGCGTCGCCTACTCGCCGCAGCTGAAATACGGCTTCGCCGACCCTTCCAAAGTCGGCTCAGGCGACAGAAATAGTTCCGATCCGTTGAAATCGGATTTTGTTTCGCCGGCGGGTACGTCTTTCATCGTCGATTTGCCGAACGGAGACTACACGGTTTCGCTCATTGCCGGGGATCAGGCGGCGGCGACCGATATCGCGATCAAAGCCGAAACGATCCAGAAAGTTCAGCAGACGAGCAAAGCCGCCGGCGAATACCTGGAGATGAGCTTCGACATCGCGCTTGTGGACGGCCAGCTGAATCTTGATTTTACCGGCTCCGCACCCAAAATCAATGCGCTTGTCATCACGAAGCTGCCGGACAGACAGGCGGGCGAAATTCCGGCCGTCTATATCGCGGGCGATTCCACCGTACAAACCTACGATCCGTACTGGAAGCCGGAAGCGGGCTGGGGACAAATGCTTCCGCGGTTTTTCACCGACGGCGTGCAGTTCGTCAACCATGCGATCGGCGGCAGAAGCTCGAAGTCGTTCATTGTGGAAGGCCGTTTGGACGCGGTGCTGCGCGCGATCAAGCCCGGCGATTACTTCCTCGTCCAGTTCGGCCATAACGATGCGACGATCAGCGTTCCCGAGCGTTACGCATCCGTTCCCGATTACAAAAATTATTTGAAAACGTATGTCAACGGAGCGCGCCAGCGCGGAGCGACGCCGATTCTGGTGACGCCGATGGGACGGCGCGACTACAACGAATCGACCGGCAAGTTCAACGTCAGCTTTCCCGAATACGTATCGGGCATGAAAGAAGTGGCGCAGGAGCTGAATGTGAAGCTCGTCGATTTGAGCGCCCTTAGCATCGCCTACTACGATTCGATCGGCCCGGCGGCCACTTTATCCGTATTCCTGCATGTGGAACCGGGCATGTACGGCGCTTTCCCGAACGGTTCGGCGGACAATACGCATTTTCAGGAATACGGGGCGATCCAACTGGCGCGCATGCTTTCGGGCGGCATCAAAGACCTCGGCCTGCCGCTCTCGGCTTTGGTCAAAGATATCGAAGTGCCGGCCCAAGTTCCGGCCAAGCCGACAGGACTTGCCGCAGGCAGCGTCAGCAACGCCGGTGCGGTTTTGAAATGGGATGCCGTGGAAGGGGCGGACATTTATAAAATTTACCGCAAACCGGCGGCAGATGCGGAGTATGCGATGGTGGGCACAGCAACTGTTCCGACCATCAGCCTCGGCGGAATGTCGGAAGGCAAAACCTACAGCGTTCGCGTGACAGCCGTCAACGGACGCGGCGAATCGGAGATGTCGGACGAGGTGCTCATCAGCACGAAATCCGCCGTTTACCGCTACGACATGGGAACGGCATCGAGCCCGGTGATGGAAGGCTATACAGCGGTTACGCTCGATACGCTCTACACGCCGGAGCGCGGTTACGGGCTGACGACGAACGCAGGCATGATTACGCGCGACCGGGGCAGCGGCGGCAGCGATCTGATCCGCGATTGGATCGGCTATTTTAACAACACTTGGGAATTCAAAGTAGACATTCCGAACGGCGTGTATGCGGTTAAACTGTACGTCGGCGATTTGCTCGGTTCGGCAAGGACGACCGTGCAGATCGAAGGCAAAGATTTCGGAACCGTATCTGCCGGCAAAAATACCGTCGTGGAAAAAGTCATCAACGAAGTTCAGGTCAAAGACGGCCAAATGAATTTCATTTTCGGCGGCGCCTCGGGCATCGTCAACGGCATTGAAATCACGCCGATTTTGCAATCGCCCACAGGGCTCAAGCTGGACGGCATGCAGCTGGATCAGGAGCCTCCGTCGGTTCAGCTATCTTGGACGGCGGTGAGCGATGCCGCCAAGTACCGCATCTACCGCAAATCGGCCGGCGCCGGGAGCGCTGAACGGATCGGCGAGACAGGGACGGTTGCTTTCACGGATCTTACGGCGGATGTCGGGATGACCTATGTGTACACCGTCACATCGCTGGACAGCTCCGGCTATGAGACGGTTCCGTCCCAGCCGCTCGAAGTGGCGGTCATCGACCCGGCGAAGCCTGCGCCTGCGGTACCGAACCGTCCGGCATTGACTTCGATTCATAAAAACGAGATCAGCTTCGTCTGGCCTGCCGTCGATCAAGCGGTCACCTATAACATTTACCGGGCGAAAAAAGCCGGGGGCGCATTCGAGCTGATCGGCAAAACCCGCAGCGCCTCATATACGGACACGACCGTGCTTACGACAATTTCGTACTACTATAAAGTAGCCGCCGTGAACGCGGGAGGCATTTCCGGGCTTTCCGAGCAAATGGCGACGGAGGCAATTACGGTGCTGAGCAGGCAGATGGAGTATATCGACCGCGCGCCGCTTGCTGTCAAATCCGATGCGGGCGTATATATCGGGTGGAGAATGCTCGGCACGGATGCCGATTCGATCACTTTTAACGTGTACAGAGACGGTGTCAAACTGAATGACGCCCCAATCGCGGGAAGCACCAATTTCCTCGATACTACAGGGACGAACGATTCCAAATACCAGCTGTTTACAGTGGAAAACGGTACGGAAAAAGCCGCATCGGGCGCGATTTCCGTATGGCAAAACAATTATTTGGCCGTACCGCTGCAAAAACCGGCCGATTCCTACACCAAAGACGGGCAGCCTTACACGTATTCGGCCGGCGATGCGAGCGTTGGCGATCTCGACGGCGACGGCACTTACGAAATCGTCATGCTGTGGTCTCCGTCGAACGCCAAGGACAACTCGCAAGCCGGATACACGGGTATCGTGTACATGGATGCATATAAGCTTGACGGAACGCGCTTGTGGAGAATTAACCTGGGACCGAACATCCGCGCGGGCGCTCACTATACGCAGTTCCTCGTCTACGATTTCGACGGCGACGGGAAAGCGGAGGTCGCCTTTAAGACGGCGGACGGAACGGTCGACGGAACCGGCCAAGTGATCGGTTCGGCCGACGCCGACTACCGGAACAGCAGCGGCTACGTGCTGCTCGGCAGCGAGTATTTGACCGTGTTCGAAGGGCAGACCGGCCGAGCGCTGGCGACTGTGGATTACGATCCCCCACGGGGAGACGTATCGGCATGGGGCGACGCTTACGGCAACCGCGTCGACCGCTTTTTGGCCACCGTCGCGTATTTGGACGGCGAGCGTCCGAGCATGGTTTTCAGCCGTGGATACTACACACGCACCGTCCTCGCCGCCTACAACTACCGCGACGGCCAATTGACGAAGGTGTGGCGCTTTGACACCAATGACGAAGGCAACGCCGCCTACACGGGACAAGGCAACCACAACCTGTCTGCGGGCGATGTCGACGGCGACGGCAAAGATGAAAT
Organism: Paenibacillus sp. sgz302191; assembly: GCF_057749925.1. Lineage (NCBI taxonomy): Bacteria > Bacillati > Bacillota > Bacilli > Caryophanales > Paenibacillaceae > Paenibacillus > Paenibacillus sp. sgz302191. The sequence continues at coordinate 53,569 of NZ_JBYLHY010000013.1, forward strand.
CAACTTCGGAGCGATGGCGATCGACGATGACGGCACCATTTTGTACAGCACGGGGCTTGGGCATGGGGATGCGCAGCATTTCGGAGATTTGGACCCGGCTCGTCCCGGACTGGAGCAGTTCGACGTGCATGAGCATGTCGATTCCCCGTACGGCATGGAGCTGCGCGATGCGGCGACCGGAGAAATCATTTGGGGCATCCGCACGGGAATCGACACGGGACGCGGCATGTCCGCCGACATTGATCCGAACTATTTGGGCGAGGAATTTTGGGCCGCTACGATTACGAACGCCCAGCATATACCTTTGACGGGCTTGTACAATACGAAAGGCGAGCTGATCAGCCAGACGATTCCTTCTTCCACGAACTTCGGCGTTTGGTGGGACGGCGACCTGCTGCGCGAGCTCCAGGATGCCAACCGCATCGACAAGTGGGACTACGTCAATCATAAAACCGATAACTTGTTCACAGCGGTCGGCGCCGCCTCGAACAACTCCACCAAAGCGAATTCCAGCTTGCAGGCCGATTTGTTCGGCGACTGGCGGGAGGAAGTGATGTGGAGGTCGGAAGACAGCTCCGAGTTCCGGATTTATTCGACGACGGATTTGACCGATTACCGGATTCGCACTTTGATGCACGACCCTGTCTACAGATTGGGCGTAGCCTGGCAAAATGTCGCCTACAACCAGCCTCCGCATCCGAGTTTTTACTTGGGCGCAGGCATGACGGCTCCTCCCGCACCGCATATGTATACGGTCGGCGGCGAGTCACCGTCCGGCGATGTTACGGCACCGGTCATCTCCGGACTGCCTCCCGAGCGCATGACGGAATCGCAAACCTTGGAGGTGCAGGTAACGGCTGAAGACCCGGAATCAGGCGTGCAAACCGTTACGATCACCTTTGACGGAAATCCCGTAACCAACGGGCAAAAAATTCCGCTCCTCGGCTTGCAAGGCGCGCATACCTTTACAGTTACGGCGGTCAATCATGCCGGGCTGACGACAGTGCGCACCGTGAACATTCAAGTAACGGCTGCGGATGCCATTGCGTCCACACTAACGGGGCCGACCTCGGCCGTCGCCGGGCAGCCGTTCGATCTGGCGTACGGATTGAGCAATGTGACGAAAAGCGTGTACGCGCAGGATTTGACGCTGTCCTACAACCCGGACCAGCTTGAATTCGTATCCGCCGAGTCCGTCAGAGAAGGCTTCCGGGTGTTGGCCGTTTCGGACCCCGCGCAGACGCCGGGGCAAATCCGGATCGTTGCGGCTGCGCTCGGCGAGGGCAGCGCCATTCACGCCGACGGCGAATGGCTCAAGCTGAGCTGGAAAGCGAAACCGCTTGCCTCCGCAGCGGAAGCCGCCGTTTCCGTCGTCGGCTCCACCGTAGCCGACGGCGCAGGAGCGGAGAAGCAGGTGGAAGGCGTCTCCTTCCGCATCCGCGTGCAGCCGACGGCGGATAAAACCGCGCTTCGCGCAGCGATCCTGGACGCTCAGGCCAAGCACGATGCGGCGGTTGAGGGAGGCAGCGCCGGACAATATCCGGTTGGCGCGAAGGCGGCTCTGCAGTCGGCGATCGACAAAGCGAAAGCCGCAGCCGACAATGCTTCCGCGACGCAAGCGGAAGTCGAGCAGGCCGTGAGCGATCTGGCGGCGGCACTGCAAGCGTTCGCTGCCTCCGTGCACACGGCGGCCCCAGGCGATGCGAACGGCGACGGCAAGTATTCCATCGGCGATCTCGGCATCGTGGCGGTGGCATACGGCAAAACGTCCGCCGATCCGGACTGGAGCCAGTACCAAAAAGCCGACATCAACAACGACGGCAAAGTCGATATCGTCGACCTTGCTGCCGTAGCAAGGAAAATTTTGGAGTAGACGGATGGATGGGGCTGCCCCACTGCGCAGTTTAGTTGCCGAAGGGGCGGCCCCGCTTGACAGTTCGTAAAACTGCGAAGCACGGACTATTGAAAAAACTCGCCCGCCAGAAGCAGCGCATAGAAACCTGCAAAAATCAGCTTGTTGATAAAGTGAAGGAGTGTGGAACCAGAGGGGCACAGGCGTTCTACCCCAACCGAAGCCTCATACACGAGTTGCGGAACCGTCTACCCCAACCGACACCTCTCATACACGAGTTGTGGAGCCGTCTACCCCAACCGACATCTCTCATACACGAATTGCGGAGCCGAAGTGTGGGAGGGGGGCCAAGGCGGCTTGGCAGAGGAAAAAACTGCGAAAGTGCAGTTTTTTTTCCTGAAAAGGGTTCATTTTGGCGAAAAGCCTGCGATTGTGCAGGAATTTTCGGCGAAATTGAATCAGAGCCCATGTTCACGGCGAAAAGCCTGCACAATTGCAGGAATTTGCCGTGGCCGGCGTTTCAACCGAGCAAAAACTGTATTTTTGCAGGTTTTCTTCGCGTAACCAGGCAGATGGTGCGGCCGGCTCCGGCCTGCGGGTTTCCAGGCAGCCTGCACTTTCGCAGGTTTGTTGGCTTGCCTAACCGTTCATTGAACGGCTGAGCCATCTTTGCTGCATTGGTTGCATGTCAGCAGCAGCGGCGACGGACCGCTGTCATGCAGCGAAACACCGCGCGTAGGGAGCTGCGCGAGGTGCGAAAGAGACAGTCACATCGCTGTCGCAGGTTGGAATCATTGCAGAGCAGCCGCAAATTGGCCTCCGTCATAGCGCTGCCGCAAATTGGGCGGCGGGCAAAGCTTGTGAGGACCGAAAGTCCTCTCCGGTACGAATTGTTGCAAAAAAACGCCCCATTCCGCTTGTATAGCGGTTTGGAGGCGTTTTTTCAAGCGGATTATTAGTGTTTTTTTATAGCTAACGCGCTGAACGAGATCGGCCCAACGACATCGGCTCTTGTTCCTTTTGTCAGATTTTCGGCTGTTAACGTATATTGATGAGAGCCAGATTTTACGTCGAAATCAATCGCTTGGAACGTAACGATGTAATTTTGCTCGGATCCTGTAGACTCAATACCTTGTATCGTGTTGAAAATTTCTTTTCCATCCCGGAAAATTCTGAATTTAATCTGGGCGATACCTGTGATACCGCGCACGCCGACGCTCGCAATCAGCTCGACCCGTGACGCTTTGCGGGAAAGATGCAGCCGGAGTTTCGCAAGCTGGACTCTTTTGGGCGAGAACGGTATCGTAAAAGACTTGGCCAAATTGAATTTATTAAGCGGCTGTGTCGCTTGGTAATCAACGATGCGAACCATTCCATCAGCTCCTCTAAACTATTAACTTACAATACTATGAATATGCAATCCGAAAGCAATGCGATTGCACGGTTGTCCGAATCCATGAAACCATTTTCGCATCATGCGGCCTCCGCGATGCTCTTGATGCTGCATAAATTTCGTTGTAGGAAGCCTTAAGATGTGGTAAACTTTCCACCGGAAACGGAAATGAAAGGAGTACGCATCTTCATGTGGCTTATTTTCTCGGTATTCGCTGCGATCAGTTTCGGTTTGCGCGGCATTTTGTATCACTGGACAAGCCAGCAGTCGTTGAACCGCAATGCTTTGCTGAGCGGTGCTTTTTTTATGGGCGCGCTGCTTAGTCTTGTGTGCAGCGTCATATACAAGCAAAGCTGGACGGCGTCCTCCTTGATCGGCCTGCAAATGGGGCTGTTCTCCTTCGGCGCCAACGCCAGCATGTTCAAAGGCTTCGCCGTTGGCAAGGCGTCGCTTGTGGCGATTTTGACGGCGCTGCCTTCCGTCATCGTCGTTGTGGCCGCTTACGGATTGTGGGGGGAGAAGCTGAGCGGCATGCAGGTTATCGCCTTCGTCGTCATCGTCGCGGGAGTGCTGCTCGTCCGCTACTCGAACGACATTTCCATAAACAATCTCCAAGGAGCCCAGTGGGGATTGCTCTCGCTATTGTTGTTCGCCTGCAACGATTTATCCGGCAAATGGTCCACGCTTCAGGCGGCGCCGATGTTTCCGTCGCTTTTTTGCATGTTTGCGATGGGAACCGTCTGCTTCGGCGGCTGGTGGCTGAAGGACCGGATGCACTCGGTCCGTACTGAAGCAGCCCCTGCCCAATGGGGAGAGTGGCGGACGTTCGGGATAGGGATGGCCGTCGGCATTACGAATGTGGTCGGCATGATCCTTATTTTGCGCGCTTTCGACGTAGGCAAGGCGGGCCTTGTATCCGCGGTCGTAGCGCTTAACGTTCTGCTTGTTTTGCTTTATACGCGCTTTGTCGTTAAGGACAGGTTCAGCCCTTTGGAGCTGTCGGGAATGTCCATGGCTTTTGGCGGCATTATGATCATTCGGTTATTTGCAGGCTGAGGCCGGGAACCGGCAAGCGGCAGGGCGGCAGCACGGCGAGAGCCCCCTTGACAACCAGGCGGCGTTCCTGTATAAATGATTTTAAATATTCAGCCAATTACATATGTGAGTATTGATGAACGGGGAAGTAGTTTTTGACGTCCAGTCTCAGCGAGCCGGCTATGGTGGGAACCGGTACGGACGCCTTGAATGAAACGGTCCCGGGAAATGGTCTTCTGAAGCGGATAAGCCGACAGTAGGGAGATCCGGCTTTTGCCGTTATCGATCGAGAGGTTTATTTTGCATATGCGAAAATGAACACTTAGAGTGGTACCGCGGGAACTGTTGAGCTCTCGTCTCTTGTTTAAGAGACGGGGGCTTTTTGATTTTGCGCAAACCGAAGGAGGAATCGGCATGATTCATATTTTGTTGTCCGAAGAGATTAAAAAGCAGGCAAGCGCGCTGCTGGAACGTTCGGGGACGATTTGGCCCGATGCGCTTAAAGTGGTCATCGAGCATCCGCCGCATCCGGATCACGGGGACTATAGCTCGAACATCGCCATGCAGCTGGCCAAAGTTCTCAAGCAACCGCCGATGCTCATTGCCGCAAGCTTGCAGGAGCTGCTGGAGGAGGCGGGCGGCATGGAAGGGTTGTTCCGGAAAATCGCCGCTGCGCCGCCGGGTTTTCTTAATTTTTATGTCGACTGGCAGGCATGGGCGGTAAAAGATTGGCGCACGGCCCCCGCTGCGCCGCAGAAGCGGACGAAAGTGCTGGTCGAGCACACTTCGATTAATCCGAACAAATCGGCTCATATCGGCCATTTGCGAAATTCCTGCATAGGGGACACGCTGGCCCGCATGCTCGCGCGTACCGGCTGTGAGGTGGAGGTTCACAATTATATTGACGATCTCGGCAACCAATTGGCGGATACGGTGGTGGGTATACTGCATGCGGAGCCGGAACAACCGGAACAACCGGAACAACCGGAGCAAACAGAACAGTCAGTGCAGTTGGAACAGCCCGGACAATCCGTACAACCGGAACAACCGCAGCGGGCGTTCAGCCGTTTCGGCGATTTTTGCTGGGAGACGTATGCCTGGGTGAATAAGGAGTACAAGGCGAACCCTGCCTTGCTGGAAAAGCGCTCGACAGTGCTTCATGCACTGGAAGCGGGGAACTCCAACCTGGCGTGGATCGGCTCGCTGGTGGCGGAGCGCATCGTCCGCGAGCAGCTTGAGGAGATGAAGCAGTTCGGGATTGAATACGACGTACTCGTCTGGGAAAGCAGCATCGTGCGGGAGGGTTTATGGCAGGCGGCGTTCGAAATGCTGCAGCGCACGGCTACGTTCGGCAAAGTGACCGAAGGCAAGCTCGCCGGCTGCTGGGTGCTGAAGCATAGGGAGGAAGCGGAGGACGAGGCGCATGCATCCGATTTTCAAGCCGATAAAGTGCTGGTTCGGGGAAATGGTATTTTAACGTACACGGCCAAAGATATCGCCTACCATTTGTGGAAATTCGGGCTGCTGCCCAAAGATTTCGTCTACAAGCCGTTTGCCGACGGCATCTGGTCGACCGCGCCGGAAGGCTGCGGCAGGCCGGTCGGCCAAGCCGACATCGTGATCAATGTGATCGATCACCGGCAGGAATATCCTCAAGCGATGGTAAAGCTGGCGCTTGAATCGCTCGGCTGCGCGGAGCAGGCCGCCAGGCTGCGGCATGTGAGCTACGGCGTCGTTTCGCTGAGCCCCGATACCGCTGCCGGTCTGGGGATTGACGTTTCCGACGGCAAAAGCTCTTACGCGATGTCCGGCCGCCAGGGCATCGGCATCAAAGTGGCCGATTTGCTCCGTCGCATGGAAGCGGCCATCGATGCCAAGCGTTCCCGGAACGAGGGCATATCGAGCCGGGAAATCGCTGCGGCGGCGATCCGCTACCACCTGCTCAAATACAACCTGTCAACCGAGGTCGTATTCGATTTGCAGCAGGCCACCGAGGTGACGGGCAACTCCGGCGTTTATTTGCTGTACGCCTGCGCGCGAGCCAGCCGCATCATGGAAAAAGCCGGAGAAGAGCGGCTGCAGCAAGCTTCTTTCCTTGCGGACGCGACGCTGCTGCGGCCGCAGGAGCTCAGTTTGCTGCGGCATATCGCCTACTGGCCGGAGACGCTGGACACGGCGATACAGCAGTTGGCTCCGAATGTAATTTGCGCCTATGCCTTTGAGCTGGCTTCGCTGTTCAGCCATTTTTACAGCTCGTGCCCGATACTGAAAGGCCCGGAGGAAGTTGTTTCCCACCGCCTGTGGATCACAAAAACATATATGGAGGCACTTGAGGAAGCGCTCCGCGTGCTTGGCTTGCCGACTCCCGGGCAAATGTGACACGGAATTAACATACTCATAATTTGATCTTAATTTACAACTGATTTTGATTCAAGTAGCTTAATCCACCAAGCTATGACGACCGCGCCGGCGTGGCAAAATGCCGGCCAACGTCGCCCTTCACTTGCTGTGGCGGGAAGGTATTGATATGCTGGAGATAGTAACTAAATTCAAAAAGGCAGGGACCCACAATGGAAACCCGTATAGAGTACGAGTCGGTACCTCCAGCTACCGCGAAGCCCATCATCACGGTTGAGGGGTTAGTAAAGCGGTACGGCGATTTTACGGCTGTGAACGGTGTCAGCTTCGAGGTGAGGCAGGGCGAAGTATTTGGCCTGCTCGGACCGAACGGAGCGGGCAAAACGACAACGATGGAAATGATCGAGGGCTTGCGCAGGCCCGATGGAGGCTCCGCCAAGGTGGCCGGATTCGACACGATTAAGCAGCTCAATAAAGTGAAAGCGGTGATCGGCGTACAGCTTCAATCGACTTCACTGTTCGATCTGCTGACGGTGAAAGAAACTACCGAGATGTACGCAAGCTTTTACGAAAGCTCGGTTCCCGTCGAGCCTCTCCTTGACAGCATGATTCTCCGGGATAAACTGAACGCACGGGTCAAAGGTTTGTCCGGCGGCCAAAAGCAGCGTCTCGCCATCGCGCTCGCCATCGTGAACGATCCGCTCGTGCTGTTTCTGGACGAGCCAACGACCGGCCTCGATCCCCAAGCGCGAAGGACTCTGTGGGATATCATTCTGCGGCTAAAAAAGGAAGGAAAAACGATTATCTTGTCTACGCATTACATGGATGAAGCGTATATCCTTTGTGATCGTATCTGTCTCATGGACCGCGGACAAATTATCGCCCTCGATACGCCGCAAAATCTCATTCGCAGCCTGTCCTCCGAGAACGCTATCGAATTCCGCGTCCCGGATTGGGATGAGCGAAGCCCGGACGAGCAGGCCCGGTTGAAATCGTTTCTTTCCTCTGTGGAGCATATCTCCAGTATGGAGGAGCGTAAAAACATGTTCGTCCTTTACACCGACAAGCTTCAAGCGTCGCTTATCGACCTGATCCAACAGGCCGACGCCGAGGGGCTAAGGCTGACAGAGCTGAGCACCCGCACCGCCACGCTTGAAGATGTGTTCATCCATATGACGGGAAGGGGCTTGAGGGAACAATGAAAGCCTATTTGAAGCTAACGCAGGCGCAGCTTCGCCTTTTTTCGAGAAACCGGCAGGTGCTGTTCTTTTCCCTTTTATTTCCTATCCTCCTGATGGTTGCTCTCGGCTCCTTTCTCGGAAATGGAAATTCCGGCAATCTGAACGGCGTCGTCATCGATCAAGACAACAGCCTGGCTTCGAAGAAGGTTGTCGAAGCGTTTCGCGCTCAGAAGACGTTGAATCTCGATGCGGCGTCATCGGAGCAAGAAGCGCTGGATGCGCTGAAGCGGGGCGACGAGCAGTTGGTCGTCGTTGTTCCTAAAGGATATGCCGGCCAGCTGCAGGCGGGCGGTGGAAACCCGGCTAAGCTTAAGGTCTATTACGACGAAAAAAATATGGCCGTCTCCCAGCTCGGACTCGCCTTCGTGAACGGTGTCGTCGACGGCATCAGCAAGTCGATCGTTAGTTATGTTCCAGCCGTTACGGTCGACGCCCAGCCGCTTCAATCGCTTGGCCTGCGGTACATCGATTTCCTCGTGCCGGGTATCGTCGCCATGATGATTATGTCCAGCAACCTGAACGGCGTAGCCGGACAAATCTCCTCCTGGCGCGAGCGCGGCGTCCTCCGCCGCATGCAAAGCACGACGCTCAAGGCGCGCACGTTCATTGCCGCGCAAATTACGGCCCGCTTGCTGCTCAACGGAACGCAGGCGGTAATCGTGCTGCTGATCGCCCGGCTTGTGTTTGGAGTCAAGGTTATGGGGTCTTGGCCGCTTCTGCTGCTGTTCGTCATTCTGGGGACGCTCGTCTTCATGTCGATTGGCTTCATCATCGCCGGTCTGGCAAAAACGCCGGAGAGCGCCGGGCCGATCGCTGGGCTCATTTCGTTCCCGCTTATGTTCCTTGGGAACGTATTTTTCCCAGTGAAGAACATGCCTTCGTTCCTTCAGCCGTTCGTCAAGGCGCTGCCGATTACACACCTGTCGGACTCGCTTCGTGAAGTTATGAACGTCGGCACCGGAATCGGCGGCCTGTGGGGAAATGTGCTTCTGCTCGGTGCATGGGTCGTCGTCGCGTTCATAGTCGCTAGCTTTACTTTTAGGTGGGACTAGGGGTATGCCCTTAAGGTGCTGTCCGACGCCTGTATCAATGCGGATCCTGAGGTTCACCTTGTTCTCATCGAGAAGGTGTTCCCTCATCAGGCCGAGGTGGTTTCAGTCGACACGTGGGTAGAATCTTTAGATTAGGGCTTTGTTCAAGTGCATAATCGTTTGAAAGGGGCACCCGATCGGGTGCCTCTTTCGATTCGCTTTATAGAGAGGCCATCCCATAAAGGATGGCCTTACTATCGTTCCCATTGGCTTAATGCTGCACTCAGTCAAGACAGTGAAGGCAGGCGTCTTTTCTTTTGATGGAGTTTTCACAAAATTCAATCAAAAACATTGTGAAATCAACCAAATAAATGTGAGGTTTATTGACTTGTATATGACATCGATCATATATTTTAAATGAATTTACACAGAGCCTAACTAATCGGAGGGGAAGTTGAGTATGAAAGTATTGAACCGTGCTGACAAAATTTCGTCCAAACGCCTTGCAGTTGTCTCGTTTTGTCTCCTTTCCGCGACGAGCGTATTAGCCGCTTGCGGGAATACGTCATCGACAGCGCCAGCAGCTTCACCGACACCGGCGGCCGGTACGCCAGCAGCTTCCGCTTCCGCCCCGACGCCGGCAGCCGCCAAAGAGCTTGTTCCCGCGACGCTCGTCCTGAACTGGTTCGCAGAACCGGAACACGGAGGCAACTTTGCCGCGCTCGCAAAAGGCTTTTACAAGGATGCCGGGCTCGACATGACCCTGACCCCCGGAGGTCCGCAAGTATCGTCCACGCAAATCGTCGCTTCCGGCAAAGCGCAATTCGGGCTGTCCAACGGCGACGACATTCTCGTGGCCAGACAGGAAGGAATTCCGATCGTCGCGATCGCCACGGCGTTTCAAAAAAGCCCGCAAGTCCTTATTTATCACAAAGGCTCGGGCATTAAAGATTTTGGCGATTTGAACGGCCATAAGGTGTACGTCGCCTCATCGGCAAGCTACTGGCAGTACATTAAGCAAAAATACAAATTGGATCAGGCGCAGGAGATGAAATATACCGGCCAACTGGTCAACTTTATTAACGATAAAAATGCGGTGACGCAAGGCTACATCACATCGGAGCCGTTCACTCTGGATCAGCAAAAGGTCGATTTCGAAACGAAGCTGATTGCGGATTCCGGCTACGGCATTTATGCCAATACGTATTTTACGACGGAAAAAATGATAAAAGAGCATCCGGATCAAGTGAAGGCGTTCGTTGAAGCGACTGTCAAGGGCTGGGAGTACTACAAAGATCATTCCGATGAAATCAACCCGGCCATTAAAGAAAAAAATCCGGACATGGGCCTGGACATGATGAAATACAGCGCCGAAAAGCAAAAAGATTTTGCTTTCACCGGAGACGCTGCGACGAAAGGCGTCGGCATCATGACCAAGGAGCGCTGGGCCGAAGCGCAAAAGCAGCTTGTCGACGCAGGCGTGCTTAAAACGGCGGAAGATACGGATAAAGTGTTCACGACGCAATTTTTGCCTAAAAAGTAACGGGCGAGCAAACGGGAGGTGGAGGTATTGGCTTCGTGGATGAATGTGGATTTGTGGAACGTTCGCTTGCCGACGGTGGATGAAAGCTGTTTGTATCAGCTGTCGGTTCGCGACGGTGTGTGGACGCAGATTCAGGCGCAGCAGGCCCGTGTGCAGCGGCCCGACTCGATACCGCTTGAAAAATGGCACCCGCAGACGGCGCCTGCTGCGGCTGTCGCGATTTTGGATGCCGAAGGAAAAATGCTGCTTCCGGGACTCGTCGACTCCCATATGCATCTCGATAAATCGTTCTCTTTGACGGCCGTCGGCAACATAAGCGGCACGCTGGAAGAAGCGGTCGGCAATTACTCAGCGGCCGCCCCTTATTTTACGAAGGATGAAATCAAGTCGAGAATCGTCCGCTCGGCGATGCAGGCTTTGTCTTTCGGTACGACGCATATCCGTACGCATCTCGATTTTAATCTGAAGCATTCGCGGGAAGTTGCGCTGCGCACCGTAGAGGCGGCGCTGGAAGCGAAGCGGATGCTGGCTCCCTACATTAGCCTGCAGCTGTTTCCGATGTGCCCTTACTACATGGGCGCTGCGGACGACGAGGCTGTGGAAGAAGCGATCCGCATGGGCGTAGACGGAATCGGCGGAGCGCCTCATCTGTCCCAGACGCCGCAAGCGGACATCGACCGGATTTTCAGGCTCGCGGAAAAACACGGTCTCCCGATCGATCTGCATGCGGACGAGACGGACGATCCGGCGGTCCGCACGGTCGGGCACATTGCGCAGCGGACGAAAGAATACGGATTTGCGGGCCGCGTAACCGTCGATCATTTATGCGCGCTGGCTTCCATGACGGAAGAGGACGCGGCCCGATTGATCGCGCAAATGGCGGACAGCGGTTTGAAAGCAGTGTCTTTGCCGGCTGTGAATTTGTATTTGCAAGGACGGCGGGACCGGTTCCCGGTTCGGCGGGGCGTAACCCGATTGCGGCAAATATGGGAAGCGGGCATCCCGATTGCGGTAGCTTCCGACAATATTCATGATCCGTTCCATCCCTTCGGACGCGGCGATCTGGTGCAAATTGCGCTTGTCGGCTCCTACGCTGCCCACATGGGCCGTCCGGCCGATCTTCGCACATTGCTAAGGATGATCACCGACGTTCCGGCGGCTGTGCTCGGACTTGCGGATTACGGCCTCAAAGCCGGCTGCAGGGCGAATTTCGTTATTGCGGACGGCGAATCTCCGGAGGAGTTGTTCACCCTGCTGCCCGAACGAAGATGGGTGTACAGCCAAGGGCGATGGGTACGCGTGCCCGCAGCCAAAGCAGGGTGGCACGATCCGCAGCTGACCGGCTATTGGGAAGCCGCCGCCGAAGCGGTCTCTTTTCGGGGGCGCGAGCTGGTATGAGCGGAAGGAGGCTCGGGCGATGCGATGGCTAACATACTGATCGTGTATTACAGCGCCTTCGGGCACGTTTACGAAATGGCGCAGGCCGCCGGGGAAGGCGCCGCCCGGTCGGGCGCGAATGAAGTGCGCATCGTGCGGATTCCGGAGATGGCTTCCGCCGAAAACCGGGTGATCCGGGACGATCGCAAGCAGGATGAACCGGCTGCGCCCGAATCCGCCGTTGCCGGGAAATTTCGCCTGCAGGACCGCTATGACAAATATACCGCCGCCCTTGAGCGGCAAAGCGGGATTCCTGTCGCGACGAACGGGGATTTGCGCTGGGCGGACGGGATTTTATGGGGCTTCCCGACGTACTACGGGACGATGCCGTCGCAGGTGAAGCTGTTCCTTGAGCTTGCCGGGGAGCTTTGCGCCGACGGATCGCTGGAGGGCAAGCCGACGGGCATTTTTAACAGCACAGCTTCCATTCATACGGGGCATGAAGCGACCATTTTGACCTCGATGGTTCCTTTGTTCCACTTCGGGATGATTTTTGTAGGATTGCCGTATACGGCAAATCCGGAATATTTGACGGCGGACGCGATCGGCTGCTCGCCGTACGGCGCCTCGACGCTGGCGGGACCGGACAGCTCGCTGTCGCCGGACCCGCGCGAGCTTGTGATGGCCGCCCGGCTCGGCGAGCGGGTCGCCAAGGTGGCATCCGCATTAAAACGTGCGGACGCCGGGCGATTTTAACGGAATGCAGCTTGTTAGCAGGCTGCCCAGAAACTCGCGCGTAAGGCGATAGCGAGCGCATTTACTTGAAGCGCTGAGAAAGCCTGAGAAACCTGAGAAGGCCTGGGAAGGCCGAAAAAGCCGAGAAAGCCGAGAAAGCCGAGAAACCTGGGAAAGTTCGGGAAAGCCTGAGAAGGCTGAGAAAGTCTGAGAAAGTCTGAGAAAGTCTGAAAAAAAGCCGGAGAAGCTCTGAGAAGCCTGGGGAACCCAGGGAAAACCTGCAAAAGTGCATCTTTTTTGCTCGTTGAAACGCTGGCAGCAAAAATTCCTGCAGAAGTGCAGGCTTTTCATCAAACTTGCGGGTTCAGGCCCGTTTTCATCGGAAATTCCTGTACATTTGCAGGCTTTTTGCTAATATGGGCTGCTTTGACGGAAAAAGCCTGTACTTTTGCAGGTTTTGCTGGCTGCCCAGCCGCTTCACGAACGGCTGCGCCCCAAGTCAAAGCCTTCCCTAACTATGTGTCGCGACTTTCTCGGGTAATCAGCCAATCGCCTGCAGGACCTCCGGATTTTTTCGACAACTTGTTGTTATTTGGGATTTTTGGAGGCGTTAGGAGGCACGTCACGTGGAAGCGGATGGAGGCGCATAGCAGAGGACGGAAGTAAAGGGGATTCCGTGGTGGCATAGAAGCGAATAGTAGCGAGTGGAAGCTCATGGGGTTCATAGAAGTGTATAGAAGTAGATGGAAGTAAATGGGGTTACTTGGGTGCATAGAAACGAATGGAAGTGCATGGAAGCTCAAGGAGGTGCTTGATGAAATGAATGGACGATACGCAGGAAAAGCCTGGGATCGGTGCTTCTTCCCTCGTTTAAGCAAGCTTGAAGCGGCTCAATTGCCGAAGGACACGACTTTGCTTGTGCTGCCTGTCGGTGCTGTCGAGCAGCATGGCCCGCACATGCCGGTGTTTACGGATACGCTCATAGCGGAAACGTTCCTGACCGCAGCTTTCGACCAGCTGCCGGATGACGCAAATATATGGCTGCTGCCCGCCATTCCATATGGCAAAAGCACGGAGCATCTCGGCCATGCGGGAACGATCTCGCTGTCGGCGACTACGTTGATGGCCGTCGTAATGGACATCGCCAAAAGCATCCGCACAAGCGGGTTCCGGAAGCTGGTGATCGTGAATTCGCACGGCGGCAACACGGACCTTTTAAATATGATGGCCAGAGAAATCCGCATCGAAACCGGGCTCGCCGTATTCCGGCTGGACCCGGGCGGATTGGGCGGGGCGGACGAATGGATAACGCCGCAGGAAAAGCAGTACGGCATTCATGCCGGAGACATGGAGACATCGGTCGTCCTGTCCGCCAGACCGCATTGGGTGCATATGGAGCTTGCGCCGACCGAATTTCCGAATTACCCCGATTCGCGCTATTTGCAGCTGCGGAGCCGGGCTTTTGCCTGGGTGATGGACGATTTGTCCCATACGGGCGTTTCCGGCGATGCGGCCCTGGCTACGGCTGAGAAAGGGGAAGCGATGGTGCGGAAATACGGCGCGCTAATCGCGGAAGCGCTGCTGGACATATCGAAGTTTGAGATGAGTTCTTTGAAAATTCCGATAAATGACGGGAGATGAATCCGAATGCGTCTTGAATCTGCACCGGCGGGAGTATCCAATCCGGACGGCCCGTCCGATCAAAGTTTTGTCCATATGAAAAATTTATCCAAAATATACCCGAACGGCACTATCGCTTTGCAGGATGTCAACCTGACGATACGGGAAGGCGAATTTCTTTGTTTTGTCGGGCCTTCGGGCTGCGGAAAATCGACGATTTTCAAAATGATCACCGGTCTCGGCGCTCCGACAAGCGGCAGCCTCCAGGTGTTCGGCATGAGCCCGAAGGAAGCCCGTAAGCATAGCGACATCGCCTTTGTGTTTCAGGATCATACGCTGCTGCCCTGGTCAACGGTCGAGGCTAACGTGAGACTGCCGCTGGAACTGCGCGGCATCGATAAAAAGACGCAAAAGGAAGAAGCCCAGCGCGTGCTTGAGCTCGTCGGTCTGAAAGATTATATGAAAGTGCTGCCCAGACAATTGTCCGGCGGCATGAAGATGCGCGTTTCGATTGCCAGGGCGCTCGTGTCCAGGCCGAAGCTGCTGCTGATGGATGAGCCGTTCGGCGCTTTGGACGAAATTACGCGGCAAACGCTGCAGGCCGAGCTGCTCAACATTTGGCAGCAAAACAAGTCGATGACGGTTCTTTTCGTGACGCATAACGTGTTTGAATCGGTGTTTTTGTCCACCAGCGTCATCGTCATGACGCCCCGTCCGGGCAAAATCGCCGCGCAAATCGATATTCCGGTGCCGTTTCCGCGGGATGAAAGCTACCGCACAGCGGCACATTTCGGCGACCTTGTCCGCGAGGTGTCAGGCGCCCTGCATCATTAATTCGGAGGGAGTGAGGAGAATTATGGCGACGGAACTCAAGTGGAATCAGGAAATGATCGCCAGGCTTGGCGAAGACATCGTTGCGCTGGATGCGGATACCCGGACCAAGCTTTCCAAGGACTACTACTGGTACTCGCCGGTGCTGGACAGCAGGTTAAAAGGAATCGAGGCCGCCGAGGCGGTCGTGCTCCCGCGCAGCGAAGAGGAGGTTGCCGCCGCTCTCGCATTCGGCTACCGCCATCAAATTCCCGTAACGGTCCGGGGGGCCGGCACAGGCAATTACGGCCAAGCCGTCCCGCTGAAAAAAGGGATTGTGCTCGATGTCAGCCGCATGGATCAAATTGTTGAAATCGGCGACGGCTTTGCCCGCGTACAATGCGGAGTCCGGCTCGGCGCGGTTGACAAGGCCGCCCGCGAACGCGGACAGGAAATCCGCATTTATCCGAGCACCTTCGTGAAGGCGACGGTCGGCGGTTTTGTCAGCGGCGGTTCAGGAGGCATCGGCTCGATCACGTACGGAAACCTGTGGGACGGCAACGTGCTGGAAGCGGTCATTTATACGATGGAAGAAACGCCGCGGCGGTTAACGATCCAAGGCGCGGAACTTTACGATTACATTCACAGCTATGGCACGACCGGAATTATGACCGAGGTGACGATTCCGCTCGCTCCCCGCACCGAATGGGTGCAGGCGATCGCGCAATTCGCTTCGTTCGAGCAATCGGTAAAGTTCGGAGAAGCTTTGGCGCTGGACGAATCGATCCGCAAGCGGCTGATCAGCCCGATGGAATGGCCGATTCCGTCCTATTTTGTCCCTTTTGCCAAAGTGATTGAGCCCGGCGCGGCGGCGGTCATGCTGGAAATTGCCGAAGGCATGCTGACCCAAGCCGAGACGCTGGCGCACAGCTTCGGAGGAGCCATCGGGCATGTCATTGAATCCGATAAATACCGCAAAGGAATCGGGGTATCGGATTTTACATGGAATCACACGACGCTTTGGGCGATCAAAACGGACCCGGCGCTCACTTATTTGCAGGCCGGATTTTCGCCGACTCGCTATATCGAACAAATTCGCGAGATCAAAACGCATTTCGGCGATGAAGTGCTGCTGCACTTCGAATGGATTCGCAGCGGCGGCGCTCTTACACCGTCTTGTCTGCCGATCGTCCGCTTTGAAAGCGAGGAACGGCTGTACGAGATCATCCGCTTTTTCGAATCGGTCGGCGTGAAAATTTTCGATCCCCATACGTGGGTGCTGGATCAGGGCGGGCGCGGCGAAGTCGGAAGCATGGGGCGCAGAAAACGGCTTAACGATCCGCAGGGGCTGTTGAATCCGGGCAAAATCGTTTACGAATCATAAATGAAAGGAGAATGGTTATGGCCGTGGATCATGTGTATTCGCAGATTTTGCCGGACGAAATTTATCCGTCGCGGGAGCGGGCGGCTTGGACATATAGGCTGGAGGACGGGATGGCGCTGGGGCACCCTTTTTCCGCCATCATGAAGCGTCTGCTGCCGCCCCTGGTCGCTTTCATCGTGTTTATCGGCGGATGGGAGCTTATATGCTTGTGGTTTAACGTTCCGGCTTACCTGGTGCCGAAGCCGTCGGATATCGTCAAAGCGGCCGTTGAGAACAAGAGCGAGCTTTGGGTTTCCGTTTCGACGACGACTGTCGAGGCCGTGCTCGGATTTTTGCTGAGCATCGTTCTGGGCGTCTCCGGCGCGATTTTGCTGGCAAGCAACAAGCTGATCGAAAAGAGCGTGTATCCTTATGCGATTATTTTACAAACCATTCCTATTGTGGCGATCGCTCCGCTGATCGTGATCTGGTTCGACGCCGGGATGAATTCGATTGTCATTATCGCGTTTTTGATCGGATTTTTCCCGATGCTGTCGAATACGCTGATCGGGTTGAACTCTACGGACCACAATATGAGCAATCTGTTCTACCTGTACAATGCGAACGCTTTTCAAACGATGTGGAGGCTCCGCATCCCGGCAGCGCTGCCTTACGTGGTCGCCGGTTTGAAAATTTCTTGCACGCTGTCCGTTATCGGCGCGATCGTAGGTGAATACATCGCCGGGATCGGAGGCGGCAAGGGCGGTCTCGGCTATGCGATCACTTACGCGGCGGCCCGCCTGAAAACGCCGTATTTGTTCGCTTGCGGGCTTTCCGCCTCGCTGCTCGGCATCTTGTTTTTCCTATTGGTGAACGCCTTCTCCAAATGGATGCTCAGCTCCTGGCACGAATCGGAAATGAGCCGCGAAGGTTGACGGGACAACAGCGGGAGAGGATGATCGAGGGTGTATGAACTTGTATTTCGAAATGTCCGGCTGACCGGACCGGCAGACGCGCGATCGGTCGATCTGGGCGTGAGCGGCGGGAAACTCGCAGCCATCGGCGCGATTCCGCTGCAAAGCGGCCGGCGTGAAATTGACGGGAGCGGGCTTTTGGCGCTTCCTCCTTTTGTGGAGTCGCACATTCACCTGGACACGGTGCTGACTGCGGGAGAGCCGGCCTGGAACGAGACCGGCACGCTGTTCGAAGGCATCGGCCTCTGGCAGAAGCGCAAGCAATCGCTGACCCGCGAGGATGTGCTGCGGCGGGCGGAGGAGGTGCTTCGCCTGCAGATGGCTCACGGCATTCTCCATGTGCGGACGCAAGCCGACATATCGGACCCGGGGCTCGTCGCGCTGCGTGCGCTGCTGGAGCTGCGGGACCGCGTGAAGCCTTGGGTGAATCTGCAGGTAATCGCCTTCCCGCAGGACGGCCTTCGCGCCTGCCCGGACAATGAGCGCCGCCTGGAGGAGGCGCTTGCGCTCGGCGCCGACGGAGCGGGGGCGATCCCGCACCTGGAGCCTACGCGCGAGGAAGGGCTGGCTTCGCTGGACATCTGCTTTCGCCTCGCGCAGCAGTACGGCCGTTTCGTCCATGTGTTCTGCGACGAAATCGACGACGGCCAGTCGACCTTCCTGGAGGCGGTCGCACATATGGCCCTCCGCACGGGGCTTCGCGGCCGCGTGACGGCAAGCCATGCCAACGCCTCGGCCTACTATGGAGAGGCTTATTTTCAAAAGCTGCTCGGCCTGCTGGCGCGCTCCGGGATCAACGTCGTCTGCTGCCCGCTGATCAACAGCGCGATGCAGGGACGGTTCGACCGCTTCCCCAAAGGGCGCGGCATCGCGCGAATCAAAGAGATGCTGCAGGCCGGCGTGAACGTCAGCATCGCGCATGACGACATCCGCACGCCGTTTTATCCGCTCGGCAGCGGGAACATGCTGCAGGCCGCGCACATGGCAGCCCATCTTGCGCACATGACCGGCCGCGAGGAACTGGCCGAGCTTGTGCGCATGGTGACGCACCGCCCGGCGCAAGCTTTGCAATTGGACGGCTACGGGCTCGAGGAAGGCCGTCCGGCGGACTTCGTTCTGCTTCCGGCGGATGACGCGGCGGATCTTTTGCGGAGGCTGCCGGTGTGCCGGTATGTGGTCAGCAAGGGGCGGATCGTATCGGAAACGCTGCCTGCGCGGAACACTTTGTACGAGCCGTTTGGCTGAGGGTTCGGATGCATAAAAAGGAATGCTTTCTGCAAGCGCATAATTGAGGTACAATGTAAAAGAAGTATTTGTGCCAATTATGAATATGCAGGAGGCTACAATTGCAATGACCGAAAAAGATATCGAAACCCAAACGGACAATGAGCAAGAACAGCTTGATCCGGAACAGGAGCAGGCGCAGATCATTATGATCTGGTTCCAGCACATCCAAAAAGTATTGGCGGATTATTTCCAGGAATACGAAGTGGAAGGCCAGATCGGCAACAATCCCGCCTACGGCCCTATGCTGGCATATACGCTTAGCAAAGACGGAAAATCGTGCACCTGCGGTTTTTTCCTCAATGAAGTGATGAGAAATTTCCAGAACAATCCGAACGCCGTACTTTGGCTGACTTCGTTTTTTGTCGAATTGCTGCGCAGTCCGGAAAGCCATCCGCTGCCGGCGCCGCCGCAAACGGAAGACGAGGCGAAAGCTTTGTTTGATCAGCATATCGTGCCTTATTGCGCGAAAGCCGTTCGCGAGGAGTTTGCCGACCAAAAAGTGTACGTCGATCTTGAGCTCCATCCGGAGCACGGCCCCGTTCTTGAAACCGGGTTCGTCGCCGTGGATGAAGGGAACAACACCTGCGCGCTGCCGCTGCAATATTTGCTGACGCTGTATTTGCTGAACCGCGATCCGGCGGAGCCGATTATACAGGCGATGGACAAGCTTTACGAGGAAAACAATTTGGGCAAATAATTTCATTATTGACGGAAAAAGGACGCATTTCTTCTATGAAGAAACGTCCTTTTTTGGTTGTTTTGGCGGACGATGATGTTCGGCTGCCGGGCCGTGCAAAGAAAGCCTGCACACAAAGGTGCACAAAAGTGCACAAAGTGGGAGGCTTTTTCAGCGGAACCGGGCCTGTTTTAGGGAGAACGTGCGATTGTCAGGCTGCCCTGATACTCGCACGCCAGAGCCTGCTGCTCAATCTGCTTGTTTGTGCGGAGAAAACCTGCAAAAGTGCAGCTTTTTGCTCATTGAAACGCTGGCAACGAAAAATTCCTGCAAAAGTGCAGGCTTTCCGCCGCGAACATAGGCTCTGACTCATTTTAGCCGAAAATTCCTGCACAATTGCAGGCTTTTCGCCAAAATGAATCATTTTTACGGAAAAAGCCTGCACTTTCGCAGGTTTTCCCCTGCCAAGCCATGCTATGCCCCCACTTCAGCACCACAACCTATGCAGGAGAGGCGTGGGTTGGTGAAAAGCTGCCGCGTCCTTATGGTTCCTCTAACCGGTTACTTTATCTACAATCTGATTTCTTCACTCAGCTGGGAGCCTGGCGGGTGAACGCATTAGAAGGTATGTGTATGCAAAATGACGGATGCAATGCAATGCAGTGCAGTGTTAGCGGTAAGCAGCCTCCGCCCGCCAGACACCTAGGCAGATTATGCTGCCGCTCTGGTGTGTGGGTTTCTGGGGGGATCGCACAATTGTGGGAGTTACGGTGCTTAAAGCTGAATGTTTGGAGGCTTTCTGTCGCGCACAGCCCCCCAACACGCGGTGTTGCGCTGCAAGACGGCGGTCGTCGATCACGTGCACGTCGGCATAGTGACACCAGCTCTAGCGGGTTTTCGCATCGCGCACAGCCCCCCCCCAACGCGCGGTGTTGCGCTGCAAGACGGCGGTCGTCGATCACGTGCGCGTCGGCGTGGTGACCCTGTCACCAGCGGGTTTTGCACCGCGCACAGCCCCCGCGCATGGTTTGCCGTCACATGACTGCGGTCCGTCGAACCACCGGCAAGTTTCCAATGCCTCGCTCCACGACGATGAGTCGCCCCTCCAGCCCCCGATCGGGCAAAAAGCTTCCTCCTTTTTCACTCGTAAAGCGGCCAGTCGTATGATTTTACAATTAATTCATAGATGCATCACAGTTCTATCATAAATGTGCGCTATTTTGAGAGTAAAAGTGTTTGCCCATTTTATTTAAAAGATGTAGACGGAGGTTTCGATTTCATGAGGACGCTCAAAAGTATTTCTTTCATCGCAGTCATCACTGCGATAACCGTCACTGTGGCCGGCTGCAGCACTGCGGCCGATACTGCAAAAACAGGGGCAAACAACCGCTCAGGTACCCGCCAGATGACCGTGGAAACACAATCGGTCCAACTTTCCGACATTGGCGGAGGACAAGTATTTACAGGCTCTGTCACACCCGCATTTACGACGAACCTTTCTTCCAAAATAAGCGGACGGGTGACCTCGATGAAGGTGAATGTCGGGGATCATGTCCAGGTAGGCCAGGCTTTGGCGGAAATCGACACATCCACTTTGCGCCAGTCGCTGGAACAATCGCAGACCGATTACGCGGTGACGCAAGCCCAGTACAATAAGGCCGTCAGCGATCAGGCCAACTCTGTGGCAACCGCGCAAAAAGCGCTTGCCGTGCAGCAGGCCGCTTACGACAAAACGGTTAGCGACCAGAAAAACGCGGTAGCTCTGGCTCAAATTCAATTGAACAACGCGCTTGCCGCGCAGCAAAATACGGTGGAGAGCGCGAAGCAGGACGTAGCCGGAGCCCAGGCGAGCTTCAGCAAAGCCCAGGCCGATGCGAATACAGCGGTCACGGTCGCGCAGACGAATCTCAATTCGCAGCTGGACAGCTTATTGACGACGCAAAACAACAATATCGACACCTACACGCTTGCCGTGCAGCAGGCGGTCGTAGCTTATAACAACGCCGCGTCGGGCGGAGGCGATGCTTCTTCGGCGCTGGCCAAGCTGCAGAACGCACAGCTCCAGCTGCAGCAAGCGCAGCAGGCGCAGTACAAAGACACGCAAAGCGCGCAGCAGTCGCTGACCAGCTTGCAGAACGCGCTTCTTTCGGCGCAAAGCTCGCAGGCCGTACAGGTCGCGCAGGAATCGCTGAATTCCACGCTGGTGAAGCTGGCATCCGCGCAGGCGGCGGCTTCCGCCCAGATCGACCTGAGCAGGCAGCAGCTCGCTCAGAGCCAGTCGGGCCAGCAGACGGCGCTGAACAGTGCGGAAGCATCGCTCGATCAATCGAAGCAAAGCGTTCAGACGGCGGGATCTACGGACGGGCTGAAAGTCAGTGCATCACAGCTTGAGCAGGGGCAAACGAAAATTAAAGTGATCAGCGAGCAGCTTCAGGACGGCGTGCTGACGAGTCCGGTGGAAGGCGTCGTCACGTCCATCCTGACGCCTATCGGCCAAAACGCCGGGCAGTCCGCGGTTCTTTCGATCGCCGCAACCGATCCGGTCATCGCGACAGTGAATGTGTCCGAAGCGTCTATCGGCAAATTCAAGCCGGGCTTGTCGATGGCGGTTAAAGTGCCGACGCTGAACAAAAGCTTTGACGGCGAAGTGATGGTCATTCATCCTGCGATGGATGCGACGACCAAAACGTACCTTGTCGATATCAAGGTGAAAGACGATAACCACGAACTGCTGCCGGGCATGTTCGCCGAATCCTCTCTGAAAAGCGAAGGCAAGAAGTCGATCGTCGTGCCGGCCGATGCGGTTCTCAGCCAATCCAGCGGCAACGCGGTGTTTATCGTCAAAGACGGCAAGGCGAAAAAAGTGCTTGTCAAAGTCGGCGTGATGACCAGTTCTTCCTTTGAAATCACAAGCGGACTGAACGTAGGAGACGAGCTTGTCGTAAAAGGCCAGGAGCTGCTGTCCGACAACGTTCCGGTGCAGGTGGGCCAAGGCGCACAAGGCCAAGGCGGCGGGGCAGCCGGAGGCAAAGGGCAGGGCGGTCAAGGCCAAGGCGGCCAGGGTCAAGGCGGTCAAGGAAATAGAGGCCAAGGTCAAGGTCAGCGCGGCCAAGGTCAAGGTCAGGGTCAAAGCCAAGGCCAAGGGACGCAAGGCGAAAGCAAGTCTGGCGCCAAAGAAGGTGGAAGCGGCTCGGCCGACGCCAGTCCTAAGCCGGGCGGAGCGGATACGGGAGCTCAGAAAGCGGGGGCGGGACAGTGAAGTTAGCTAATTTCTCCGTACATCGTCCCGTCTCGATTTTCATGATCATGATTGCGCTCGTCATTGTCGGAGGGATTGCGATTCCGCTTTTGCCAGTGGATCTGTATCCGAATTTGGAAATTCCTTCCGCAACGGTTTCCGTTTCCTGGAGCGGCGCATCCCCGGGACAGGTTGAACAGCAAATTACGAAGCCTATCGAAAATGCGATGGCGACCGTAACCGGGGTCACCAGCATCACCTCAAACTCGCGTACCGGTTCGGCCAACGTAACGCTGGAATTCAACTACGGCACGAATATCGACCAAGCGACGTTAACGATGCGCGACAAGCTGGACAGGGTGCGAAGGTCACTGCCGTCCGACGCCGATGCGCCCGTCGTCTCGCGGGTCGATCCGAACAGCTCGCCGATCATGACGCTGGCGCTATACGGCGACAAGGATCTGATCACCCTCCGCGACTTGGCCGACAATATCGTCAGCCCGGACGTCCAGCGCGCGGACGGCGTCGCTTCCGTCGGCGTGTCCGGGGGCCGGGTCAGACAGATTCAAATATTGGTCGATCCGAGCCGGCTGCAGCAGTACAACATTTCGTTCAGCACGTTAACATCGGCGCTCGGCAGCGACAACTCCTCGACGGACGCCGGTCTAGTGAACAAAGGCCAGCAACTGGTTCCTCTGCACATTGACGGGGATTTTAAATCGGTTGCCGATATCGGCAAAGTCCAGGTCCAGCTCGGCAAAGGGCAGACGATTGCGCTCAGCGAGCTGGGACAAATTATCGATACGTACCAGGACGTTACGCTGGAAGCGAGAAAAGACGGCCAGGCGAGCGTCAGTCTGTCGGTTTTGAAGCAATCGGACGGCAATACGGTTTCGGTATCGGACAACATTCAGAAATCGCTGAAAGACATTCAATCCAAGCTCCCCGACGGCGTGAAAATCGCGGTGCTGAGCGATCAGTCGAAATTCATCCGGCAATCGCTCAACACGGTTGTGGAGCATACGCTCATGGGCGGCGTTTTCTCGGTCATTATTTTGCTTTTATTTTTGCGCAGCATCAGAGCGACCCTGATTATCGGAATGGTTATCCCGATTTCGATTATCAGTACGTTCTCGATGATGTATTTCGGACATCAGACGATCAATACGATCACTTTGGGAGGTCTCGCCTTGGGGCTCGGCTCCCTGGTCGACTTTGCCGTCGTCGTGCTGGAAAGCATTTTCCGCAAAAGGCACGAAGGCTTGTCGCCGGAGGAAGCGGCCAAAGTGGGCACCGCCGAAGTGGGCACCGCCGTAATGGCTTCGGCGCTGGCGCAAATTGCCGTATTCCTGCCGACGGCGTTTATCGACGGGCTGGTCAAGCAATTTTTCTGGCCGATGGCGCTGACAGTTTGTTTCTCCCACATTGCGGCATGGTTTGCCGCCGTTACACTCGTTCCGATGCTAGCGGCCAAATTTTTGCGCGGCAAAGTGGACGAGGAGCTTCCCGAAGGCAGATCGGCGAACCCGATGGTTTGGTTCGGGCGTTTTGTGAACCGTTTGACCAGCGGCTACAGCCGGCTGCTGCGCTGGTCGATGCTGCACCGCTGGATCATTATTCTCGTCACCGTCGTACTGTTCGGCGGCAGCGTGTATGCAACCCGGTTCGTAGGCAGCGAGCTGACGCCGAAGACGGATCAGGGACAAGTTAACCTGAATGTGAACATGCCGCAGGGCACGGCTTTTGATGTGACGAACAAAGTTGCGGCAACGCTGGAGGACCGGCTCAAGTCCGTTCCCGAGATCGATTCGGTGTTTACTTCGGTCGGTTCGTCGGGCGGCGGCGCATTCCAGTCGTCGGCGACGAACTCGGCGAGCATCCAAATTGCGCTGAAGCCGCTCAGCGAGCGGAAAAAAAGCACCGACCAGGTAGCGGAGCAAATCCGCGGGCTGACTACAGGTTTCGCGGGCGCGCAAATTAACGTCAGCGTTCCTTCCGGAGTGCGTCTTCCCGGACTGGGAGGCGGCGGCAACTTTGGCGGCGGAGATATCCAGGTGAACCTCTCGGGGCCGGACCTCGCCATTTTGCAAAAGCTGGGCGATCTCGTCGTGGAGGAAATCAGCTCCGTGGACGGCACGCGGAACGTACAAAATACGCTGGACCGCTCCATTCCGCAGTTCAATCTGACGGTTGACCGCGATGCCGCGGCACATTACGGGGTTTCCTTGCAAAGCGTTATGACGGCTCTGCGCACGGCTTATCAAGGCAGCGTGGCGACGCAGTTCAAGACAGCCAGCTCGCAGATTTCGGTTTTGGTGAAGTATCCGAACGATTTTACGAATAAATTGGAAAATTTCAACAATATTACCATCACTACGTCTTCCGGCGCTATCATTCCCGTAAGCCAGATCGCCAAGGTAGAGCCGGGCACAGGGCCTGCGCAAATTCGCCGTCAGGATCAAAACCGGGTCGCGACGATTCAGGCTTCCGTCTTCGGCGCTTCGGTCGGGGATGTCTCTGCGAAAGTGCAGGCTAAAATCGACTCGATTCAGCCTCCGGACGGCTATCAGGTGAAAATGGGCGGCCAGCAGACGAGCCAGGCTTCATCGTTTAAAAGCTTGTATCTCGTATTGATCCTGTCCGTAGTGCTCGTCTACATGGTTATGGCCAGCCAGTTCGAATCGCTGTACGGCCCGTTCATCATCATGTTCTCGTTGCCGCCGACGTTTGTCGGAGCGATACTGGGACTGCTCGTTACGCATCGAACGATCAATATGAACTCGATTATCGGGATGATCATGCTGATCGGTATCGTCGTCAACAACGCGATCGTGCTGATCGATTATACGAACCAGCTGCGCAAGAAGGGAATGCCTTTGTTCGATGCTCTTATTGAAGCGGGCAAAATAAGGCTGCGTCCTATTTTGATGACGACCGCGACGACCGTACTGGCTATGGCGCCGCTGGTCATCGGCTTCGGCGAAGGCGCGGAAACGCAAGCTTCGATGGCGACCGTAGTCGCATTCGGATTGACATTATCGACGCTTGTTACTTTGGTGCTCGTTCCGGTTATGTATACATTGCTCGACGGCTGGATGGAAGGCATTAAAAAGAAATTCAAAAGAACCCCGGCCAAGTTGCGCGATTCGGGGGAACCGGCATCGTCTTGACGACAATTAGCTTAAGGAGAAGGACCATGAAAACAGGAAAACGTAGCATTTCATTGTGGCTGTGCCTGATGCTTTTGGTCAGTGCGGCCGGCGGCTTTCCCCTGAAAGTTTCGGCGGACGAAGCCGCCGCCGCTGCAGGCGGAACCGACAGTACGCCGGCGGTTGTCACGCAGATTGCCGGCGGTAAAGGGTTTACGGTTCTGTTAAAGCAGGACGGGACCGTGTGGACATTAGGTGACAACTTGCGCGGGAAGCTTGGCGGCGGTCTGGAAGGCCGTAAAAATCCGGCTCCCGTGAACGGCTTGACGGACGTCACGGCGATCGCAGCCGGACAGTCGCATACGTTGGCGTTGAAAAAAGACGGCACGGTGTGGGCGTGGGGTCAAAATACGTACGGCCAGCTCGGCAACGGCACGAATGTAGACCAGAACACGCCGGTGCAAATTGCCGGACTACAGCATATTACCGCGATTTCGGCGGGCAACTTTCATTCCGTCGCGCTGCAGGACGATGGCACGGTGTGGACGTGGGGCGACAATACGTACGGCCAGTTGGGCGATTCGACGACCGATTCCAAAAATAAGCCCGTACACATTCAAGGCAATATGACGGGTATCAAGTCGATCGCGAGCGGAGCCTATCACAACCTGGCTATCGACGGCGACGGCGTCGTGTGGGGTTGGGGAGACAATTATTTCGGGGAACTCGGTTACGGTTACGACCAGAACCACCTCAGCACCCCGATCATGGCGACAAGCCAATCCTGGAAAATTACGCAAATCGCCGCAGGTCTCGATTTTTCCCTGGCGGTTAAGGACGACGGGACGCTGCTGACCTGGGGGCTGATGAGCAAAAAAACGAATGCGGTCGTGTATTCCCACGGCAACTCCATCAATTATGACGAGCACAAAATTCCGGTGCTGGTCAACGGCATCCAGGATGTCACGCAAATTTTGGCAGGCACTTCTTTTGCCGCGGCGCTGACCAAAGACGGGACCATGTATACTTGGGGAGACAACAGCGCCGGCCAGCTTGGCACGGGAACCGACGCCGACGGAAAGACCTGGGACCGCACTTTGCCTAATCCCGTGAACGGGATTTCCGATATCGCGCGGATCGGCGTAGGGCCGAATTTCACTTTTGCCATAAGCAAAGACAACAAAGTGACGGCTTGGGGGAACAACAGCTACGGCCAACTGGGCGACGGAACGAACAATAATCAGCCATCTCCGATCGCTACGAACTTGGCCGAAGCGTTAAACCCGGTCATCGCCAAGCCCGGAGAAGGCCCGGTGCTCATTCATAAGCCGCGGTCGTCTCTGCTGGCCGCCGGCGACAGCGATACGTTCGCGATACAAAACAACAGCCTGTACGGCTGGGGTACAAATACGTACGGCCAGTTGGGCAGCGGGACGAACGATTCGTCGCAATCCGCGCAGCATATCGCGCTGCAGGATGCCGTTTCCGTCTCGGCCGGCAATTCCCACACGCTGGCGGTGAAGGCGGACGGGACGCTGTGGAGCTGGGGGCAAAATTATTTCGGCCAGTTGGGCGACGGGACAACGGCGAACCGGAACGCGCCGGCGCAGGTTAGCTCCCTGAGCGGGGTCGTTGCGGCGGCGGCGGGAAGCAATCACTCCATTGCTCTGCTCGGCAACGGGACGGTATGGAGCTTCGGCGACAATACGTACGGCCAGCTTGGGCATGATGCGTCCGCCGCGCCGGCCGCAGTCTCTTCGCTGACCGATATCGTTGCCATCGCCGCGGGCGCGAACTTCAACCTGGCGCTCCAAAACAGCGGTACGATTTGGAGCTGGGGAGACAACACGAACGGTCAACTGGGTGACGGAACGTTCGTCGGCAAGCAGCAGCCGGTGCAAATTACCGGCGTCACCGGCGTCGTCGCGATAGCGGTAGGCAAAAACCACGCGCTCGCGCTGAAAAACGACGGCACCGTATGGGCATGGGGCTACGATGCTTTCGGCCAATTGGGCGACGGCGGTTCGACCAATCAAAATAAGCCGGTTCAGGTTGCGAAGCTGAACCATGCGATAGCCATTGCGGCCGGCGCGTACCACAGCCTGGCGATCAACCAGGACGGCAGCGTCTGGTCCTGGGGCCAAAACAGCTTCGGCCAGCTGGGCGACGGCACGACAAGCAACCGCAGCGAACCCGTGCAGGCCAAAGGAATTGCCGCAGCTTCCGCGATTGCGGGCGGCGGCGGCCACAGCGCGGCGCTGCTGAAAGACGGGTCCGTCTGGACCTGGGGCGGCAATTATTCCGGTCAGTTGGGCGACGGCACGCGGACGAATCGCAGCGCGCCGAATGTCGTTACAGGCCTGACGTCCGCAACATTTAACGATATCGCCGGCCATTGGGCGGAAAAAGAAATTTTGGCCGCGGCCGCAAAAGGCTACGTCGACGGTTACGCCGACGGCAGCTTCGGGCCTGACCGCACCGTCACGAGAGCGGAGTTTCTCAAGCTTGAGGCGGGGGCGCTGCAAGTGACGGCGGCGAACGCCGCCGCAGGTTCGGCCTGGTATCAGCCTTATGTCGATGCGGCGCAAAAATCCGGCCTGCTCCAGGGCGGCGATTTGCAAGCCGGCTGGGACCAGCCGATTACCCGCCGGGAAATCGCAACGCTTGCCGACCGTGCCATCGTAGCGGAATGGCAAAAGCCGAACACGGGCCTGCAGAGCAAAGAAGCGATGCTCAAGGCCGTGCAAACGGGCATTCTGCAAGGGCTTGACAACGGGGACCTCGCTCCTGATGCCGCGACGACGCGGGCGCAAGCCGTGATCGTGCTGGAGCGCATCCAGGCAGTCAAGCAGGGAACGACGCTTCCGACGGACGCTGCTGCGATCAAGCAGGCTGAAGCGGCGGCGAATTGAATATGAAAAAGCCATGAATCGGCCGGTTCCAACCGCCGAATCATGGTTTTTTTGCTTGATATAGGGGCCCTGGGAGAGAGAGGCTCCCTTAAAACGGTGCAGCCGTTCTTGAACGGCTTTGGGAGGGCGCAAACCTTGCCCAGAAACCCGCACGGCTGAGCCGGTCGCGCAATTTGCCTGGTTGCGCGAAGAAAACCTGCGAAGCCCGGATCTCGTAGGCTAGAGGCGGCTACAGCTTGACCATGCGGAGAAAAGCCTACAAAAGTGCAGTTTTTTGCGCGGTGATACGCTGTCCACGACAAATTCCTGCAAATGTGCAGGCTTTTCGCCGCGAACGGGGGCTCAGATGCATTTTCATCGAAAATTCCTGCACAATCGCAGGCTTTTCGCCATAATGAGGTACTTTCATGAAAAAAGCCTGCACTTTCGCAGGTTTTCTGCCTGGTTGCGCAAAGAAAACCTGCGAAGCCCGGATCTCGTAGGTTAGAGGCGGCTACAGCTTGGCCATGCGGAGAAAAGCCTGCAAAAGTGCAGTTTTTTGCGCGGTGATACGCTGTCCATGACAAATTCCTGCAAATGTACAGGCTTTTCGCCGCGAACAGGGGCTCAGATGCATTTTCATCGAAAATTCCTGCACAATCGCAGGCTTTTCACCAAAATGAGGTGCTTTCATGAAAAAAGCCTGCACTTTCGCAGGTTTTCCCCTGCCAAGCCCCTTGTCCCTACCACTTCAACGCTGCAACCCGTACAGGAGAGCCGTGGGTTGGGGAAGAGCGGTTGTGCCCCCTGATTTTTGCAAGTTTTTCTGCACATTAGCCCCCTTTGTCGTGCTCCGAGGCACCTCAGAGAATGAAAACTATCGCCGTGAGCGGTAATACGATTAACGCGACAAGCTCCTCGGCACCGCGGAGAATGAAAAGGCGTGGTCGATCGACCGCCGTCATGCGGCGCAGCACCGCGCGCTGGGAGATGCGTGCAATCACGCGTCCGGCGAGGAAGGTCGCGCTCTCTATGGTGCCGCGACCCTAGCCGTCTGGCCGACTCCGTTTTTTTGCTCGTAACGTCCGGTTACCCAGAAATGTAGGCAGCCGGGCTATCTCTTTTTTTCATCGGTGCTGACTATCGACGTATGAAACGCTATCGCTAAACCGCGGCCGCTCATTTTTGGACGATCTTCATCGGTGCTGACGTTCTTTTGCTGCATGATGCGTGCATGCTATGATATAGTTTAAATATTATTCCATTTATCTCAGTAAGCGGAGGACAATCACCTGCAACCGATTTTTGTTATCGACCGACTGCAAAAAAATCATCCGAGCGGAGGGACGACTCCGCTTTTTGCTTCCATTTCGTCCGTCATTGAGCGCGGCGACCGCATTGCGATACAGGGCCCTTCGGGGCAAGGCAAAAGCACCTTGCTTCGCGTGCTGGCAAGATTGGAGCCGGCGGACGGCGGCACGCTTGTTTTGCACGGCCAGCCGGCGGACAGATGGAGCCCGAACGACTGGCGCAAAAAAGTTTGCTACGTTCCGCAAATGCCTGTTATGCTGCCGGCTACGGTCGAAGACAATTTGGCCGTCGTCAGCAGGCTGCATCAGCGCGAATTCGACCGGAAGCTTGCCCGGCGATTGATGGAACAGGCCGGACTCGCGGAGCTGGACTGGACGGCCCATGCGGCCGATTTGTCCGGCGGGCAAAAGCAGCGGCTGCAGCTCATTCGCTCTTTGCTGCTGCGCCCCGACTTCCTGCTGCTCGATGAAGCGACTTCGGCGCTGGACGCGCAGAGCAAGCATGCCGTAGAAGCCATGCTGCTCCAATGGAACGAGCAGGAGGGGGCGGCTTTCGCCTGGGTCACGCACGACGAGGAACAGGCGCGAAGCATAAGCAACCGTTCCTGGCTCCTGGCCGACGGCACAATTGCGGACATTCTCCCGGATGACGGCGTTGCAAGCGCCGATCCGGCTGCCCGGAGGGGGGACGAGCCATGTCCACAATAGCTTTAGGCTTTACGCTCACTTTTGTAGCCATTACAATCGCGCTATCCAGATGGCAAAAGCTCGGCCTGGAAAAAGACATCGCCTGGGGCGCGATTCGCGGCGCTCTGCAGCTGCTTTTTATCGGATACGTGCTGCACTTCGTTTTCCAATCGAACAACATCCTGCTGAACCTGCTGATCATTGCCGTCATGATTGCCATCGCATCGCATAACGCTGGCACCCGCGGCAAAGGGCTGAAGGGCGTCCGCCTGCGGATCGCTATCGCCATCGTCGCGACGGAGACGTTGACTATGGCGCTCATGCTGGGACTGCATATTATTCAACCGACATCCCAATACATCATCCCGATCAGCGGTATGACGGTCGGCAATGCGATGGTCGTATGCGGGCTGTTCCTGAATCATTTGAAGCGGGAAGTGGATTCGTCGCGGGGCGAAATCGAGGCGCTGCTGGCGCTCGGCGCGACGGTCAGGCAAGCGATTCAAAGATCGCTGCGCCGGGCTGTCAAATCGAGCATGATACCTACGATTGACGGTATGAAAACGATCGGCCTCGTGCAGCTGCCGGGCATGATGACCGGTATGATCGTCGCCGGCGCGAACCCTGTAGAAGCGGTGCGCTATCAAATTTTGATCATGCTCGCATTCAGCGCATCCGCGGCCATTACAAGCATTTTGCTGAGCATGCTTACGTACCGTTTGTGGTTTTCAAAAGAAATGGCGCTGATCGCCGACCGGAAATGAACTGACCGCCGCGCCGCCGCGCTAAAAAACTTCCGGCTTTGTTAAAGCGATCGGCCGGATTATCAGAGTGGAGGCATCTGTCATGAAAGTGTTGGAAACAGAGCGGCTGATTCTTCGTCATCAAACCATTGAAGATGCTGCTTTTATTTTTGAGCTTGTGAACGATCCTTCCTGGATCCGGAACATAGGCGATAGAGGCGTGAAAACTATCGATGACGCGCGGGATTATATTTTAAGAGCGGCTCTGGACATGTATGCCCGTCTGGGCTTCGGATTTTATTTGACGGAGCTGAAGAATGGAGGCATCCCGATCGGCATCTGCGGATTGGCGAAAAGGGATTTTATGGAAGACACGGACATTGGATTTGCGTTTCTTCCCAGGTTCTGGGGGAATGGATATGCCTTTGAGGCTGCTTCCGCAGTAATGGGTTATGCACAAAACGAATTAGGCCTAAACCGCATTGTGGCAATTACGTCCGAAGATAATCATGCGTCGGCCAAACTATTGGAAAAGCTGGGGTTGCATTTTGAAGCCGTGATCCCCTATGCAGGTACAGGTGAAAAAGTCTGCTTATTTGCGATTCATGTCTAAAACGGACAGCGGACATCGTACAGCTAAAAAAACGACAAGCCGATTTTGTTAAAAGGGGCTTGTCGTTTTTCATGTTTATAAGAACCTCCGAACGGATTAAATCAGCTTCAATCCGCTGATCAGCACGAGACTGGCGATAATTGTGCGAAGCGCGGTCGTCGGCGCTTTGGCGGAAAGCATGCTGCCGACAATAACTCCCGGAATCGAACCGGCGAGCAGATTAAACACAAGCAAGTAATTGACGTTGCCCATGCTGGCGTGAAGCAGACCGGCAGTCGTCGCCAAAAAAAACGCGTGCGCGATGTCCGTGCCGACCAGAAGGGAAGTGTTCATACGGAAAAAATACAGCATTGCAATAGCATAAAGCGAGCCGGAGCCAATCGAAGTCAGCCCGACGATGAACCCGAACACGGCTCCAAGGGTGATGGTCAGTCCGCGTTTTTCTTCCAGCGGCTTTAGCTGCCAGCGGTTTTCTTTGATTTTATGGCCGAAAAATACTTTGAACAGCGTAGCTACAGCAACGAGAATAAGTACATATCCAAGCGCGTGCTTGATGATGACTTCCTGATTGTGGTAGTAAGACTGAAATACGTGCAAAGACGCTACTGCCACAATGACGCCGGGAATGCTGCCGTAAGCCAAATATTTGACGAGCCGAAAATCGATCGTTTTCTGCCGCCAGTGCTGGATCGTTCCGAAAAGCTTGGTGATGGAATTATAAAGCAGGTCCGTCCCTACCGCAATGGCAGGATTGACGTTGAACATGATCAAAATCGGGGTAAGCAGCGAAGCTCCTCCGACGCCGGTCAAACCAACCAAAAAACCAACCAATAATCCCATCAGTAAGATGCCTATAGTCATGTTATCATGTCCCCATTCGATATCCCACTAATCGCATTGGATTTATTTTATCTATCCACGCGCCGTTTGTAAAGAAAAATTTTATAACTAGTTACAGTATATTGATTATGTTATTATGGGTGAATGTCCATCTTTTGTAGTTATTTTTACAAATTTAAACATGCCGGAGGCTGCACCCAATGAAAAACCGGGTTATGGTTATGGTAAGCATCGTGCTTGCTATGCTCGTATCTTCGATGGATACGACCATTGCCAATACGACGATGCCGATTATCGTCAAAGAAATAGGCGGGGATGAATGGTTTGCATGGGCGTTTACTTCCTATATGATTTTTTCCACGGTGCTGGCCCCTGTCGCAGGCCGTTTGTCGGATTTGTTCGGGCGTAAAAAGATTTTAGCCGTAGGGATCGTCATCTTTTTGGCGGGCTCGGTATTATGCGGTTTCTCGCAGTCGATGCTGCAGCTTGTGCTGTTTCGGGCGATCCAGGGCGTTGGCGCCGGCATTATGACGCCGTTCCCCATGATTATCGCCGGGGATTTGTACACGGTTGAGCAGCGCGGCAAAGTTCAGGCGCTGTTTACCGGGATGTGGGGATTGTCGGCCGTGCTTGCGCCGTTATTGGGCACTTTTTTCGTTACCTATATGAGCTGGCGCTGGATATTTTACATCAATGTTCCTATTTGTATCGTCGCTCTGCTCACTCTGCTGCCCTACAAGGAAGTGTACCAGGCCAAACGTTCGCCGGTTGACTACGCCGGAGCGGTTCTGTTTGCGGCCGGCATCAGTCTGCTGCTGCTCACTACCGCCGTTCAGCATTTTGCCATTGTGTACGGCATCACGGGGCTCATTGTCATGGCTGTTTTTTATACATATGAGAAAAGGCAACAATCTCCGATCGTCCCGCTTCACTTGTTTCGCAACCGTCCCGTGGCGGTTATGATCGTCAGTTCGTTTATTTCCTGCGCGGCGTTGTTCGGAACTTCCAGCTACATTCCGCTGTTTTTGCAGAGGGAAGGCTATTCGCTGTTCGTCAGCGGAATCGCGCTGCTGGGCACTTCGATCGGATGGATGGTCATGGCCGTGCCCGCTGGAAAATGGGTGCTGCGCTTCGGTTACAAACGGCTGCTTGTCATCGGCAATTTGCTGCTCGTGGCAACGGGAGCGATGCTGTTTTTGATGAAAGAAGGAACTTCTTTCTACTATGTATTTGCAGCGATGACCTTGCTTGGCGCGGGGTACGGCATGTTATTCACGGTATCGACGATCGGCTCCCAGCAGTTGGTCGCCGCGCATGAGAAAGGGATTTCCACCTCTTTGCAGCTTTTTGCGCGAAATATCGGGACGGCGGTCAGCGTTACGATCATGGGCGCGATTCTTGCCAAAGCGGCGGGATTTTACAGCGGCATCCACGGGATGTTCCTTTTCGGCTTTATAGCCATCGTCGTCTCGCTGGCAATTCCTTTCGCCATGCGGACGACGGAGGTCGAAAGCGGCGGCTGATTCCGCGGCTTTTCCGACGCGTGCGCTGCCTCGCTGTACGGCGGCCTGCGCGCATCCCCGGCGAGCGGGAAATGACCGCATCGCTCCATCCGGCCTTGGAGACCCTCAGTCGCCAGATGCTTGCTCTCTGGCCATACGCCTAAAACTGCGGGACCTAGAAGTCCGGCGGACAGACTCCCAGACTGTTGAAACCCGCATACCGGGAAGCGGCACATCCGCGTGGTTGGGTGGAGATGGGCTGCAGAAGTCAGGCTGTCCAGAGCCCCCACACGCCAGAGCCGCTCGCACATTCTGCCTGGTTGGGTGGAGGTGGGCTGCAGAAGTCAGGCCGCCCAGAGCCCCACACGCCAGAGCTAGTCGCACAATCTGCTTGGCAGCGCGGAGAAGGGCTGCAAAAGTCAGGCTGTCTAGAGCCCCCGCACGCCAGAGCCGTTCGCACAATCTGTCGGTTACGTGATGAAAACCTGCAAAAGTGCAGTTTTTGCTCAATGGATGCGCCGGCCACGACAAATTCCTGCAATTGTACAGGCTTTTCGCCGCGAACATGGGTTCAGATGCATTTTCATCGAAAATTCCTGCACAATCGCAGGCTTTTCGCCCAAATGAGCCATTTTCAAAGAAAAAGCCTGCACTTTTGCAGGCTTTTTCTGTGCCACGCTGCCGTATCCCCTTCCCACTTGAGTTCCGCAACCCATGCAGGAGCGAAGGGGGGGTGGGGAAGAGCGGCTGTGCCCTGCTTACGCATGTTTTTCCTCTGCCACGCCGCCGTATCCCCCTTCCCACTTGAGTTCCGCATCCCATGCAGGAGCGAAGGGGGTTGGGGAAGAGCGGCTGAGCCCCGACTTTCGCAGGTTTATCGGCTGCCAAGCCGTTTCGCGAGTGGCTCTACCCGTGCATTCCACTGGCTTCCTTTTCGCATCCAAATAATGGTGGATTAAGGGGGCAAAGCTGGCTTGTCTGGACCGGCGATTTTGCAAAAGGACGAGGGGTTCCTGCAAATAAGCGATAGCGGACAAAGCAATTTGTGCCGCTGAAGGGTTTGCGACGGTTTCTTTGGCGCGTTAGCAGGAGTCGCGGAGCAAGCAAAATCCCCCAGTGGCAGCTCGTCCGCAGGGGGCAGAATAGGCTAAGCGCAAGGAAGGGGGACTATGCCCCCTTTCTTTGCGCTTATTTGGCTGCGCCGGTTAACCGCAGCACGAAATCTTTGACGTTGGCGAGGGCCTCCTTGCGGCTGGCCGGGTGCAGCCATGCATCGCCCTGCCGCTCAATCGCGTCGACGATGGCGCTGCCGACAATGACGCCGTCCGCATAACGGGAGACGGCTTCATACTGCTCGGGGCGGGAAATGCCGAACCCGACGGCGGCGGGCAAGCCGCCGGTCTGCTTGACGAGCTGCACGAACGACTCCAGCTCGGCGTGCAGCTCGGAACGCATTCCGGTGACGCCGATGGATGAGACGCAGTATATGAAACCTTTTGCACGCTCGGCGATTTGCTGCACTCGTTCTTTGGAGGTCAGCGCCGCCAAAGGAATGAGATGAATGCCGTATGATTCCGACACCGCCTGCGCTTGGCCGCTTTCTTCAAAAGGGAGATCGGGTATGATGATCCCGCTGATCCCGTGGTCGCGCATCATTCCAAATGCGGCGTCCAAACCCGTTTGCAGAACCGGGTTATAGTAGGTAAACAGCAAAAGCGGAACGGTCAGCCCCCGTTCCTTGGCCAATGCAGCACAAGCCGCAGCGTCGGCCAGCGTCACGTTGCCTGCGAGTGCCCTCTGCGAAGAGCGCTGAATGACCGGGCCGTCGGCCAACGGATCGGAGTACGGGATGCCGAGCTCGATCATACTGGCTCCGCCATCCTGCAGCGCCAGCAAAATGTCGACCGTTGCGTCCAGACTCGGATCGCCGACCGTGACGAATGGAATAAAAGCGGTGCGCCGTTCCTGGCGCAGCCGGGCAAAAGTCAAATCAATGGGATTCATTCCGGGTGTCCTCCTTGGTACTCAGCTATCGTTTCCACGTCTTTATCGCCTCGGCCGGACAAGCAGACGACCATGATATGGTCCCGGGGCAGCCCGGGCGCCAATTTCACCGCTTGCGCCACGGCGTGCGCGCTCTCCAGGGCGGGAATAATGCCCTCGGTGCGGCACAACAGCAACAGAGCCTCCAAAGCCTCCTGATCCGTAATGGAGCAGTACTGCACCCGGCCGCTTTCCTTCAAAAAAGCATGCTCGGGCCCTACTCCCGGGTAATCCAGCCCGGCGCTGATCGAATGCGCCTCTTTTACCTGACCGTGGCGGTCCTGGAGCACGTAGCTGTAAGACCCCTGGAACACGCCGGGGGTTCCTTTGGATAAAGTCGCGGCATGCGCCTCCGTTTCGAGGCCAAGGCCGCCGGCTTCCACACCGACAAGCGCGACGCCCGCATCATTGCGAAAAGGGTGGAACATGCCGATCGCATTGCTGCCGCCGCCGACGCAGGCGATGACGGTGTCCGGGAGCCGGCCCGCTTTTGCGGCAATTTGCGATTTCGTTTCTTCCCCGATGATTTTTTGAAATTCCCGCACCATCAGCGGATACGGATGCGGTCCCGCCGCAGTGCCGAAAAGCATGAACGTGTCCTCCACATTAGCGACCCAGTAACGCATCGTCTCATTGCCTGCATCCTTCAAAGTGCGGGAGCCGGATGTGACGGGCACAACTTCGGCGCCCAGCATTCGCATGCGGTGCACGTTCAGCTTTTGCCGCTTGATGTCCTCTTCCCCCATGAAAATTTTGCATTCGAGGCCGAGCAGCGCGCAGACGGTGGCGGTAGCGACGCCATGCTGGCCGGCACCTGTTTCCGCGACGATTTTTTTCTTGCCCATTTTTTTGGCGAGCAGCCCCTGACCGATCGTGTTGTTGATTTTGTGGGCTCCGGTGTGATTGAGATCCTCCCTTTTCAGGAAAATGCGCGCACCTCCAAGCTGCTTGCCAAGGCGCTCAGCCTCATAAAGAGGCGTAGGCCTGCCCGAGTAATCGTGCAGCAAATGCTGCATTTCCTGCACAAAATCCGGCTGCTCCGCGTAACGGTTGAAAGCCTGCTCCAGCTCGGTCAGCGCATGCATCAAAGTTTCCGGAACGTATTTGCCGCCGTATTCCCCGAATTTGCCGGGTGCCGCGATATTGCTTGTAATCGCCATTTTGATTCATCCTTTCTATTGGTTGGGGTGGATTTGTGTTGAGTATAAAACGGACTGAACATTAATTCAACGATGAACATTTGTTCAGGATAGAAAACGGAACCAGCAATGTGATAGCATGGGCGTATACCCTAAATTGCCACAATCGGAAGGAACGGTTCGGACATGGCGGACGAAAAAATGCGGCTTTGGGTCAAAGTCAGCACCTTGTATTACATAGACGGTCTGAATCAGCAGGACATAGCGGAAAGACTGGGCATTTCCCGGCCGCAGATCAGCCGGATGTTGAGCGCTGCGAAGGCGGAAGGAATCGTACAGATTACGATTAAAAACCCTTTTTCCGAAGAACAGCAAGTTGAAAAAGAACTGATCGAAGCTTTCGGCATCCACGATGCGCTTGTCGTTCACGTTCCGGGCGCGGACCGGCAGTTATTGGAGCTTCAATTGGCCAGATCCGGCGCAGTGCTGCTGGAAAACGGGCTGAAGGACGGGGACGTCGTAGGCGTGATGGCAGGCAAAACCATAGCCGCTGTTGCCGCTGAAATGCATTACTCGACGCAAAAGCACCTGCAGTTCGTGCCGATCATCGGCGGATGGGGAGCCGCGGGCGCAGACTGGCATGCGAATTCCAATGCGAGAACTTTGGGCGAAAAGCTGAAATCTCGCTACTGGCAGCTCAACGCGCCCGCAATCGTTGCGTCCGGCCAGGCGCGCGACGTGCTGCTTGGCGAGAGCGGGATTTCGCAGGTGCTGGAGCTTGCCGCCCGGGCGGACAGAGCGTTTGTCGGCATCGGGCAGGCAACCGCACAAGCGACGATCGTTCAATCGGGGCATATGGAGCGCAAAGAACTGGAGGAAGTCCGCGCTCTGGGGGCGGTCGCCAATATATGCACTTCTTTTATTAACGAGCGCGGGGAGGCGATCGCCTATCCGGGCGAATCGCGCATGATCGGATTGAGCGCCGCGCTGCTGCGGGGCATCCCGAACATCATCGCCGTGGCGCACGGCGCGGAGAAAGTCCAGGCGATCGCGGCAGCGCTGCGGGGCCGCTGGATCGACACCTTGATAACCGACATGACGACCGCGCAGCAGGTGCTGGACTGGCACCGGTCTCACCCGGTGTGAGACGGTTGAGATGCCTGTTCAGCGGAGATTATGGAGGAGAGCGATGAAGATCAAGGGCGCATGCAAAGGGATCATTTTCGATATGGACAACACCCTGCTCAAGTCCAGCATTGACTTTGCTGCGATGAAGCGGGAAATTGCCGGCTATTTGACGAGCCGGAACGTGCTTCCTGCGGACTTTCCCGTCGAGCGGCACACTTCATCGACGATCATCGAGCAGGCCGGAGAGCTTGGCATGACGGACGGCATGTACGAGGAAGTGATGCGGATTGCCTCACGTCATGAAACGGCCGGAATGGAGGGCGCCGGGCTTGAAGCGGGGGCCGCCGAGCTGCTGCTAGCGTTGCATGGCGGGTACGTCATGACGATCGTCACGAACAACTCCTTGGCGGCTGCGGTCAAAGCGCTGGAAACTACCGGCATTGCCCATTTGTTCGACCTCATTGTCGGCCGGGAACAGATGAAGGCCATGAAGCCGTCGCCTTCGGGTTTTATTTATGCCATGCGGCAATTTCCGCAGCTGTCGGCGGATGAATGGATAGCGGTCGGCGACTCATGGATTGACGCCAAAGCCGCCATGGATGCGAACGTTCCGTTTATCGGGTACAAGACCGACCGTCGGCAAATGGCAGACAAAGGAGTGCGGCCGGCGGCGGAAATTACCGACATCCGGCAGGTGCTGGATTACGTCTAAAAGGAGAAATAACAAATGCTGATAAATATCAAATCAAGATTGCAAGATAGCGAAATTCAGGAGCTCCTCGGCTACAGCACGTTTCCGGACCCGGATGCGTTGGAACAAGCGATAGAGTCTTACAAAACCGATGCGGAGCTGCAACTGTACGGATACGAGTCGGAGGGGTATTTGGTGGGGCTGATCGGCTTCCGCATGAGCGAGGACAACGAGCTGACGATCGTCCACCTTGCCGTTAAACCGGACAGCAGAGGAGCGGGCTTCGGACGCGGACAAATTCTTGAAGTGATTGAGCTTATGAAACCGGACCGAATCATTGCCGAAACGGACGAAGAGGCGGTTGAATTTTACAGAAGCATTGGATTCGTAATTGCCAGCCTTGGCGAAAAGTATCCTGGTGTGGAGCGCTTCATTTGCACGTACGATACGGAGGAAAACGAGGATTGAACTCCCCGCGTTGAAGATGCCCGGCTGCCGCATTGGCAGGCTTAACCGCCTCCAATTGCCCGGCCGGGAATTTTTTGTTTTCGGGCAGGATTTTTCCGTTTTGGTCAGAAGGAAATCGGGGATGGCGTCTTCTTACGGGGATGCCGCGACTTAGGAGTCTGTCCGATGAACTGAGTAGACCCGCCAGACTCCAAGACAAGCAAATTTGTTTTTCCAGATCAGGGCAGTCCTCAAAAAGCCTGCAAAAGTACATCTTTTTTCCCCCCCAGTACGCTTGCTACGGGAAAAGCCTGCAAATCTGCAGGCTTTTCGCTAAATCGCAGGGCTCAACCCCTTCATGGCGGATAATTCCTGCACAATTGCAGGCTTTTCCAAAAACGAACCGTTTTCATCGAAAAAGCCTGTACTTTCGCAGGTTTTCCGGCCAGGAGTCTGTCCGATGAACCGCGTTGAAGGTATACATGATGCAGCGTAAGCGGCAGCATGCAGTCATGAGCACAAAAGCATCTCCGCCCGCCAGACTCCCAGACCGGAAAAACGTGTGTCATCACTGAAGTAAGCTTGCATATATTGATGAGGAATAGGATTATCGTCATGTATATGTGTAAGCGATATCACTCAATCGTATAAGTGACAAATTTCACAAATGCATCTTGGAGTCTGTCCGGTGAACTCAGTAGAAGGTACATATGCGAAATGACAGGTTGTAGTGCAGCATGGGCGGCATATATGCAGTCATGATTCACCCCGGTATGCGCAAAAGTAACTTTGCCCGCCAGACTCCATGGAGCGATTGCGACTGCGACTGCGTGGAAAAGCTTCGTTACAGAACAGGAGGATGCAGGATGCTGCATATTGTTGTGTGTATCAAGCAGGTGCCCGACAGCCGGGAAATCCGGATTGATCCCAAAAATAACACATTGATCCGCCAAGGGGTCCCGAGTATTGTCAATTTTTATGACATGCACGGTTTGGAAGAGGCGCTGCGCATCAAAGATCAGCATGGCGCCAAAGTAACGGTCATTACGATGGGGCCGCCTCCGGCGGAAAAGGGACTAAAGGAATGCATCTCGCTCGGCGCGGATGAAGCGGTTTTGGTTACAGACCGCGGCTTTGCCGGGGCGGACACGCTGGCTACGTCTTATGTGGTCGCGGCGGCGATCCGCAAAATCGAACAAACCTGGGGCAAGGCGGACATCGTTTTTTGCGGAAAGCAGACGCTCGACGGAGATACCGGCCAAGTCGGACCGGGGGTCGCCTGCAGGCTTGATTTGGAGCAGCTGACTTATGTGAACAAAGTGGTGCAGGTAAATGAGCAGCGGCGAAAAGTGACCGTCCACCGGCTGCTGGAGGACGGCGTGGAGGTCGTGGAGACAAGCATGCCGGTTCTGATAACGGCGCTCAAAGAGCTGAACAAGGTGCGCAGAGCTTCAATGCCGGGAATGATTCGCGCCGCCCGCTATAAGCCTGTTGTCTGGACGACGGCGGATTTTCCCGATTTGGAACGGGCCAAAATCGGTCTGAAGGGCTCGCCGACGATTGTCGCCAAAACGTGGGTACCGGAAGCAAGGGCGGTGAACGCGCAGATGATCGCTTGGGACACGCCGGAAGCTGCGGCCGCCCGATTGGCTGACCGGTTGTGGGAAGCGGATTTGCCGGGCCGTCTGGGCTGGACGTCTTGAGCGCGCACGAATAACGATGAGAAGGAGAGTGAACTCATGGCGAAAGAGCAAGCGGACGGTCAAAGGGAAAGGGACGAAACGATGCCGGACTGGTCGGCCTATCGCGGGGTGCTGATCGTGGTGGAGCAGCGGGACGGCGAAGCGAAAAAGGTGTCCTGGCAGCTGCTCGGCGAAGGCCGCAAGCTGGCTGCCAAGCTGGACGTGCCGCTCATGGCGCTCGTCATCGGCGAGCAGGTGGCGCACCTCGCCGAGGAAGCCGTGCATTACGGCGCGGACCGGGTTTATTTATGCGAAGCCCCCGAGCTTCGCGCGTACAGAACCCGGCCTTACAGCCGGGTATGCCTGAAGCTGATCGAGGAGGCGAAGCCCGAGATCGTGCTGTTCGGCGCGACGGCGACGGGCCGCGACCTGGCGGGCGCGATTGCGACGCACCTGCCGACGGGGCTGACGGCGGACACGACGGAGCTCGACGTCGAGCCGCCGCCGTCGAGGCTGCTGCTGGCGAGCCGCCCGGCTTTTTCCGAGAAGATGATGGCCACCATCCTCTGCAAGCAGTACCGGCCGCAAATGGCTACGGCGCGCGCCGGGGTGTTTCAGGCGCTGCCGAAGGACGTACAGCGCCAGGGCGAGATCGTGCGCATCGAGTGCGCGATGCGCGAGGAAGAGATTGCCGCGCAGGTGCTCGACTTCCTGCGCGACAGCGGGGGCGTTAATCTCGAGGAAGCCGAGATTATCGTCAGCGGCGGCCGCGGGCTGGGCGGGCCTGAGGCTTTTGCGCTGCTCCGCGAGCTGGCGGATGCGCTCGGCGGCGTCGTCGGAGCATCCCGCGCGGCGGTCGATGCGGGATGGATCAAGCACGAGCATCAGGTCGGCCAGACCGGCGCGACCGTGCGGCCGAAGCTTTATTTTGCCGTCGGGATCTCCGGCGCTGTGCAGCATACGGTCGGCATGGGAAATTCGGAAATCGTCGTGGCGATCAACAAAGACGACAAGGCGCCCATTTTCCAGTTCGCGCATTATGGCATTGTCGGAGATTTGTTCAAAATCGTGCCCGCCATAACGGAAGAGGTCCGCAAGCGGCGAACGTTGTTCGGAGCGCCCCTGGCGGATCGGACGGCGGCCCCGGCCGCATCCAAGCCGTCATCCGGGACGCCTTCCGGGAGTTTTGAGCGTGAAAGGAGCGAATCGCGATGAACGAAAAGTTTGACGCTATCGTCGTCGGCGGAGGGCCGGCCGGTGCGGCGGCGGCGCTGACGATGGCGCGGGCGGGGCTGTCCGTCGTGCTGCTGGAGCGGGGAGAATTCCCCGGAGCCAAAAATATTTTTGGCGGCGTGCTGTACCGCAAGCAGATCGAAGAGCTCGTCCCCGAATTTTGGAAAGAAAAAAATTTCCCGATGGAACGCTACATTGTGGAGCAGCGCATCTGGATGATGGGCAAGGAATCGATGGTCACTTTCGGGCACCGGAACGAGGCGTATAAGGAGCCTTTCAACTGTTTTACGGGGCTGCGCGTCAAGTTCGATCAATGGTTTGCGGAAAAAGCGGTCGCAGCGGGGGCTCTGCCGATCTACGAGACCGTAGCTCTCGATGTCATCCGGGAAGGCGACAAGGTGGTCGGCGTGCGCACGGACCGCGAGGACGGCGATTTGTACGCCGATGTCGTCGTCATCGCCGATGGCGTCAATTCGCTGCTGGGCAAAGCGATGGGCATCCACCGGGAATGGCAGCCTGACGAAGTGTCGCTGGCGGTTAAGGAAGTGATCGCCCTGCCCAAAGAGAAAATCGAGGACCGTTTCGGCCTCGAAGGTGATGAAGGCGTGACGATTGAGTTCATGGGAGAAACTTCGCTCGGTATGGCGGGCATGGGCTTTTTGTACACGAACAAGGAAACGATTTCGCTTGGCGTCGGAGTGATGGTGAACCACCTGCGGGACAAAAAAGTGAAGCCGTACGCGATTCTCGATGCCGTCAAGCAGCACCCGATGATCCGCAAGCTGATCCAGGGCGGGGAGACGAAAGAGTACTCGGGCCATTTGATCCCGGAGGGCGGCTTCCATTCGATTCCTCCGCTTTCGGGCAGCGGCTGGTGCGTCTGCGGGGACGCCGCGCAGTTGATCAATTTCGTGCACCGCGAAGGCACGAATCTGGCGATGACGTCCGGGCGTCTGGCCGGCGAGGCCATTATCGAAGCCCGGGCGCGCGGCAATTTCTCGGCCGCTTCGCTTCAGGCGTACGACCGAAAAATCCGCGAATCGTTCATTCACAAAGATTTGAAAAAGTACAGGGGCATGCACCACTTCCTCAAGGAACAGGACCCCGAGCTCCTGTTCGACAAGCTGCCGAGAGCTTTGAACGAGGCCGCTTACAATATGTTTCTCATTGACGGCGTCTCCAAGGCGGATAAGCAGAAAATGGCCGCCGGCCTGATCAAAGGCGCAGCCGGAGGGACGCTGAATTTAATGAAGCTCGGACTTAAGGGATGGAGGGCGATGAACGGATGAGCGGAAGCGACGTTGCGGAGAAGCTTTTTACGATTCGTTACAAATGCGATACCCAGTCCCATTTGATCATCAAGGAAAAACAGACCTGCATCAGCTGCACGACCAAAGATTGCAACTATTTTTGCCCGTCCGACGTGTATGAATGGGATAAAAAACAAAAGGTGACGACTGTCGCCTTCGAAAACTGCATCGAATGCGGCACGTGCCGGATTGCCTGCCCTTCGAACAATATCGAATGGGTGTATCCGAAGGGCGGGTACGGGATCACGTACAAATTCGGCTGAACGGCCCGCGAACCGGAGGTGCAAAAAACGCTGAGCGGTCACGAGCCGAGAAGTGTGCCCCGCAACCCGCGAAAAAACGGCAGAGCAGCTCACGAGCCGGGAGATGCGCCTAGCAATCCACGAGGCTGCGAAAAAAAGGCTGGGCAGCTTACGATCCGGGAAGTGCGCCCCGCACAACCCGCGACCCGCGAAAAAAAGGCTGAGGCGCAGCCTTCGGGCAACAACACGCAATTTGCGCAAGGCAAAAGGCGTGTTGTTGTTTGTTTTTGCGGGTTTTGGCATTAGCACGATTCTCTACCGCCCGCCAAAACCTGCAAGAGTGGGAGAAATT
Organism: Paenibacillus sp. sgz302191; assembly: GCF_057749925.1. Lineage (NCBI taxonomy): Bacteria > Bacillati > Bacillota > Bacilli > Caryophanales > Paenibacillaceae > Paenibacillus > Paenibacillus sp. sgz302191. The sequence goes on from NZ_JBYLHY010000013.1 coordinate 98,104, forward strand.
CTCTGTGAAACAGCCAGCAATTGTCAGGCTGTTGAGCAAGTCGCGACTCTCTGTGAACGCTAGGGGAAAGAGTGTGACTGATTTGGGGAACAGCCGCTTTATCTGGGCACCCGCCTCTCCCGGTGTAGGTCGTGGGACTGCACGACTGGGCAAAAACCAGCTTGCTAAGGAAAAAACCTGCGAAAGTGCAGTTTTTTGCTCTTAAATTGGCTTGTTTTGGCGAAAAGCCTGCAAAAGTGCAGGAATTTTAGCCGAAAGTGAGTATGAGTCTATGTGTTTGGTGAAAAGCCTGCACTTTTGCAGGAATTGTTCGTGGCTAGCGGATCGCGGGCACAAATTCATGTATTTTTGCAGGTTTTCTTCGTACCGCTAGGCAGATTGTGGCTATCGATTCTGGCGTGGGGGCTTTTCAAGCGTGGTAGCTTCCCAACGGTTCGTTCAGCACCCAATCGAGCAGATCGATCATGTCCGCCAATCGGTCGGTCTGCGTTTGAAGAGACTCCGCTTCAGCGGGCGACGCCGCTTGCTCCAGGCGCGCCTGCAGTGATTGCCGCTGCAGCAGCAGCTCGTTTTTTTTGCGTTTCAGTTGGTTTTCGGTTCTCATGTGCGCACCTCGCATCGTTGAATGTATCTTTCCTATCATACTTGCTTTTGCAGTGATCCGCTATCCCGATTATGGTATCGTAGGAGTTAGCCGCTAGGAGTCTGGCGGGCGGAGTTACTTTTGTGCATACCAGGTAAATAATGACTGCATATATTGCCGCTTACGCTGCATAATTGCTGTCATTTTGCAGATACATACCTTCTACGTGGTTCATCGGACAGACTCCTAGTCGGACTAGCGCTTAGAGAGGGGACCGATAATGAAACTCCAGGGAATCAATCACTTGCTTTTTTCCGTATCCGATCTGGATCGCTCCATTCGTTTCTACGAACAGGTATTCGGGGCAAAGCTGCTGGTCAAAGGACGAAAGCTGGCTTATTTTGATTTGGACGGCCTTTGGCTGGCTTTGAACGTCGAGGAAGATATTCCCAGGAATGAAATCCACCAATCTTACACGCACATGGCTTTTACGATCAGCGAAGAAGATTACAAGGCCCATTGGGAACGCTTGACCCGGCTGGGCGTGAACGTGCTGTCCGGAAGAGCGAGAAGCGAGCGGGACCGTTTGTCGATATATTTTACCGACCCTGACGGGCATAAATTTGAGTTTCATACGGGAACTTTGCAGGACAGGCTCAGCTATTACCGCGACGAGAAAAGCCACATGATCTTTTATGAAGATTGAAAAGCTGCCTTTTCGCACGGCGTGCAGCTCCCAGCGCGCGGTGTTACGCTGCATGACGGCGGTCGGTCGACCACACTATTTCCGGTCTGCGGAGCCGTTTTGCCCGGACCACTTGGCGATGAATTGCGTCCTGTTGCGGACGTTCCATTTGCGGTAAATCGCGCTGAGATGCTTCTTCACCGTAATGACACTTACGAACAAGCGTTTGGAGATGTCGGCGTTTGCTAACCCGAGCAGCAGCAGTTGGGCGATTTCCGCTTCTTTGCGGGTAAGCTCCTCGTCCTGCGCATCGTACATCGCTGTGCGGGTCACTGGCGGCTCATCGGACGGCGGGACGAGATTATGGACGAAATCGCGCAGCTTTTTTCCGGTGAGATCCAGTTCGTAGTATGGCGCGGGCGTGACGCCGTCGTAAAGAGTATGATGAACGGGGGCGGCGGTAAAACCGAGGCTGGCCGGTCCGTCCTGATAATAAGCGAGTGGCGGAGGGCTGCTGACCGTAATGCCCCCGATCCGCATATAGCCGAGCCGCATCCGAAACGTATCGTGCCGCAGTTTTTCATCCTCGGCATTCTCGATGTCCACCGTGCGGATGAACCAGCCTCCCGATTTGCACTGCCTCGCCCAATCCTCCTCCGAAAGAGAGGCAAAATACGCGGAAGAGTAACGGTTTTGCAATAAATAGGCTCTGGTGTCCGGACGTATCGGGATTGCAGCGCTCAAACCGACGATCCGGCCGCTTTCATTCAGCAGCAGCAGCATGTCGGCTCCGTGGCGGAGCAGCGCTTCGGCTTCATTTTCGTCGATGAGCGTATATAAGTTTTCTTGTTTACTGATCCGGTAACGGTAAATATGCCGGTAATCGTTCGCGCCGCATACCACCGTTTGGTCGCGCGCCTCTGTGCGTCTGCGCTCGATGTAGGAGCGAAGTTCGTCCCAGCGGTCTTCATCCGCCTGTACCACCGTATTCGTCGACGCTTCCGTGGAGTGATAGTGCGTTCGAATGACCGGATTTCCGGTATGGTACAGCAGGTCGCCAACATGCGCTGATGCTCGCTTGGCGTGCGGATTTGCCAGCAGCGCATTTTTGTGAAAAAGAGCGGCCCGCCGTTCGAGCCGCTCGATCCGATCCAACCATGTTGCCGATGGAAATGTATCCATAGATGACCACCCTCGTCTTCCATTATCCACATTTGCTTCAAGTATACAATTGGGGATAACTTTGCGTATAGGTTTTTTATACGGCGGTATAGTGTTCCAATGCGCTTTTTCCTTGCTATACTTCAGAAAAACCAAGTCCAGGAGGAACGTATGGAGCATATGTATGGTCAAACATTTCGCAAAGATTCGAATTGGCGCAGTGGGCTGCTGAAGCCGGACATCCTGACCGGTTCGGAAATTTTGCTGAGAACTTTGCTGCTGGAAGAAGTGGACTGCGTATTCGGCTATCCGGGCGGTGTTCCGTTATCCGGAGCGCATTGAGATTGGCGGTTACCGGCCTTTTACGCCTTTTGACGCCGGCGCGGCAGACCGGCTGCTGGAAGCGATTGCCGAAGCGGAGCGTCCGGTCATTCTTGCCGGCGGCGGGGTCGTTCACGCTGGGGCCGGCGCAGAGCTGGTTCGGTTCTCCCGAACGAGCGGCGTCCCGGTTACAACGACGCTTATGGGGTTAGGCGGATTCCCGAGCGGACAACCTTTATGGCTCGGCATGCCGGGCATGCACGGCACAGTCGCGGCAAATCGCGCATTGGTCGAGACGGATTTGCTCGTGTCGCTCGGCGCGCGATTCGACGACCGGGTCACGATGAGTCTGGAAGGCTTCGCGCCCCGGGCGAAAATCGCTTACGTCGACATCGACCCGGCGGAGTTCGGCAAAAACATTGCCGCCCATTTTCAGGTTGCGGGGGATGTCAAGGAAGTGCTGTCGTATTGGAATCGGAAGGCGGTCCCCTCCGCAAAAATCGAACGATGGGTGCAAAAGCTGTACGGACTCAAGCAGGAGTTTCCTCTTACTTACAAAGATGACGGCCATCTTTTAAAACCGCAGTACGTCATCGAGATGATTTCCGATACAACGGGGGGGAGGCTATCGTTACGACGGATGTCGGCCAGCATCAAATGTGGACGGCGCAATTTTACCGGTTTGCCCATCCAAGGTCTCTGCTGACTTCCGGTGGACTGGGGACGATGGGTTTTGGATTTCCGGCGGCGATCGGCGCTCAGATCGGACGTCCGGACCAACTAGTGATCTCCGTCAACGGGGACGGCAACATGCAGATGTGCGTCCAGGAGCTGGCTATATGCGCTATCCACCGGCTGCCGGTCAAAATCGTCGTCATCAACAATCGGACGCTCGGCATGATCCGACAGTGGCAGGAAGTGATCTACAGCTGCAGATTCAGCCATATCGATCTGTCCGGCACCTCGGATTTTGTGAAGCTGGCCGAAGCTTACGGCGTGAAGGGGATGAGAGCGGCCACGAAGGCGGAGGCAAATGCCGCCTGGAAAGAAGCTTTGCAGCACCCGGGGCCTGTGCTGATCGATTTTTGGGTGGACAAAGACGAACTGGTCATGCCGATGATCGAGGCCGGCAAAACGCTGTCGGATATGATTTTGGAGGCGAATCGAAAAGCTCCGGCCGCGGCGGCGGCATCCGGCGTTACTGGTTAGCGGCGTTTCCGCACCGCGTGCAGCTCCCGGCGCGGGGTGTTGCGCTGCATGACGGCGTTCGGTTGAACGCGATACGGGCTTACAAAGATGGAAGCACCGGCTCTCGCCGAAAAGAAATTGTTCCACCACAGTGGTACACAATCCGAAATTCGGGGGATTATGGGAGAATATGCTCGGTTGATGGATGGCATGGTGATCGGTAAAGTTGGACGTGATGCCTTTATCAATTTCATCAAGTACGAAAGCTGGGTAAGCGCGCGTTTCTCTGTACATGCTATTTTTACCGGCGCCAATACAAATTTCATTGTCGCCACCACGAACTATAACGCGGACAACGAGGTCCTGACTGCCTACGCGGGCAATTGGAACTGCGATGAGGCGGCGAAAGACGCCTCTCTGGTGCACAGCAAGATAGTCTGATTTGTCCCTGAGCAAGCCGACTAGCTACCGTGGCTGCAAAAGTAAACAGCACCACAATCCCTAAGGTTGTGATGCTGCTTTTACTCTTTACTTTTGATCGCCGCCTAAACTGGCGCCTTTGGCAAATAATCGCATGATGTTTTTTTCAACCGTTGGATCCGGTATTAATGGCGGTGCTTGGTGCGGTTTAATTCGGGCATCAATCACAACATTATCGCAAGCCCAATGCTTATTCCCATAATAACTATTCACGCCATAAATATCATGTGAAGGATTGCTGCGCGTAAAGGTAGCCCAAAGAAAATTGTCAATTGCGGCGCTCATAAACTGGCTGTCATCGCAGACGATGATCATTGGACAAGCAGGGAGCGGGCCCTTTGCTCCAATAGCCTCGCATAAATCTTTCATTTCAACCTGCGACTCGCCGTAACTTTTAAATTCAGAAAGCTGAATCGTGACAATTCCCGGCATCACCAAACGCGCATGTTGGACCCCCGGTATTTCGTTGAAAATGCCAGGAACCTCTAAGCATAAATCCCTTTTTTTATCTCCGACTGCTGCGAACACAACCTTACTGCCGCTATTTAAGCCCGGACCTGAGTAATCTAGCGTGTCTATGGTCGTATTGGTATAAAAATGAAGATCCCGATGTAGGTCAATTCGAGCCAAAATATAGGTTAAGAAATGCTCCACATCATGTGAATTGAGTGGCTGGCTCTCTTCTGCTGTGATGAATAAATACTTGGCTAAGCTAACTTGTCCCGTCCCTAAAATTCGGTTAGCTATCGTGAGCAGCTCAGCAGGTTGTTTGACTTGTTGATAGGGCGTGTAACGTTCGCTGCCAATCGCAAAAAGTAAGGGGTGTACGCCCGCAGCATCTACGGCATGAACTTCTTTGACACCTGGAATTTCTTGCTTGATCGCGTCACCTGTCAGTTCGTGAATTAATGCGCCGAATGCCGTATCCTCTTGAGGCGGCCTGCCAACGACAGTAAATGGAAAGATTGCATTCTTCTTGGCATATACTTTGTGCACTCTCACGAGGGGAAAAGGATGCGTAAGGCTGTAATAGCCCAAATGATCGCCGAAAGGGCCCTCCGGCTTGGTTTCGCCAGGATATATTTCTCCTGTGATAACAAAATCAGCATCATGACTAATACAATAGCCATCGATATAGCTGTAGCGGAAGCGGCGCCCTGAGAGCAAGCCTGCAAAGGTAATCTCACTCATGCCTTCGGGCAAGGGCATAACCGCTGACAACGTATGCGCCGGCGGCCCGCCAATAAAACAGCTTACTTTTAAAGGGGCTCCTAGCTTGGTTGCCTTTGCCTGGTGGACTCCGATGCCGCGATGAATCTGATAATGCATGCCGATCTCTTTATTTAATTCATACTCGTTCCCTGTTAATTGAATCCGATACATCCCCAGATTGGAATTCATAATTCCGGGTTTCTCTGGATCTTCCGAATACACTTGAGGCAGGGTGACGAATGCACCGCCGTCCTCTGGCCAGTGCTTGATGAGAGGGAGGTCGGCAATGCTGATTTCCTCAAAATCAGCCGGCAGGCCACCGGATATTTTGATTGGCAGGGCTTTCCATGCAGCGAGTCCCGTACCGATATGTTTAAGGGGGCTTTTCATTGCTTTCATGGGATCGCTTCGCAAAGAGATTACGTTTTGCACGCCTTCCCAAGTATCTCGAAATATATATTTGCTGCGCTCCACTGTACCAAAAATGTTGGATACCGCCCTAAACTTCGAACCTTTTACATTCTCGAATAATAAGGCCGGACCACCCGCTTCATGTACTTTCATATGTATGGCAGCCATTTCAAGCTCAGGATCAACTTCTTCATGAATGCGAATCAAATGTCCGTTCTTTTCTAAATCAACTAAGCATGCTTCTAAATTTTGATAGATCATTATTTTGCTCCAATCGGATAGCTATTCCCCAAAAGGCCTATGTAATAATGTCATTCTACAACAAATATCGCCAAATACAAAAACACGTCACATCGACGTGTTGTATTATGCATTCCTTTAATGAGCCTGCATCCCGTATCCCCCATCATCTTGAACGTAAAAATTCCACAAAATCCTCTGGGACTCTATTGAAAATGTCATCCCTTAACAGCCCCACCCGTCAGACCTCGAACCAAGGTTTTTGATCCAAACAAATACAGAATGATGAGTAATAAGGTCCCCAAAAAAGACACCAAACGCGTTATTTAGTGCAGCTATCAGAAGAGGGACATGTCAGGTTGTTGAAAAACTCGCACGTTGTGGCCGGCCGCACAATCTGCTTGGCTGCACGAAGAAAACCTGCAAAAATACATGAATTTGCGTCCTTGATCGCCTGGCCACGAACAATTCCTGCAAAAGTGCAGGCTTTTCACCGAACACATACCCTCATACTCACTTTCAACGAAAATTCCTGCACTTTTGCAGGTTTTTCGCCAAAACAAGCCAATTTCAGAGGGAAAACCTGCACTTTCGCAGGTTTTTTCCCTATAAAGCTGCCTTGCGCCCCCCGCCCCCCCACTTCAGCTACGCAATCTGTGTAGGAGAGGTATGGACTGGGGAAGAGTGGTTGTGCAGGTTTTCTCTCTGCCAAGCGACCATGCCTTCCTGCTTCAGCCCCACAATTCGTGCAGGAGAGGCGTGGGTTGAGGAAAACTACATTTGTCCATATGAATGCGGATTTTGTCCATAGTATTGAGTCCCGGGAAATAGGATAATGAATCCATATGTCCCGGAAAGGTGAGAAAAGCATGAGCATTACGTATGAACCGTCGCAGCAGTTGTTTCATTTGCAAAGCAAAGATATGAGCTACGTCATTCAGCTTGTTAAATCCGCTTACCCTGCGCACGTATACTGGGGGCGCAAGATCAGGGACGGCCGGCTCGCTTCGATTTTGCAATTCACCGAGCGCAGCTCGTTCTCGCCGAACCCGGTCCGCGAAGACCGCAGCATCTCGTTTGACACGCTGCCGCAGGAATACCCGGCTTACGGCACCAGCGATTACCGCGAGCCCGCCTATCAGGTGGCGCAGCCTAACGGGTCGACGATAACGGAGCTGGTCTATGACCGGCACCGCATTTATAAAGGAAAGCCGAAGCTGGAAGGGCTTCCGGCAACGTATACCGAGAGCGAAGCGGAAGCGGAGACGCTGGAGCTGGAGCTGGTTGACTCCGCGATCGGCCTGCGTGCCGTGCTCGTATATACGGTTTTCGCGGGGCATTCGGCGATTGCCAGGTCGGTGCGATTGACGAACGAAGGCTCCGCCGATCTCAAGCTGCTTCGCGCGCTCAGCGCGAGTGTGGATTTTAAGCACGGCGATTACGATCTTCTTCACTTGTCGGGGAATTGGGCGAGAGAAAGGCACCTAGGGAAAAGATCGCTTGGGCCCGGCAAGCTGACCGTAGAGAGCAGGCGGGGTTCGAGCAGCCACCAGCACAATCCGTTCATTGCGCTGATGGCGAAGGATGCCGGCGAGGAGCACGGGGAAGTGTACGGTTTCAGCCTCGTATACAGCGGCAATTTTGCCGCTCATGCCGAGGTCGATCCTTACGGCAGCGCAAGGGTTTCGATGGGCATCAACCCTTTTGATTTCAGCTGGCTGCTTCAGCCGGGCGAATCGTTCCAGACGCCGGAAGCCGTCATGGTGTATGCGGGCGGCGGACTCGGGGAGATGTCCCGGACGTATCACAAGCTGTACCGGACCCGGCTGTGCCGCGGGGAATTCCGCGACAAGGCCCGGCCCGTGCTCGTCAACAACTGGGAAGCGACTTACTTTCAATTCGATGCGGACAAAATCGAGCGCATTGCCCGCGCCGGTAAGGAGCTCGGCATCGAGCTGTTCGTGCTTGACGACGGCTGGTTCGGTAAACGCGAGAGCGACAACAGCTCGCTCGGGGACTGGTTTGTCAACGAGGCGAAGCTGCCGAAAGGGCTGGAGGATTTGGCGTCCAGGGTTAACAGCCTGGGCCTTGAGTTCGGCCTGTGGTTCGAGCCGGAAATGGTTTCCCCGGACAGCGAGCTGTACCGGAGCCATCCCGATTGGTGCCTGCACGTGCCGGACCGGAGAAGAACGGAAGGCCGCCAGCAGCTCATCCTCGATTTCTCGCGTCAGGACGTTTGCGACGAAATCGCCAAGCAAGTCGGCGATATTTTGCGCAGCGCCCCGATTACGTATGTCAAATGGGATATGAACCGCAATATGACGGAAATCGGCTCGGCCGCGCTGCCTCCCGAGCGCCAAAGAGAGACGGCGCACCGCTACATGCTCGGCCTGTACCGGGTTTTGGAGCAAATCACGGCGGAATTCCCGCATGTTCTTTTCGAAAGCTGTTCCGGCGGCGGCGGCCGCTTCGATCCCGGCATGCTGTACTATATGCCTCAGACGTGGACAAGCGATAATACGGACGCGGTCAGCCGGCTGAAAATCCAATACGGCACGAGCATCGTGTATCCGATCAGCTCCATGGGGGCTCACATATCGGAAGTGCCGAACCATCAGGTTCACCGCGTGACATCGCTCGAAATGCGGGGGCACGTTGCGATGTCGGGTAATTTTGGCTACGAGTTGGATTTGGCCAAGTTCGGCGAGCAGGAACAAGCGGAGGTTAAGCGGCAGATCGAGACGTACAAGCAGATCCGTCCGCTCGTTCAGTTCGGCGAGCTGTACAGGCTGCTCAGCCCGTTCGAGGGCGGCGAGACGGCCTGGATGGTCGTCTCGGAGGATCGCTCGGAAGCAATGGTTGCTTACTTCCGCGAGCTTGCAGAAGCGAATTCGCCGCTGCAATGGCTGCGGCTGAAAGGGCTCGATCCCGACGCCGACTATGAAATCGACGGCAGCGTGTACCCCGGCGATCATCTGATGTACGCCGGGCTCCCTGTCCCCAGGCTGCGTGGGGACTTCCAGAGCAAGCTCTGGCTGCTGCGCCGCAGCGTGTAAGCAAAGATTTGGAACTCGGCTCATCTTACGCTAAAATGAGAGATAAACGCTATTATTCCATTTTCCGAGAGGAGCTTAGATCTTATGCTGAAACGCCCTGAAAGCAGTGAATATTACTCTTATGTCGCCGATTATATCCAACTGGTGCCGGACGGAGATTACGTGCAGTTTCTTCGCCGCCAAGGGGAAGAAATAGAAGCGCTCTTGGCCCCTGTCTCCGAGGAGCAGGGGAACACCGCGTACGCCGCGGGCAAGTGGAGCGTGAAGGAAGTGCTCGGACATATAACGGATACGGAGCGGATCATGAGCTACCGGCTGCTGCGGATCGCCCGCGGGGACTCCGACATATCGCTGCCGGGCTTCGATCAGGATACGTTCATGCAAGCGGCCTCGTTTGCGAAGCTGACGCTTGCCGAGCTGCTGGCCGATTTCAAAGCTGTGCGCCAAGCCTCGCTGACACTATTCCCGACGATTTCGGACGAAGCCTGGGTGCGGACAGGTCTGGTTATCGGCAACCGGATATCGGCCCGGTCGGTCGCTTATACGTTTGCCGGTCATGCCCAGCACCATTTGCACGTTTTGAAAGAAAAGTATCTCGTCTAACAGCCGAAATAAAGCGCAAAAAGGAACGAAGCCCGAAAAGCTCCGTTCCTTTTTTTGCCGCAAGCAACTATGTACCAGAAAAATCTTGCATCGCCCTAATAGAGAGACAATGCAAGAGAATCTCTTTCGTTAAAAGAATGAAGAATCGCTTCACAGCCGATAATCTCGATGCTGATGATGGAATCGAGACATTTTTTGATCGCTCTGCGTCCTTTTACGACTTTAGCTTCCAGGGCGGATTTAAGCAAATTGAATTTCTTTTTATTTTTTTCATCTGAGTATACGGGCACTGTTTTGTTTTGAATTGTAATAAACATTTTCATGACTTTCACCATCCTAACAATTGGATATGACACTAGCATAAAGGACAATTATTAATCTAACATTAAAATAGTTTTACAGTTTTAAAACAATACCCCGGTTCACTTACCTTATACGAGGAAAAACGATGAAATGTTCCAGTTCGCAGAGAAATATTTGCCATTTTGGATGGAGCGGTATGCGGTCAGGAGCTTTTGTGGTATTTTTAGTTGAAACAGGGAGAGGGAATGGGGAGAGAATAGCATGTTTGGGATCGATAATTTTGCGGTTTTTATCATTTCCGGGCTTGTTTTGAATATGGTGCCGGGCAGCGATACGCTCTATATTCTCGGGAGAAGTATGGCGCAAGGCAGGTCTGCGGGAATGATGTCCGTGTTCGGCATAGTTTCGGGGGCTTTGATACATACGGTGCTCGCCGCTTTCGGATTGTCGCTCATTTTGATGAAATCGGTGATTGCGTTCCAGGTGATCAAATGGCTGGGAGCGGCCTATTTGATTTATATGGGGATTAAAACGTTCAGGTCAAAATCGCCGGATAACGGATCGGGTCAAATCGGACATGCGGCGCAGCGGAAAATATATGCGCAGGGCTTGTTTACGAACCTGCTCAACCCGAAGGTAGCGCTCTTTTATTTGGCGTTTTTGCCGCAGTTCGTTTCGGCGGACAATTCGTACGGAGCGCTGCCTTTTCTCATTCTGGGTCTGACTTTTATTGCAACGGGGACGCTCTGGTGCACCTTCATCGTGCTCGCTGCGGAATGGGCGTCGCGGCGGCTGCGGACAGGCTCGTTGTCCAATTACATGAACAAGCTGTCCGGCATTCTGTTTATCGGCCTGGGCATCCATCTGCTCAGAATGACGAAGCCTTAAGAATTCGGCTTTCCGGGCCTAATGCGGGGCCTGCTGCCTGAACAGCTTCGGCGAAATTCCGTACTTTTGCTTGAAGGCGCGGTGAAAGTACGGGTAGCTGCCGAATCCGCAAGTTTCCGCCACCTGCTCCAGCGACATGGAACTGTCGTGCATCCGTTCGACTGCGCTGGACAGGCGAACCTCCAGGGCGTACTGGATCATCGTTTTGCCGAAGCATTCTTTGAACAGGTGAACGGCGCGGGAGACGCTGAGCTCGACGTGGTCGGCGACATCTTCGATTTTGAACGTCGATGTCGCATGCGCTTCGATAAACCGCTTCATCCTCGTCCCGGTAAAAGGTCTGCCCTGCAGCGTGATCGTCTCGCCGGCGGCTCTCTCCACATACAGGCAAAGCGCGCGCAGCAAATAGCCGCTGAGCTCCTTGTTTTCCTCTTCCATCCGCCGTTTTTCCAAAATGAGCTGGCGCCACAAGGAAATCAGCCTCGCATCCAAATCGATGCGGCTGCAGGTCGCCTTGGGCTTGCCCGCCCACCATGCCTCAATCCAGGAGCCTTTGCAAAACAAGTAATAGTCGCCGCTGGATATTTTGGCATCAGGCTGATCCGGCTGTCGATCGATTTTCAGCTCATACGGGTCGTCGGGCTGAAAAAGCAGCAGATCGCCGGCCTCCACCTTCCGCATGCGCCCATCCACAAGAGCTTCGCAGCGGCCTTCCGTCTGCAGGCGGAACAGGTAGGAGCTAAGTCCGCTTTTGCTGCTGACCTCGAATTTCTCCATATGATAGGAATAGCCGCAAGTTAAAATCTCCGTCTCCATTCGCTTCACCTTTCGTAGCCAAATAGGATATGTTCTGATTATATCGTGAATGTACAATATCCGCCACAATCCGTTATAATGATAATCAAATAGGTTCATTGTTTTTTAACAAAAATACGCATGATGGAAAAGAGGAAATCGAATGGAGCGCTTAGGAATCGGTCTTCAGCTGTACACGCTCAGAGATGATATGCAAAAAGATATGGAAGGAACGCTCCGCCATGTAGCCAAACTCGGTTACGAAGGCGTAGAATTTGCCGGCTACTACGGCAAGCCTGCCGGAGAGCTGAAGCAGCTTCTTGACGAGCTCGGACTGAAAGCTATCGGCAGCCACGTAAGCCTGGATAATCTGCGCAACAATCTGCAAGGCGAAATCGATTATTTGAAAACATTGGATGCGAAATATATCATTTGCCCTTACGTTTTGCCGGAACAGCGCCAAAATGCGGACGATTGGAAAGAAATCATCAGCTTCTGCGAAAGCGCCGCCGCGGAGTCCAAAAAGCAAGGCCTGCAATTTTTGTATCATAACCATGATTTTGAATTTCATGAAAAGCTGGGCGGCGAGTTTGTTTTTGACGCCATGTATGCCAATACAGGCGACAGCGCGATCAATGTGGAGATGGACGTTTGCTGGGTTCAGTTTGCCGGCCAGGATCCGCTTGCCTATATCGCCAAGTATGCGGGACGTCTGCCGCTCGTTCACTTCAAGGATTTCACGAAAAATGAAGAGGGCAAAATCGTTACGCTGGAGCTCGGACTGGGCGATGTGCAGCTGGATAAAGTCATTGAAGCCGCAGAAAAAGCAGGCGCTCAGTGGCTCGTCGTCGAGCAGGACCACTGCCAAAAAGCGCCGCTTACGAGCGTTGAAAACAGCCTGAACTGGATTAAAGAACACTACACCGGAGTTCGCAGCTAATTATTCTAACAGACTTTGCTAAACAAAAGGAGACCACGAAACTATGAGCAAAATTAGAGTAGCCGTCATTGGATGCGGCTCGATTTCCAAGCATCGCCACATTCCCGAGTATGGCTGGAATCAAGATGTAGAACTCGTTGCATTTGCAGATCCGGTTGTAGAAAGAGCCGAGGAATACGCGCAAACTTACGGCGGCAAAGCATACAGCAGCTACCAAGAGCTGCTGAAGCAGGAAAAAGTGGACGCGGTCAGCGTGTGCACACCGAACTATTTGCACGCGGAAGTTTCCATCGCCGCGGCAAACGCCGGAGCGCACGTACTGGTTGAGAAGCCGATGGCTTCCACGGAAGAAGAAGCGAAAGCGATGATCGAAGCGGCGAAGAAGAACGGCGTATTTTTGATGGTCGGACACAACCAAAGATTGATGCCTCCGCACGTCAAAGCGAAAGAAATTCTCGATACGGGCAGGCTGGGTAAAGTGCTGACTTTCCGCACGTCCTTCGGCCATCCCGGTCCTGAGCGCTGGAGCATTGACGGCCGCGGCAGCTGGTTTTTCCGCAAGGAAGAAGCGATCATGGGCGCCATGGGCGATCTCGGCGTGCACAAATCGGACTTGATTCGTTGGCTGCTGAGCGACGAAGTGGCGGAAGTTGCCGCATTCGTAAACACGCTTCACAAAGAAGGAACGGCGGTCGACGATAACGCGACTTGCCTGCTGCGCATGAAAAGCGGAACGATCGGCACGCTCGTTGCGAGCTGGACTTACTACAAAGGCGAAGACAACAGCACCGTCCTCTGGTGCGAGAACGGCGTCATGAAAATCGGCACGCATCCCGAAGATCAGGTGATCGTCGAACTGCTTGACGGCTCTGTGGAGCGCTACAAAGTGGGTGCGATCGCGACCAACGAGAAGCAAACCTCCAGCGGTGTCATCGATGAGTTTATCGATTGCGTCAAACAAGGCAAAGCGCCTAGAATTTCGGGAGAAGAAGGCATGCGTTCCCTGAACGTCATTCTTGCGGCTTTCGAATCTCAAGCTACCGGCAAAATCGTGCCTGTTTCCTAATCAATTCGAACTTTAGCAAAAATCCCCTTGCGGCCTCCGTGCCGCAAGGGGATTTGTTCGTACTGCGTCTATCTGCCGCCGATCTCGATCGGCCACGAGTTCGAGCGTCCGATGACGGCTTCCTTGGAATCTTTCACGGTAACTTGAATGTCCCAAATTCCGGGCTTTAACAGATCGCCTTCGACTTTGGCCGTAAGGGACTGCTCATTTTGCCACGTCGTCGGCAGAGGCTTGCCGTTGAGCGTGGCGCAGCCGAGCGGAGGGAAGTTCGTTCCGGTCAGGCTGATCGTCACCGAGGACCGCCCTGAAAGGTCCTGAGTATCGGCTTCAACTTTCTCGATCGTAATCGGCCCGAAGCCAAGCATATACTTCGGATCGATAATCGGGGCCGTGTATTCTTTGTACGCATGGCGGCCGCCGAAAAGGATGTCGTACTGCAGCGTTTCGTAATCTTTCAAATCGGCTTCATCGATGTTCATCGCCGCGAACTTGTCTTTTGGAGGAATAATGGGTATTTTTTTTGACAGCTCATGTAAAAAATCGGTATAATAATTACCCCGCTGTCTTGAAAGTTCAATTAAGTAAGGCCCAAGAAATGAAGGGCTGAAATTCAGCCGGTCTTTCCGCTCCTTGTCGAAGTTGTTCCAGACGACCAGTGGAACGCTGTACATTTTTTTCAGGAAATCCGGATCGTCTTTGCCGCTAATATATTTGGTGTCGATATATGTAGCGTAGTCGTCTCCAAGCGACGGCAGATGGTCCCCCCAAAACGCGATAATGGTCGGTTCGCCGCTTTTCTCATAATGCTCGACAAGCGATTTCAGCATGTTGTCTGCGGCGCTGATGCCCTGTGCCAGCGTTTCCAGCATGCCCTGCGAGGAAGGCGCCATATTGCCCGACACATCGATCGTATTTTTCGGAAACTTGCCCGGGAAGTAGTGAAAATGATTTTCCATCGTATTGGCGAACACAAAATCGGGCCCTTCGCTTGAACGGGTGGCGCGGAATATATTTTCCGCCACTTCGCTGTCGGCGATGTACGGTCCGGAATAATTCGGCTTGAAGTATTCGATTGGAATATATTTCCTGAAACCGAAATCCTGGTAAACTTTGTTGCTGTTGAAATACCAGTTGTGAAAAGGGCCTATGGCCGTCGACGTGTACCCTTGACGCGCATAGATGGCGGCCAAAGAATCGACTTCATGCATAATAAACTGGTTGTAGGCGATCGAGCCTTGCGGCAGAAAACGCATGGAATTGCCGGTTAACACCTCAAATTCCACATTCGCCGTACCTCCGCCGTATTGCGGAGACAACATCCAGCCGCTGGTCGCTTCTTTTTGAAGCTTATGGAAGAACGGGATTGGGTCGCGGCTGAACTGTACGCCTTTAATCAGCGTAGGGTCCCAGAACGATTCGCTGAGCACGACAATGACATTGGGCTTGATGTCGCTTGGCACAGCGCCGGCTTTGTCCGGTTTGGCGGTCTGGCTGACAATGGCCTCAACCGCTTTGTCGTTGTAGCCGTCGCGCTGATCGCCCCACATCGTCTTGGCGTTAAGCAGGGCAGCAAGCGCGAAGCCGTTGTCTTTCGTATTTTCCGCCTGGTTCCACATGTTGGCTTGGATACCGAACCACTTTTGTATGGGCAGCGGCGAGTCGGTATAGACCGCGGCAAGCATCAGGATGCCCGCAAGGGCGAGCATTCCCCGTTCCCGCAAAGGCACCTTTTTCATAAACAACCGGGTTCTGTAGAGCAAAAAATAGCTGGCGCCGATAAAAAGTACCAGGCCTGCCAACACGTGCACGTTGAAAATGTTGGTCACATATTGGACCATATCCGAAGTTTCTCCGGTCAATACAAAATCCCACGGCAGCAGAGGCATTCCAAGTATTTTCAGCTTGACGCCGCTGACCAGCGCCAAAATTAGCAGGACGGCGCTGATCGCCCAATAGGCGACTTTCGTACGGCCGATGGCGGCCATAAACAGAAGCAGGAAGGCGAGGACGATCCAGACATTAAAGATGAGCTGCAGCATATGCCGGGCGCCCCAGGAGACGGTCTCGAAATAATGCCCCCGGCTTAATACTTCCATAATCGCTACCGGAACGAAAGCAGTCAGAAGCAGCGGCAGCCTTGCCTTGAGCACGCTCCAGATTCGGTTAAGATGTGTGTTCATGCCATTCTCCCATGAGATTTGATTAAGAAATTGTAAACAATATATGAAATTATAACATGGGAGTTTGGAATATTCGATGGGACATTTACTAAAATGTAAAGGAATATGAAAGGAATTTCATTCTTTGGCAGGAAAATAGCGGCTGCGGGGAGAAAGTAGTGAAAGCAGACACCATATACAGAGAAGGAGGAGATCATTCTGGCTAATCAGCAGGTGAAATTTCAAAATAAGGCGGCAATCCCTCTGCAGCACAAGAAGATGACCAAGCTTAATTTTATTAGGCGCACGGTCTTTCTAATATTCGGTGCAGCATTAATGGCGGTCGGTCTGGAAATTTTTCTGGTTCCCAACAAAATCATCGACGGGGGAATCACGGGCATTTCCATTATTTTCTCGTATTTGTTCGACTTACCCGTAGGTATCTTTCTTACCATTCTTAACCTTCCGTTTATTTACTTGGGATACAAGATGATCGGCAAAACGTTTGCCCTCTCCACCTTGTTCGCCATCCTCGTTATGTCCATCGGTACGGCATTGCTTCATCCCGTTCAACCTCTAACAATCGATCCGCTGCTTGCCACTGTCTTCGGGGGAATTATTCTCGGTGTCGGCGTCGGCATGGTCATCAGGTTCGGCGGTTCCCTTGACGGCTCCGAAATCGTCGCGATTCTCGTAACCAAAAAACTGCCTTTCTCCGTAGGCGAAATCGTCATGTTCATCAACGTCTTTATTCTCGGCAGCGCAGGGTTCGTATTCGGTTGGGACCGGGCCATGTATTCCTTGATCGCGTATTATATTGCTTACAAAATGATCGATATTACGATCGAAGGCTTTGACGAGTCCAAATCGGTGTGGATTATTAGCGACCGGTTCCGGGAAATCGGCGAAGCGCTGGTTGACCGGCTCGGACGCGGGGTTACTTATTTGGAAGGCGAAGGCGGGTTTTCCGGTGAGAACAAAAAAGTCATTTTCTGCGTAATCACCCGTCTGGAGGAAGCCAAGCTGAAATCCATCGTGGAAGAGCTCGATGCGAGCGCGTTTCTGGCCGTCGGCAATATCCACGATGTCAAAGGCGGACGGTTCAAGAAGAAGGACATCCATTAAGAGTCCGTTTACTTATTATCCCGTTCGAACAACCCGAGGTCGCGCACTTTTTGCGCGGCTTCTTTGCTGCTGGAACTGCCGAGCTTTTTTAAAATATGGCCGACGTGAATTTTTACCGTTCTTAGGGAAATGACGAACCGGTTTGCGATTTCCGTCTGGGTGTGGCCCTGATCGATCATTTCCAGCACCTGAAGCTCTGTCGGCGTAATCAGGTCGCTTACTTCCTTTATTTTGAACTGATGCTCGATTCGTTTCAGCCTGCGGAATTCTTCCCGCATCTGCTCGGCTACGGCCGCATTGATCGGCGCTTGCCGCCTGTGCGCGGCGCGAATCGCTTCAGGCAGCTCCTCGAAGCCGGATTTGATCTGATAATCGATGGCTCCCGCCTGAAAAGAACGGAAGATCAAATCTTTTTCCTCCATGGAAGTCAGCATAATCACTTTGATTCCCCATGCGTTCAGCGCTTGCTCCGCGAGGCGGACCCCATCCGGCTTGTCGTCCAGCATAATGTCCATCAGCGCGATGTCGGCAAGCGGCTCTGAATCGTTCAAAAGCACCTGCGCTTCTTCGACCGTGGAAGCGGTCGCCACCACGTCCAAATCCGGCTGGCGGTTCAGGTAAGCGGTCAATCCCCGCAGCCAGTCCCGGTCGTCCTCGACAATCCAAATTTTAATCGTTTCCATGGCAAGTCCTCCTGAGCGTTATACGTTGGCAGCTATGTTGATTCGACCAGGCACGTTTCCGGAAAAGAGAGAAATACGCTGGTGCCTTTGCCGGGTTCGCTCGCAAGCTGCAATGAACCACCGTGCTTCTTCATCACGCTGTAGCAATAGGCGAGCCCGAGTCCGAAATTGTTGCGGCTCCCGCTTTTGGTCGTATAAAATGGTTCCAAAACTTGTTTGATGGCCGATTTGTCAATGCCGATGCCGGTATCTCTCACTTCGAGCACCCAATGTTTCTTGGCCGGAAACAGCTTGACGGTAAGCTCTCCGCCGCCGGGCATCGCTTCGACCGCGTTCATCAGCACATTGGTCAGCGTCTCCGCGATCTGAATGCGGTCGAGCCGCAGCGTCAGCGCCGCGGGAACGCTGTGCTGCACCTGAACGCCGCTGAGGTGCGGCTGCAGCGAGAGCAGCGTGTCCTGCACCAGCTGCTGCAGGTTGACGGGAGAGACGGAGAGCGGGAGCTCCTGCGTCTGCTCGTGCACCCGGCTGATCATGTCGCGGATGTGCAGCGAAGCGTTCATGACGACTTCGATATCCTGCAGCAGCTCGGTTTGATTCGTCTCTTCGGCGTGCTGCTTCATTTTATCGAGAAACAGCCGCATTTTGCCCACATCGTTCTTGATGGCGTGGTTGAGAATCGCCGTTCCCGAAGTGATGGCGCGCAGCGTCGAGTCCAGCTTTCGCCGCTCGATCAGCAGTCTGATGCCGAGGAAGCCGTATTTGAAAAACGTATACACAAAGAACGGCACGACGAACGCCAAAATCCACTGATGATAAATCCACATCCTGTAATAGCCGAGGCTGGGCATCAAGTAATTGAGCACGGCAAAGCAAAGAATCGGCGGCAGCAGGGCGAGACAAGTGAACAAATGCGTCTGCCGCATGGCCGGAAGGCGCTCTTTTTTGACGATAATAAGCATGGAACCCGCAATAATATAAGGGATGGCCCAGCTTGCAACGATCGGAAACGAGATCGGAATTTCTTCGTTATAGCCGGGCGTGAACAGCACGCAGGCTAGCGGCGGCAGAAGCAGCAGGTACGGTAAATAGCGGCGGATGGCCCCCTTCGGCCAGATCGGATTGTACTGCAGCGCCAGCATGGCGAAGGAATAAGGAAGCCCGTAGTAGGAAAGCAGCGAGCTTGCCGCTTGAATGCGAAACAAGAGCAGGGCGATCGATTCGTTGGGAACGACTTGCTTTATATAAGGAACAAAGTCGCTGGACATGACGGCCGCAAGCGCGCCGATACCGCCGGTGAACGAAACCGCGCTCATCCAGCGCATCGTGCCTGACCGCGGGTCCACGAACAGCAATAGCAGGGCGATAATCCATAAAGCGAACAAAACGAAAAGCATGAAGCGGGAATCCTCCGTCATCAGATGTTTCCTTATATTGTGTCATGGAGCTTACTTTTGCACAAGAGTGAAGTTTGAAAAAGGCATCAAGCAGGAAATCGCCTCCAATTCTCGAATCTCCTTTTGGTAGGATTCGGAGAGGAGGAGACATAATAGACGAACGCAAAAGCCCGCTGGCTTCCTGTTTCGCCATTTTGGGGAAATTGCTGCTCACGCTGCTTTTTGCTACGATCATCACAGTGCTGCTAGCTTTCGCGCTTGGCGCAGTTGTCCTTGGCAGGCGGCCCGATTTGATGGGCGGCTCCGAATCGTCTTGGCAAATCGCCCAGTTGATTATGCAGGATCCTTTGTTTGCGCAAGGATCGATGTGGGCGCAATTCGTCGGTTTTGCAGGCGGCGTCTTTGCTGCGTACGCCTTATTCGAAAGGCGCAAAGGCTGGCCGCTGGGATTCGCCACGATCCGGTTCTGGACGAGGATCGGAGAGGGCTTTGCCGCAGGCTTTATTTTCATCACCGCGAGCTGTGCGCTCATCTGGCTGTTCCGGGGAGTGAGGCTCGCCTCGTTCGAATGGAGTTATTTCCTGGGAAAAGAATGGCTGTGGGGATTTCTGCTATTCATCGGCGTGGCATTGAACGAGGAGCTGTTTGCAAGAGGGTACTTGCAGGGGCTCGTTAAGAACCGTTTCGGCTCCGCGCCGGGCGTAGCGGTATCCGCACTCGTATTCGCTTTGCTGCACTCCTTTAACCCGGGAATGTGGAGCACGCCGCTGCCGATACTGAACCTGCTGCTGGCCGGCTTGCTGTTCGGCGTCAGCCGGGAAGCGTCCGGAGGATTGTGGATGCCTGTCGGCATGCATGTGTCATGGAATTTTTTTCAGGGAAACATTTACGGTTTCCTCGTTTCGGGTACGCCGACGGGATCGGCCATACGGCTCGAACGAACCGGCAGCCCCCTGATTTCCGGCGGATCGTTCGGCGCGGAAGGCAGTCTTGTGACGACTTTCGTGCTGATTGCGGGAACGTATCTCGTCTATGCGTATTATCAAAAGAAGTCGCGATTTGCCGCTGTGGCTGGCAAAAGCGGCATATAAACATAAATACAAGGAGGCATTTTAACGATGAATCGCTATGAATACCATACGTCCAGCTGGGACGGCGAGCCGACGATCCGGCTCGTCGACCGAACTGCCGGGGCCGAGGCCGAAATCGTCCCGGCCGTCGGCTTTCACCTGTTTCGCTTCGATGTGCGAAACGAGGCTTACATCGCGAAGACGGCCACTTTGGCCGAGCTTCGCACCCAGTCTTCACGCTACGGCGTGCCCATCCTGTTCCCGCCGGGGCGCGTCAAGCATGCGGCCTTCACATTCGAAGGCCGCGAATACCGGCTCCCGCGGAACCGGGAGCCGCACCATGCCCACGGCGAGCTGCGCGAGCGGCCGTGGAAAGTCGTCGCCGGCGGCGCGGACGCGGCCGGCGGGGCGTACGTCTCCGCGGAGATGGACTTCGCGGAGCATCCGGACATGCTGGCGTACTTTCCGCACGCCGCCAGCTTTCGGTTCACGTACCGGCTGCTGGACGGTACGCTGTCGCTCAGCGGTGAAGTCGTGAACCGCAGCGACCTGGCGATGCCGCTCTCGCTCGGCTTCCACCCCTACTTCGCGTTCGCGAAGGGGGAGGCCGCGCAAGTGCGCGTCTTGATCCCCGCCGCGGCGGAGTGGCCGCTGAGCGAGGACGGCTACGCGACGGGGCTGCCGGAGCCATCGCCGCTGAGCGAGGCGCTCCGGCGCGGCATTGCGGTCGCGGAGCTGCCGGAGTACCCCGGCGGCTCGCAGATGTTCGCGATAGCGCCGGGCCCGCAGACGTGCGAGCTTCACTATGAAGCGCGGGGCACGAAGCTTGTGTTCGACATGGGCGATAAGTTCCCGATCCATGTGCTGTATTCGGCGCCATGGACGGACGCGGTGTCGCTGGAGCCGTACACCAGCATTATGAACGTATTCAATGAGCCGTATCCGGCGCAAACGTCCGGGGCTCAAGGCCTAGCAGCAGGCGGCAGCTTTGCGTTTGCATGGTCGATTCGCGTAGAAGCATTGTCATAAGCAGAAGAAATAAAAAAACCGAGGGCAGAGTGGTATGACCAAAGCCTCGGTTATTTTATTTGAGAACATAGCCCGACTTCCACCGTCCACCGCACGCTGACCTCGTACCCGCGCGCTGGGGACCGCCCATGCGTGCAGAAAGCTGCACCATATGTGGAGAGTCCGTACCGTGTATGCTGAGCTGAGGTCCCACCACCGCTCCACCGCACGCTGACGGTGCATCCGCGCGATGGTGACCGTGAACGTGTGCAAACCTCAACTGTATGGGCAGCCCCTTTGGTAACCCGCATCCCCGTTTTTCAGCAGTGGAAGCATGATCGCATAGTCACTACAGCCCGCTAACGCGCCTTAAATCGGTATAACAGCAGGTGGATGATATATCCTTCCGTCCATGCTGATCTGTGGCATGACCCGAAAAACCTGCGAAAGTGCAGGTTTTTTCCATAAAAATGGTTCATTTTGGCGAAAAGCCTGCAATTGTGCAGGAATGTTCGATAAAAACGAGTCCGAGCCCATTTTCGCGGCGGAAAGCCTGCACAGTTGCAGGAATTATTCGAATCAAGGTCATCGAGCAGCGAAGGGATGTGCGATTGCAGGTTTTTTTGCGCATTTGAGCTTCCCCTCGACCTGCGAGGGACTCCCAAGCTCAATTGCCGGCTAGCCTGCCGGTTTCCCGGCACTCAGGCGCGGTTTGTGCCCAGCACCGCTCGCCCCTTGTGCCCGTCTAGCCTGCCGGTTTCCCGGCACTCAGGCTCTGGTTGTGCCCAGCAATGCTCGCCCCTTGTGCCCGTCTAGCCTGCCGTTCCCGGCGCTCGGGCTCGGCCCGTGACCTGCGGCGCGCACCCATGTGCCCTTGCGCCCGGGCTGGCCGCTCCTATTCGCGGGAGCACCGGACGTCCATGCGCAGCACTTTTCAGGCTACGGCAAAATCGAGCCCTCATAGCCGAATCCTTTTGCGGAAACCCCGGAATACGAATGGCGGTGGGGCGTATTGATGAGCCCTTCTTTTTGGGCGGATATTTGGAGATCTCCACGTCTGGGTGTGTTATACAGGTTGGGTTCGACGATGCCTTCCATCCTGTGAACGTGGTTTCCTCCCGGCAGCGGGATGGCGGGACCGGTTATGCCGGAATATTGGTGATAATGTCCGTATTTAATCCCGGAAATGCCTTTGTATTGGTGCACATGACCGTCGTCGTCGGTACCGTTGACGCTGAATGTGTAGAGGCGCAGCAGATGGTGATGACTCAGGTCCGTCGACGTAATGGCGATAAAAAAATGCGCGTGAGCCGGAGCGAATATCGTTTGCGGAAGCGGGAGAAAGCACTTCACGGCAAAAGCCCCCTTGTATCAGGATGTTTACATCCTATTCCAAGGGGGCTTACGGCATTACTGCCCGATCCGATAAAGATTGGATTGGCCAATTTTCATCTTTTTGTCGTCGATGATGCGGACTTCGACCTGATGCGCGCCGCCGCTTTCCGGATGCAGGCTGTCGGGCATGTCCGCAAACAGCGTATTCGTGCCGTTGAAGCTTGATTTCAGCTCGATTCCGTCCACATAGACGCTGCATGAAGGGAAGAAATTCGTGCCCTCGATTTGCAGCTCTTTGCCCTTCACCGTAACGTTCGTGATCGACGGATCGCCATATCCGAGCGTGTAACCCGGCTGGACGATGGTATCCTTGATGCCAGCAGCCTGGTAGGCGTAGCGCCCTCCGAACAAATTGTCATACTGCAGCTTCGCGTAGTCGCTCAGATCGCCGGCTTTGATTTTGTAGGCGTCCCACTGTTCCTTCGGCGGAATGACGGGAATTTTTTGCGATAGGCCGTACAAATAGTCGGTATAAAAGCTGCCCTGCACGCCGGCCATATGCAGCACGAGCGGACCGAGAAAAGAAGGGCTAAGCCTGAGACCCGGCTTCTCCTGATCGGCCGGGAGAAAGTTGTTCCAGATCACGAATGG
This sequence comes from Paenibacillus sp. sgz302191, assembly GCF_057749925.1. NCBI lineage: Bacteria > Bacillati > Bacillota > Bacilli > Caryophanales > Paenibacillaceae > Paenibacillus > Paenibacillus sp. sgz302191. The sequence continues at coordinate 121,464 of NZ_JBYLHY010000013.1, forward strand.
CGTGTAATGCGTTTTTGTATACAGCTCAGGATCGTCCGGCAGCACATATTTGGCGTCGCGGTATACTTTATAGTTGTCCTCCAGAAACGGCAGATGGTCGCCGAAGAACAGCAGGATGGTCGGCTCCGGCTTTTTGGAATAATAGTCGACCAGCGTTTGCAGGCATTTGTCCGCATCCGTGATGCCCTGCGCATACGTCTCCAGCAAGCCTTTGGACTCCGGTGTAATGTCGCCACTGACTTCGATCGTATTTTTGCTGAACTTTCCGGGGTTGTAAGGATGATGGTTTTCCATCGTGTTGGCAAAAATGAAATCGGGCCCAGGGCTCTTCTCGGTCTCTTCGATTATTTTTTGGGCGACAGCCCGGTCGGCGTAGTTCGGTCCCTCGAAATCGTTCGGAAAAAACTCGCTGCTGATAAAACGGGAAAACCCGAAATGCTTATACACCTTCCTGCTGTCGAAAAACCAGCTGAAAAAAGGATTGATCGCGGTAGCGTGATAGCCTTGCCTGGTCGCGATGCTGGCCAAAGAATCGACGCCGTGGTTCATGTACTCAATATACGGCAAAATTTTATCCGGCGATTGGCCGAAAAAGCGCATGGAGTTGCCGGAAAGCACTTCAAACTCCACGTTGGCGGTGCTGCCGCCGAATTGCGGAGACAGCATCCAGCCGCTCGTATACGTTTTTTGCAGACTGTGCAGGAAAGGGATCGGGTCCCGGCTGAAGCTGACGTTTTTCATCACGGTAGGATCCCAGAACGACTCGCTCAGCATGACGATAATATTAGGCTGCTTGCCTCCGTTTGCTTTATTTTCCGGAATTTGCCGCAGTATCGTTTCGATCGCATCTTTATTGTAGCCGGAAGGCTTGTCCACTTTCAGAAAAGGGAGCATCTGCACGGTGGAAAGCAGAAATCCGTTCTCGTCATACGTGATCGTCTGATCCCACGGAACCGTATAGATGCCGTACAGCTTCGAAAAAGGAATAGGTCCGTCCGCATAAATGCTGGTCATTAGCGCGGCAGCGGTCAAAGCGTACACCATTTGCTCCGGCCAACGGAACCGGATCGCCCGTTTGCGCAAAATCACATGAAAAAGCAGCGCGACCAGAGCCAGAAAACAAAGCGCAGATCCGACAATGGAATAAGTCAAATAGCTGCTTAAAAAAGCGCGGTATTCCACAATCTCATTGTGAAATACGAGATCCCACGGATAGTAGGGCGCCCCGATCGCATGCAGCTTGCTTCCGCTTACGGCTGCAAGAGGAAGCAGGACGGCGCACAGCAGCCAAAAGGAAAGCCGGCTCCTGCCCGTAACGGCTATCAAAAACAAATAAAGCGCCGCTGTAATCAAGTAGGCGAGAATCATGGCCAGCGGGTAATGCACCGCCCATTTATAAAGGTCTTCAAAAGTCCCGCGTTCAAGGTACTCGACCATCGCCATCAGGACAAACGGAAGAACGATAATCGTCACCCGGGAAAAGGCCAACTTGAGAAACTTCAACAGTTTTTGCATGAAAAATCTCCTGTTCATTTCGATCTGATGTCATTTGTCCATTATCCGATATATTGCCCGTCTTAGGAAGACGGCTATTGACACGTAAAACTATAACATTTATTATTACAGATAGGTTGCTGGTAAACTTTACATATTAGGCTGCATACAATTGCTGTCCCGGCAGTTTATTAAAATTATTTTTTCCTTCGTTTTTGCTTGTCTTTTTATGATAAGATGGCGGAGGACTAAAAGTCGGAGGTGGAACCATGCAGCAAGCTGCAGCTGTTTCCATGGAGCACCAAGCCATATCGGTAGATACAAAGAAAACGGTGCCCTGGATTATTTACTTGATTTTTTTCGCAGTATTGAATGAGACGGTGTTCAACGTATCGACGCCGGAGATCGCCAAGCAGTACGCCGTTTCGCCGACAGGTGTCAGTTGGGTGCTGACGAGCTTCATTATTTTCTTCGCTCTAGGCTCGGTCATCTACGGCAAATTGTCGGATATTTACAGCTTGAAAAAGCTGATCGTGACAGGAGTCATCATCTATAACGCCGGATCGATTATCGGCTTCGCGCTAAACTTCTGGTATCCCACAGTCATTCTGGGGAGAGCGATTCAAGGGGCGGGAGCTTCGGCTATTCCGGCGCTCGTTATGGTGCTTGTAGCCCGCTATTTCGCGCCTTCGGACCGGGGAAAAGTGTTCGGTTTGCTGACATCGACCGTATCTTTCGCCGTCGGCGTCGGCCCGGTACTCGGCGGATTCATCGCCGGTACGTATCATTGGACGTTTTTATTCCTGATTCCGCTGTTCACCCTCGTATCGATCCCTTTCTTCCGCCGCATTTTGCCTGACGAGGAGTCGAAGACAGGCAAGGTAGACATACTCGGAGCCGTAATGGTTGCCGTGATCGTCGCGAGCTTGATGCTGTTTCTAACCTACTCGGGGTGGTACTATCTAGCGCTCAGCGTGCTTGTGCTGGTCTGGTTCATATTTCACATCAGACGTTCGGCAAATCCGTTCATCGAGCCTGCGCTGTTTGCCAACAAACTGCTTCGCAACGGCCTCGTTATCGGTTTTATTATTTTCAACGTCGTCATGGGCGTTATGTTCGTCATGCCGCTTATGCTCACTGAGCTAAACGGGCTGAGCACCGGCACAATCGGTCTCGTGCTGTTTCCGGGGGCGATCAGCGCCGTCATTTTTGGCACGATAGGCGGAAATTTGGCGGACCGCAAAGGCAACAATTATGTGATCTACATCGGACTGACGCTGCTTTTTGTCAGCTTGCTTGCGATCGCCTTTGTCGCCGGGCTTTCACCGTGGCTCATCTCGGCCGCTATGCTGCCGAATTATATCGGTTTTTCTTTCATTCAAACAGCGTTGGCCAACCGGGTTTCCTTAACGCTCAAAGTTGAAGAAACAGGGGTAGGGATGGGCCTGTTCAATCTGGTCAGCTTTATTTCCGGCGCAGTCGGCACCGCGCTTGTAGCGAAGCTGCTGGACGGGTTCCTGCACCGTTTCCGGATCAATCCGTTTCAAGGTCTGGACATAGCCGTTCCTTACAGCAACCTGCTGTTTATTTTCCTCGCCGTCATTATCATTGTTTTTCTATTATACTACGGGGCTTTTGGCCGGAAAAAAGCCTAACATCGCCCCCACGATCTGTGTTATAATCAACAACGCTGCCGCAAAGCGGAGCCGCGGTTCGAAAACTCCCGCGTTATCAAAACTAGGAGGAATGAAAGATGTTTAATTTTGCTTGGGGCGTGCTTTTTGTCCTGGTCAACTTCGGGCTGTTTTTGTTGTGCTACCGAATGTTCGGCAAACAGGGCTTGTACGCCTGGGTCGGCGTTGCGACCGTTCTGGCCAACATCCAGGTGGTCAAAACGATCGAAATGTTCGGCTTCGTCATGACGTTAGGCAACACGATGTATGGAACCATCTATTTGACAACCGACCTGCTGAATGAAAAGTACGGCGAAAAGGATGCCAAAAAAGCGGTCTGGTTCGGCTTCTTCACTTTGATCATGTCGATGATCATCATGCAGATGGCGATGGTGTTCACCCCGCAGGCAGGGGACGTCGGCCAGCCTGCGCTGGAAACGATATTCGGCCTGCTTCCGCGAATCGCGCTCGGGAGTTTGACGGCTTATTTTGTAAGCCAGTTTCTTGATGTCAGAATTTATACGTTTCTGAAAAAAGTGTTTCCCGGCCGGAATCAGCTTTGGATCCGCAACAACGGCAGTACGGGAATCAGCCAGCTTGTCGATTCGCTCGTATTTTGCAGCATCGCTTTCAGCGGTTTGTACGATTGGGGCGTCTGGCTGCAAATTTTTGCAACTACGTATGTCATCAAATTTATCATCTCGGCGGCTTCGACCCCGGTTTTATATATAGCCAGAAATTTCAAAACCCGACAGCTTCCCTCGTAGGAAGGTCGGGTTTTCTTTTGCTCTTAAATTTCGAAATCGTATTGAATAATAATGAGTGATAAAATATAATAAAAATTAATAATAAAAGATAAAAAATGATAAAGGATGATAGCTGCATGACCGAACAAGTTCAGCATTCCCTGTTCAGCGAAGAGCGCCGCAACCAAATCATAGCGCTGCTGGAGCAGGAAGGGAGGGTCGAGGTCAAGCGGCTGGCAGCGCACTTTCATGTGACGGAAGACTCGATCCGTAAAGACCTGCGGGCTTTGGAAAAGAGAGGTCTGCTGCAAAAAGCGCATGGAGGAGCTGTGCCGGTACCCCGCGTTTCCGGGTTTGTCCCTTATCAGGACAGGGGAGAGCCGGAGCGGAAAAAGCCGATCGCCAAAGTGGCGGCCGCGCTCATCGAGCCTGGCGACACTGTTTTTATCGAATCGTCCAGCTACACCCATTTCATGTTTTACGAGCTGGCGGAAATGCCGGACGTCACCATCGTTACGAACAGTGTGAACGCCCTTTCCGCACTGGTTCAGCGGGTGAACCTGATTACGCTGGGCGGGGCTGTGCACAAGCAGGATGAAGCGTGCTACGGGCCGTTTACGCTGCAGGCTTTGGAGCAAATCAACTTTGACAAGTGCTTTCTTAAGCCGGCGGGCATTACGGAGGACGGCAAGCTGACGACGGCGCTGCAGGAGAGCCTGGCGGTCAAGCAGACAGCCATTCGGCAGTCGAACCGCGCCATTGTACTAATGGACGAGAGCGATTGGGGACGGCGCGACGTCTACAACGTTTGCGGCATCGATTCGATTCATACGATCGTGACGAACGGGCTGGCCGAATCGCTGGAAGCTAGGTGGGCCAAGAAAGGGATTCGCATCGTAAAGTGCGAGGCGCAGCAGAGCTAAATCTGTTGCGACGAACGTGAAATGGAATGCTCACAAGCAGGAGGTCGTCCAAATGGAATTTGTTTGCGCGGAATGCGGCGCTGTTTTGCCTGAAAGGAAATTTGCATATTTGTGCGCTTGCGGCGGGTTATTTGAAGTGCGGCATAACTTTGCCAGGGTCGATGCGGAGCGCTTGAAACGGCTGTTTGCGGAGCGGCTCGCCGAGCGGATGTCGCCTTACGCATCGGGTGTTTGGCGCTACAAGGAGCTCATAGCGCCCGATTTGCCGGAGCCGATGATCTGCACGAAGTTTGAAGGCAACACGGGTTTGTACCCGGCCTCCGAAGGGCTGCGCGCCTATGCGGGGGTCAGAGGGCTGATGTTCAAAGCCCAGAGCGAGAATCCGAGCGGCTCGTTCAAAGATAACGGCATGACCGTCGCGGTGTCTCACGGTCGTTCACTGGGCTATTCCCGGTTTACGTGCACATCGACCGGAAACACGTCCTCTTCGTTGGCGATGTACGCCGCTTTCGGCGGAGGCAGTTCCGTCGTGTTTGTGCCGGACAAGGACATCTCGCACAATAAAGTGCTGCAAACGATAGCGTATGGAGCCGACGTAGTCAGTTTCACGGGCACGTACGACGATGGCATACGCTTTTTGGAAAAGCATGCCGAGGCGTTAGGGCTGTATGTGTGCAACTCCGTGAACCCGCTGCGGATCGAGGGGCAAAAAAGCATCGTCTACGAGATTGCCCAATCCCTTGACTGGCAGCTGCCGGACTGGATCGTGCTGCCGGGCGGAGCGCTGAGCAACGCGTCGGCGCTCGGCAAAGGGCTCCGCGATCTCAAGGAGCTCGGCTTCATCCCGCGGCTGCCGCGCGTCGCGGTCGTACAGGCGGAAGGGGCGTCGCCCTTCCACCGCCTGATGGCAGAGGCCATGGAGGAGCTCGCGCCCGAGCGCGAGCCGCATACCCGCGCCTCTGCGCTGAACATCGGCAGCCCGCCAAGCTGGCGCAAAGCGCGGCGGGTGCTGGAAGAGACCGGCGGCGTCACGGCCAGCGTCAGCGACGCCGAAATCCTCGATGCCAAAGCGGTCATCGACCGCAGCGGCATCGGCTGTGAGCCGGCCTCGGCGGCTGCGCTCGCCGGGCTGCGCAAGCTGGTCCGCGAAGGCGTCGCGGACCGTGACGAAACGGCCGTCTGCGTGCTGACGGGCCATCTGCTCAAAGACACCGATGCGCTGCAGGAGTACCACTTGGACGCCAAGTGGCCCTCCGCTCCGCATCGGAATACGATCCGCACGTCGACGCTGGCGGTCGATGACGTGCGGCGCAGCCTCTCCCGCGCGGCCACCTGACGCGCGCGGTTCAATTCAGCTGACGGAACTTTTCCGGCGTCAGCCCGACATGCTTGCGGAAGCTCGCGACAAAATGGCTCGCATCCCGAAACCCGGCCAGCTCCGCAACGGTTTTTACCGTCAAGCTCTGCCTGTTCAGCAGCAGCTCCTTGGATTTGCGGAGCCGCAGCAAAATTAAATACGAATATGGCGATGAGCCGAAGGCGTGTTGAAACAGCGTGCTCATGCGCCGGGGAGTGACGCCCAGCACCCCGGCCATTTCTTCAAGCCCGGTGTCGGGATTGGCATAGTTCAGCTCCAGCCAGTCGAGCAGCGGCTGAAGACTGAGGAGCTGGCTGCTCAAAGAAGCGCGGTTATTGACTTGACCGTGCTTTTTGAGCAGGATGAGAAACCGGTACAAATCAGCGGAAGCGTCATACCCGGTATACTCCGTACCGGCCTCCGCGTAGGACAAAATCGTTCCCACCGCAGTTTCCAGCGGCGACGCCGCTTCCCAACGAAAAAAAGCGGCTTGATGCAGCTCCAGCATATTCAACATGCTCTCGGCCAAATGTCCTCCGAAAGTCACATACTCCGTACACCACGTATCCGAAACCGCCCAGTAGGCATGACCGACGCCCGGCGGGAGCAGAAACCCGCATCCTTTGCTCAGACGAAACGATTTTCCTCCCGTCCAGATCTCACCCTCTCCCGAGAACGTTTGCAGCCAGTGGAAGCAAGAGTAGCCATCGTCCCTGACCATCTTTTCCTGATCCTCGTGATGCCCGATGCTTTCAATAAAAAGCGGATAAGCCTGATCCGCCGAAGGTGTCAAAACGAACCTTTTATGCATACATCCAGCATCCTGTTCCATTTTTTTATATACACACGTAAAAATATTATATTTTAAGCGCGTGAATAATCCAATACAATGGTTATATTCTTATATTTCATGCATTCAAGCGGTTAAGGAGCGTGCAGGATGATTAACGAAAAGCTGCCAAAAATTTGGTATGGCGGAGACTACAATCCGGAGCAGTGGGAACCGTCCGTGATGGACGAAGATTTGCGTATGTTTAAGCTGGCGGGAATAGATGTAGCCACTATTAACGTATTTTCGTGGGCGCTTTCGCAGCCTAATGAGGATACGTACGATTTTGCTTGGCTGGATGAAATCATGGATCGGCTGCACCAAAACGGTACGTACGTTTGCCTTGCTACAAGCACGGGGGCCCATCCCGCATGGATGGCCAAAAAATATCCCGATGTGCTGCGGGTAGATTTTGAAGGCCGCAAACGGAAATTCGGCGGACGCCATAATTCTTGCCCCAGCAGTCCGACGTACCGCAAGCACGCTGCAGCCATTGCTTCAAAGTTGGCCGAACGCTACAAAGATCACCCGGCCTTGTTGATCTGGCACGTATCGAACGAATATGGCGGCTACTGCTACTGTGATAACTGCGCCCGGGAATTCAGGAATTGGCTGCAGGCGCGTTACGGAAACTTGGCAAAGCTGAACAAAGTCTGGAACACGCGTTTTTGGGGCCATACCTTTTATGAGTGGGATGAGATCGTTTCTCCGAATGCGCTTTCAGAAGAGTGGGCCGGAGACCGCACTTACTTCCAGGGCATTTCACTGGATTACCGCCGCTTTATGTCGGACAGCCTGCTGGATTGCTACAAATTGGAGTACGACGCCATTAAAAAACATACCCCGAACATTCCCGTCACAACCAATTTGATGGGCACGTACAAAGAATTGGATTACTTTAAATGGGCGAAGCACATAGACATTGTTTCCTGGGACAATTACCCGTCACTGGATACGCCGTTCAGCTTGACCGCCATGGTTCACGATTTAATGAGAGGGCTCAAAAACGGCCAACCGTTTATGTTAATGGAGCAAACGCCAAGCCAGCAAAATTGGCAGCCCTACAACTCGCTGAAACGGCCGGGCGTTATGAAGCTCTGGAGTTATCAAGCCGTGGCGCGGGGAGCGGATACCGTATTGTTTTTCCAGCTTCGCAGATCAATCGGAGCCTGCGAGAAATATCATGGGGCCGTAATCGAACATGTAGGCCACGAAAACACCCGCGTTTTCCGTGAATGCGCCGAACTGGGCAAAGAACTGCAAAATTTGTCCGGCAATCTGCTTGATTCAAGAGTGAATGCGCGCGTCGCGATCGTATACGATTGGGAAAACCGGTGGGCCGTAGAGCTTTCCAGCGGGCCGACCGTCGCCTTGAAATATGTGGATGAAGTGCACAAATACTACGACGCTTTGTTTCGGCAAAACATCCAGACCGACCTCATTGGCATCGACGCCGACCTAACCGAATACGATATCGTCATCGCCCCTGTACTGTACATGGTGAAGCCCGGATATGCAAAACGGATCGAGGATTTTGTAAAAGCCGGCGGTACCTTCGTCACGACCTTCTTCAGCGGCATCGTCAACGAGAACGATATCGTCACAACCGGCGGATACCCCGGGGAACTGCGCAGCGTGCTGGGCATATGGGCTGAAGAAATCGATGCGCTATTCCCGGATCAAAGCAATCAAATCGTCATGAAGCAGGAATGGGGCGCGTTGAACGGCACTTACACCTGCACCACCTTGTGCGACCTGATCCATTCCGAAGGAGCGGAAGTGAAAGCAGTCTACGGAAGCGACTTCTATAAGGGAATGCCTGTCCTGACAGTCAACAATTTCGGCCAAGGGCAAGCGTGGTACGTGGCGACCAGTCCGGATGCGGCATTCCTGCAAGGGCTGATGGCGAACCTGTGCAGCGCCAAAAACATCAAAGCACCGATCGCCCCTGTCCCTGGAGTCGAGATTTCCCAAAGAGACAAAGACGGAAAATCATACCTGTTTGTCATGAACCATAACAGCGGTGAAGTCAAGGTGGAACTGGGCGCCCTGCAGGCCGTTGATCTATTGTCCGGCAATGAAGTTTCAAACACCGTGTCACTTGCGGCAAAAGCCGTGCTTATCCTGCAATATTAAGCTGCCTCAAACCTTTGTCTGGTTATTACAAGACGAAGGTTTTTTGCTTTCCAGGTAAATATTTACTATAGTAAGTTCATAGAGATAGATAAAAGCACAATTGGAAAAGCAGAGGAGGTCATTATGTACGAACAGCAGCATTTATTTGTTTGCTCCGACTCCATCGGTGAAACAGCAGATGCCGTAGCCAAAGCAACCATACGCCAATTTAACGCAGAACAGGTCAAAATAAAAAGGTTCAGCCACGTCAGTCAGGAAACCGAGATCCGCCAAATGCTCAACGAAGCTGCCGCGGCAGGAGGTTTTGTTGCCTACACGCTCGTGCAGCCGGAACTGAGGGAATTAATGAAAGCCGAAGCATACCGCCTGGGCGTTCGCGCTGTCGACATCATGGGACCGATGCTGCAGGCGTTCATAGACACTTACGGCGATTCGCCCAAACGAAAACCGGGGCTGCTGCACGAAATGGACGCCGATTATTTCCGCAGAGTGGAGGCCATTGAATTCGCCGTCAAATATGACGACGGCAAAGATACGAGGGGCATGCTGGAAGCCGAAGTCGTGCTCATCGGAGTATCACGAACGTCCAAAACACCGCTCAGCATATACTTGGCCCACAAAGGCATCAAATCCGCAAACCTGCCGCTAGTACCCGAAGTCAAACCGCCCGCGGAACTGTTCAAAATTCCAAGCCACCGCATCATCGGCCTCACCATGGATGCCGAATACATACTGCAAATCCGTCAGGAACGCCTCAAAACCGTCGGCCTGCCCGGCAGCTCGCAATACGCCACCTTACAAAGAATCAACGAAGAACTCGGTTTTGCCGCCAGTTTGATGAAACAACTAAACTGCGAAATCATCGACGTAACCAACAAAGCCATCGAAGAAACAGCCGGACTCATCAACCAACTTATTAACGGCAGAACGTACTAACCCCCTATCATCCCAAAAAATAAGTCCAAGGCCATATCAACCGATCATTCAGCCTTGGACTCATCATAATCCTAAATCCACCCGCCCGACATCATCAAATAAACCCTCCACTTAGAACCGCAGCCTCCTAGGCAGCCTAAAACCAACCCCACACGCATGCGTCGAAACCATCCTTTAATTTCACGCATTCTACGAAAAACTATGTACAGCGGGATATCACCACGAGCGCAGGCCCAAATACCACTTTCCTTAGCAGACCTCCATCGCAACTGGCAAGTCCAAAAGATGGCCATGGCCTCCCAATTAGAGGGTCACACATTTGATTTTTCATGCATTCTGAGATATGTGCAAAAATTCTGCATGACGCAGCGGAGTACTACCACAGACGAAAATCGCACCATGATCGGCCCTCCCCGAGGGTCCGTGTATTTTAGATCTCGTGCATTCTGAGATATGTACAAAATACTGCGTTACTCTGAAGCCTCATCACAGATAGCAAGCTCAGGGAGGAACGGTCATAAATTTAAATTTCATACATTCTGGAATAAGTACAAAGTAAGCTCTAATCCCCAAGCTGGGCCTTACCATGAGTACAACCTCAAGAGGACCTCCTTCCGAAAGGGTCGTATAATGTGATTTTATCCATTCTGAGATAAGTGCAAAATACTACCCCTCTTTGCAGGGAATCACGACAAGGGTGGTCAGAAAATGCAACATCCCAAAGCGCAATTGTTGAGGTCAACATCACAATTGCATCATCAGAGAGGTTCAATAAGAGGTAAACATTGCGAGTAGAACATCTCGAGAGGGCAATCAGAAAGAGTATCAGTAGTGCAGTAACGTAGGTGAACAATTAGGCAGGTAAACCAAGGCAATTGCAATAACACATGAGGCAATTGAGCATTAAGAATACAGTATCGCAATGGAGTAACAGGAAAGCAACAATGCCAGTACAATAACACATGAGGCAATTGAGCGTTAAGAAAACAGTATCACAATGGAGCATCAGAAAAGCAACAACACATGAGGCAATTGATCATTGAGAATGAATTATCGCAATGGAGTAATCAGGAAGCCAACATTGTGAGTACAATAACACATGAGGCAATTAAGCATTGAGAATGCAGTAACACAATGAAGCAAGAGGAAGGTAACATTGTAAGTACAATATCGCATGGGGAAATCAGAGGAAGTAAATGGGAATCAAGTATCACAGAAGAGTAATCGGGAAGGCAATATTGCGAGTGTAATAACACATGAGGCAATTGATCATTGAGAATGCAGTAATTACAATGGAGTATTCAGAAGGCAACATTGTAAGTGGCAATGTCGCAAGAGGCAAGCATACGAAGCAATGGGAATGCAATATCGCAGAGGAGCAACCAGAAAGACAACATTGTAAGTGCAATATTGCAAGAGGCAATCAGAAGGAGTAATGGTATGTAGTTATTGCAGAGGAGCAATCAGAAAGGCAACATAGTGATTACAGTAACACGTGCGGCATCTAGAAGAAGCACCGGGAGTGCGGTATAGCAACGGATTAACTAGGCAGACAACAAGCAAATGTGACATTTACAAGAGGGCAACCCAAAAAATACACCGGGAGTGCCACTTTTGGGCATTTGGGTTTTAGTTTTCTTGCTTAGGACAGCGCACTATGTCCATACGACATTGAAAATAGGATGGTTTGAGTTTTCAAAGTATAATAATCTTTTGTAGTTACGACAGAAGAGCTGTCATCAAGATAGGACGTCTTCAAATGATGAGGGAGGAGTGGTTAACAACGTCGTGCCGCAAAAAAATTCAAAAAAAGCTTTAAATGCGAACGTATGTGTGCTATAGTAAACGAGAACAAATGTTTGCATTCAGGGCGGTGAAGCAGATGAATCTTTATGATATTCAATCCTGTCATTTTGATACGGAAGAGGAATGCGAAAATTTTTTGATGAAGATTCGTTGGTCGTCTGGTTTTTGCTGCCCGCGGTGCGATTTCGATAACGCTTATACGGTTCGGACCCGCAGTTTGCTTGAATGTTCCGACTGCAGGATGCAAGTTTCGCTGACAGCGGGGACGATCATGCACAAGTCTAAGCTCCCTCTACTAACTTGGTTTCGCGCTATACAATTGCTCATTCACGATCAGAAGGAATATTCCGCAAGTTCGCTTGCTGAAATATTGGGAATCAATTATCGAAGCGCCCGGCTGCTGTTGCAAAAGATTTATTTTGCGCTCAACAAGCAGTCTGTTTGGGAAAGCCGGCTTCAAGAGAGAAACCGGATGGAAAGAAGTCATAAGGAGAGCATCGAGTCGGAGATAGATAATCTTGAAGAAAGCGACCTGGAGGCGATCGTCCCCGCTGATCAGGTTCCACATAAAGCCGGCGTACAGCCGGATGCTCGAACGGCACACATATTGCAGAGGATCAACAGGAAGTATAGCGCAGTTGTTCGCAATAACAAGGTGCATGCCCAGTTGCCGACAAAGTATAAACAATTTTTGGAAAGCGACAATGCTGCTGAAGGGACTTACTCTGCGTTTTTTACATTCAGGGATTGGCTGAAGGCTTTTATAACTGCGGCTCTTTATCCCGTTTTCTTAAAGTGCTATCAATGTCCTTCATAAAACGTATGCTGCGATCGGCGAATTAGGCGGTACGTTGACGAACTGTTCTTTTTCAGTCATGATAGAGCGAGAGGTCAATCATGATTGTTTTGAGAAGGGTGGGTCGCCCAATGAGAAAGGCGCTGCAGCTTCCGGTTCGGTTTTATCGCAAATTTATTTCGCCTTTGACGCCGCCTTCCTGCCGGTTTTATCCGACCTGTTCGGAGTATGCTCTGGAGGCTCTTGAAGTTCACGGCGCGTTAAAAGGATCCTGGTTGACGGTTAAGCGGCTCTGCAAATGCCATCCTTTTCATCCTGGCGGAATCGACCATGTACCTCCTGCACTTAATTCTCAGCAATCGGCTTGACATGGGGCTTTACTTTTCGATATATTTTCCTTAAGGATAACATATGGAATTCGATGAACGGATAAGTACAGGCGGATGCCTATGAACAGAGAGCCGGGTCAGGTGAAAGCCGGTATAGGACGATGTTTGGAAGATGGTCCCGGAGAATAAGCCTTCGAGCTGCCTTTACGCAATGTGTAGAGGAGTGAGCTGGCTTCGTGTCCCAGCGTTAATGGGCAAGTCGCATTGACTTACTGAGCCCCGCTCTTGTGAAAGACGGGGGAAACTGGGTGGTACCGCGTGAGTGCAGCTCTCGTCCCAAGAAGGATGAGGGTTTTTTGTCATGTTTTGAATATTTTCCAGGAGGTTTTTTGTTATGTCGAATTCACGACCGACTTTTTACATCACGACGCCGATCTATTATCCGAGCGACAAGCTGCATATCGGACATGCGTATTCAACGGTGGCTGGGGATGTCATGGCCCGTTACAAAAGACTGCGGGGTTTTGACGTCATGTATTTAACGGGTACGGACGAGCACGGTCAAAAGATTGAGCGCAAGGCGCAGGAAAAGGGCATTACTCCGCAGCTTTTCGTCGATCAGATCGTTAAGGGCATTAAGGAACTTTGGGCCAAGCTGGACATTTCGTATGATGATTTTATCCGGACAACGGAGGAGCGGCATACGAAGGCGGTTGGCAAAATTTTTTCAAGGCTGCTGGAACAGGGCGACATTTATTTAGGCGAATATGAAGGCTGGTATTGTGTGCCTTGTGAAACTTTTTTCCCGGAGAGCAAGCTGGTGGATGGGAAGTGCCCGGATTGCGGCCGTCCTGTGGAGAAAATGAAGGAAGAAACGTATTTTTTCCGGATGAGCAAGTACGCGGACCGCTTGGTTCAATATTATGAAGAGAATCCTGATTTCATTCAGCCTGAGTCGCGCAAAAATGAAATGCTGAACAATTTTATTAAGCCGGGGCTAGAGGATCTGGCTGTTTCCCGGACGACTTTTGACTGGGGCATTAAGGTGCCCGGCGACCCTAAGCATGTTATTTATGTTTGGATCGATGCGTTGTCCAATTACATTACTGCGCTTGGATACGATTCGGATGACGAAAGCAAGTTTGAACGCTATTGGCCTGCGGATGTTCATCTGATGAGCAAGGAGATTGTGCGTTTCCATACGATTTATTGGCCGATTATGTTGATGGCGCTTGATTTGCCGCTGCCGAAAAAGGTTTTTGCGCACGGGTGGCTGTTAATGAAGGACGGCAAAATGTCCAAATCCAAGGGCAATGTGGTCGATCCGGTTACGCTGATCGACCGCTACGGTCTTGATGCGCTGCGCTATTATTTGATGCGCGAGGTTCCTTTTGGGGCGGACGGCACGTTTACGCCGGAGAGCTTTGTCGAGCGGGTCAATCATGACCTCGCCAATGATCTGGGGAATCTGCTGAACCGTACGATCGCGATGATCGATAAGTATTTTGAGGGCAAGATTCCCGCGTATGTGCCTGGCGCTACCGAGTTTGATGAAAGTCTCCTTGAGACTGTCAAGGCAACGGTAGCGAAGTACGAGGACGCAATGGAGAAAATGGAGTTCTCCATTGCGCTGTCGGTCGTGTGGCAGCTGATCGGCCGCACGAACAAGTACATCGACGAGACGCAGCCGTGGTCGATGGCCAAAAGCGAGGAGAGCCGTGAGAAGCTCGGCTCGGTTATGTATGTGCTGGCTGAGTCCCAGCGCATTTCGTCTGTGCTGCTGCGCCCCTTCCTGACGAAGGCGCCGCAGCTTATCTGGCAGCAGCTGGGCATCGCTGCGGAAGACCTGCCGCGTCTCACTTCGTGGGAGAGCGTGCAGAGCTTTGGTCTTCTCCCTTCCGGCACGCAGGTGCAGAAGGGAGAGCCGATGTTCCCTCGGCTGGACGTGGAGCCGGAAATCGGCTATATCGTCCAGGCCATGGGAGGCGGCGCCGCAGCCAGCACCGCCCAGCCTAAAGAGGCAGCGCCTGCGGCCGCTGCCGCGGTCCAGCCCGCGCCGGAGCCGAAGGAGGAAATCGGCATCGACGATTTCGCCAAGGTCGAGCTGCGCGTCGCGCAGGTGATTGCGGCCGAGCCTGTGAAGGGCGCGGATAAGCTCTTGAAGCTGCAGCTCGATCTCGGATACGAGCAGCGGCAAGTCGTCTCGGGCATTGCGAAGTTTTACTCGCCCGAGGATCTGGTTGGACGCAAAGTGATTTGCGTCACGAATTTGAAGCCCGCCAAGCTGCGCGGCGAGCTGTCGCAAGGGATGATTCTCGCCGCTTCGCAAGGCGATCAGCTGACGCTGGCAACCGTTCCGGACAGCATGCCGAACGGCGCCATCGTCAAATAGCAAAGCGCACCCCCATGCCGGATTTCAAGCGGCATGGGGGTTTTTTGCTTTAACTTTGGGCATGTTAAAGGAAAAAGACTGACGGAGTGACTCCTATGAAAGCTCGAACTGTGGCAAAAATCGCATGGACTGCCGCGTGCTTGCTTTTGTTCACGGCCTGCGGCATGGGCAACTCGCAAGGCGGCAACAAGCAGCAGGACCAAGGCCAGCAAAAGGAGCAAAGCTCAGGTAAGGGAAGCGTCATTGACCAGGAATTAAAGAGGCAGTACGACATGTACAAAGAGATGAAGCAGTATCAGACGGAGCAGGACAAAAAGGTCCAGCAGCAAGCCGAAGAACGGTACAAGAAGCTGAAGGAACAAAGCGAAAAACCATCCAAAAAAGAAGGGGAAGGCAAGGGCGCATCGAAGAAAAAAGGCGGAGGAGGCCAGTCGAAGAGCGGGGACGGCGATTCCCAAAGCGGCGGAGGCCAATCCGGCAGCGGCTAGCGAAGCGTTTTATTGTTCCCAGCGCGGTGCGTATGCGGTCGACCGACCGCCGTCATGCAGCGCAGCACCGCGTCATGATCTGTACCACGCTGCGACTGCAGGGTGGTTTTTTTGCTCTGTTTGATATTGACAACCGAAAAGCCTGCTCGTATAATCAAGTTCGTTAATAAAAAAAATTACGATTTAGACGAGCGGTCTTGAAGGGAGTTTCATCATGCGCAAGCGCACTATTTTTTACATGGCGATTTTCGCTTTGTTTACTATTTTATTGGCAGGCTGCGGCAAAGCGACGGACAAAGCCGGGCTGGTGGAAGGCAAGGTTAACGTTGTCACCAGCTTTTATCCGTTGTACGATTTTACGCGCAATATCGGCGGGGACTACGTCAATGTGATAAATCTCGTTCCGGCAGGGGTAGAGCCGCACGATTGGTCTCCCAAGAGCCGCGATTTGCAAAATATGACGAAAGCGCAAGTTTTTGTTTATCAAGGCGCAGGCTTTGAGGGCTGGGTGAAGGATTTCTTGGAGAGCCTTCCTGCAAATTCATCTTTGAAGGTTGTCGAAGCCAGCCAAGGAGCCGATTTGATTCAAACGTCCGATAGCAAGGAACAATTCGACCCGCACGTCTGGCTGAGCCCGTTGAATGCAGGCAAAATGGCCGAGCATATAAAAGAAGCGCTTATCGCGGCCGATCCGGCACACAAGACGGAGTACGAGCAAAATTACGCCAAATATGCCGCCAAGCTTGCGGACCTGGATGCCAGATACAAAAAAGAGCTTTCCCAGGTTCCGAAAAAGGAGATCGCGGTGTCGCACCAGGCTTTTGCTTATTTATGCCGCGACTACGGGCTGACGCAAATGGCGATTATGGGGCTATCGCCGGATTCCGAGCCGACCGCCCAGGATTTGAAAAAAATGAACGAGTATTTAAAAGCGCACAACCTGAAATATATATTTTTTGAAGAGCTTGTTTCCGATAAATTGGCGAAAACGTTGGCCAAAGATGCTGGCATCGGCACGATGGTGCTGAACCCGCTGGAAGGATTGACTGAGGAGCAGGCTAAAGCGGGCAAGGACTATATTTCGGTGATGGACGAAAATTTGAAAAATCTTGTGAAAGCTTTACAATAGGTATATAGCATGCTTTCATTCAAGTGAAGATAGGGGTAAAAAGGATGGAGAACAGCGGAATTCAGCCTTGCCACCGCAGTATCGTAGCAATGGATCAGATCGCTTTTTCTTATGAGCATAAAAAGGTTATCCAAGAGCTCCGGTTTGACGTTCTGGAGCGGGATTTCGTTGGGGTTATCGGCTCCAACGGCGCCGGCAAAACGACGCTCCTCAAGATGCTGGTCGGCCTGCTGAAGCCGACGCAGGGGGAGATCCGGCTGTTCGGCGAGCCGCTCGGCCGGTTTACCGACTGGGACCGGATCGGCTACGTCCCGCAAAAAAACGCGTTCAACCCGTTATTCCCGGCAACAGTCCGGGAAATTGTTTTGTCCGGGTTGTACAACAAAAAGCGGATCTACCGCCGTCTGACGAAAGCGGACGCGCAAAAAGCCGAAGATGCCATGCTCGCCCTGCGCATCGAGGATTTGGCGGACCGCCGCATCGGCCAGCTGTCCGGCGGACAGCAGCAGCGCGCTTTCCTCGCGCGCGCGATCGTGAACAATCCCGAGCTGCTCATCCTGGATGAGCCGACGGTCGGGATCGATGCGGAAACGCAGGCCGGCTTTTTCCGCATGATCCGCCACATGCACCAGCATCACCATATGACATTCATAATGGTGTCGCACGATATGGAGATGATGCAGTCTTACCTGGGCTCCGAGCCGCAGCAGGTGAGCGGTGGCATCAAATTTTACGTAAAGCATACCCATGATCCCGAGGATTGCCGCGAGACGAACCTGACTCACTCCATCGGCCAAATCCGCGAGATGATCGGAGCCCAGTAAGGAGCGAACGGTTTGGATATTTTTTCGGAATATTTTTTTCAAAGAGCTTTGATCGGAGGCATTTTGATCGGGCTTACTGCGCCTCTGATGGGCGTTTTTCTTGTGCTACGCAGGCTTTCCATGATCGGCGACACGCTCGCGCACGTGTCCATCGCCGGGGTCGCGCTCGGCTTTTTAATCAACATATATCCGCTTGGGGTCGGGTTGGTTTTTGCGCTTATCGCCTCCTTTGCCATTGAGCGGCTCCGCAAAGCGTACAAAACGTACGCCGAGTTGTCGATCGCGATCATCATGTCGGGCGGAGTCGCGCTGGCGACGCTGTTGTTTACGCTTGGCAAAGGGTTTAATATGAATGTGATGAGCTATTTGTTCGGAAGCATTTATACGCTCGATTCAACGGACATGTGGGTTGTTTTCATCGTATGCCTGATCGTCGTCGGGGTCATTGCGTTCCACTTCAAGGAGCTGTTTTTGATGTTTTTTGACGAGGATGCGGCCAGTGTCAGCGGGCTGCCGCTGCGCTTTTACAATATGATGATCACTATGCTGACAGCGCTTGTTATTTCCGTTGCGATTAAAATCGTCGGCGCGCTGCTCGTGTCGTCGCTGCTGACGATTCCGGTCGCCTGCAGCTTACTGATCGCCCGCAGCTTCAAACATTCGGTCGTACTCGCGGTCATTTTTTCGGAAATTGCCGTCATTATCGGCCTTGTCGTCGCCGGGGTGTGGGATCTTGCTCCAGGGGGCACGGTTGTAATGACTTTGATCGTTTTGCTTATCGGAACTATTTTGCGAAGGGGGTTAAGGAGCTGACATGGATTCCGTCAATCTGTGGATCGCCCTGTGGGCCGGCGTCGCCTCTTTTATTTCGCCCTGCTGCTTGCCGCTGTATCCGTCCTATCTTTCATACATAACAGGCATCTCGGTCAGCGAGCTGAAAGCGGGCCAATCCTCGGCCGCCGCTAGGCGTCAGACGATGCTTCATACGTTAAGTTTTATCGTCGGTTTTTCGATTATTTTTTATGCGCTCGGTTTGACGGCCGGATTTTTGGGCAATTTTTTTCTCGATTACCGCGAATTGCTGCGGCAAATTGCCGCCATTCTCATTTTTGTCATGGGCCTGTTCCTGCTCGGTATTTTTCAGCCGCAGTGGCTGCTTAAAGAGCGCAAACTGCAAATCCGCTTTCGTCCCGCCGGCTATGCGGGCTCAGTTCTTATCGGAATGGGCTTTGCAGCCGGGTGGTCCCCGTGTGTAGGGCCGATTCTTTCGGCCATTCTTGCCTTGGCGACGACGGAACCGGGGGCCTGGTTCCAAATGACGACGGCTTATTCGCTCGGCTTCGCCATCCCGTTCTTCGTGCTGTCGTTTTTCATCGGCTCTACGCGATGGATTTTGCGGTACTCCAATACGATTATGAAAATCGGCGGGGGGATCATGATTGTGATCGCCGTTCTGCTCTACACGGGCAAAATGACGCAGATCACGCTGTGGCTCAATCAAATTACCCCGGACTGGTTGAAATTTTAAGCGAATATTCAAAACATAAGCCTGATTTGACCGCATCCGGGTTCATGCATTATGATAGGTAAAGCTATAAAAAGGAAATTGAGTAAGCAGGGGGAACTAAGCTAATGGCTACACCAAGCATGGAGGACTATTTGGAGAGAATATACAAGCTCATCGACGAGAAGGGCTACGCTCGCGTCTCCGACATTGCTGAAGGGCTTGAGGTGCATCCCTCATCCGTTACCAAAATGATTCAGAAGCTCGACAAAGACAACTATCTGGTATATGAAAAATACCGCGGTCTCATGCTTACCTCCAAAGGCAAAAAAATGGGCAAACGTCTGGTGGACCGGCATCAGCTGTTGGAAGACTTTTTGACCACGATCGGCGTACAGGAAGACAACATATATAAAGATGTCGAAGGGATCGAGCATCATTTAAGCTGGGATTCGATCACCTGCATCGAGACGCTTCTCGAATATTTCCGCCGCGACCCTGGCCGGATGAATGAGCTGCAGCAAGTTCGCAAGGAATTGGAAGCCGATACTTAAGAAGGACAGATACTCTCGAAATAGCGAGGGTACTGTCTTTTTTTCTGCCCGCCGAGCGATGCAAGCGGCATAGTGACAAACTGTCCCCGCATACATAACAATGGAGCGCTTGGCGTCCGTTAACTGCGCTTCGGGGAGAGTGTGGGATGAAGATCAACGGCGTGTTTGAGGGCGGGGGCGTAAAAGGCATTGCTCTGGCGGGCGCAGTGAGCGCCGCGAATGATCGGGGATATGTGTTTCATGAGGTGGCCGGCACAAGCTCGGGCTCGATCGTCGCGGCTTTTCTGGCTGCCGGATATACGGGCGAAGAGATGAAGAAATTGATTTTGCAATCGCCGTTTAAATCGTTTTTGCAAAGGTCGGCGCTGTTCAATGCGAACATTATCGGCCCGGCGGCGAGGCTGTTTATTAAAAAAGGGTTGTATTCCGGAGAAGCGTTGGAAAACTGGGTGTACCAAATTTTGCTGGCCAAAGGCATCCGCACCTTCGGCGACTTGAAGCCGAATCAGCTGCGGATCATCGCTTCGGATATTACGCAGGGCAAGCTGCTCGTGCTGCCCGACGACATCGCGCAATACGGGATCGACCCGCGCAAGTTCCCGGTCGCCAAAGCGGTGCGGATGAGCACGAGCATCCCGTATTTTTTCGACCCGGTGATGATTCGCCTGAAAACAAGAAGCAAAGCAAAAAGCTCCGCCGCGGCGGATGCTTTTATAAAGCAATTTATTTACGTGGTGGATGGGGGCTTGCTCAGCAACTATCCGCTTTGGGTGTTTGACCGTGAAACTTATGCCGAGCGTGTACCTGTCATCGGTTTTCAGCTTGTAGGGAAAAGCACCAACCAAATGCACAAAATCAAAGGGCCGATCACGATGTTCGAGGCACTGTTCGAAACGATGCTCAGCGCGCATGACGAGCGTTACATTGAGCAGCACAACCGCTTTCGGACGGTGAAAATTCCGACCCTTGGCGTTCATAACACCCAGTTCGACATTTCCAAAGAAAAAAGCCTCGAATTATACGAGGCCGGGTATACAGCTGCGGATCATTATTTTACGAAATGGTCGATGCAAACTTACGAGCAGGACTACGAAAAGTATGTGCTCCGCAAAAATCAGTGATACTTCGGATAGTCGTCCGAATCGGCGTCCTTGTTTCCGGGAATGACGCGGAATTTCGCCGTCTTTGTTTTTCCTCTTGTGTTTTTGCGGGCGCCCTGATTCATCTTCCAGTTGGAAGGAGGAAACTTGTAGAGCAGGAAGATGATCCCCAGCACTAATATGGGTATGAACAAAGTCCGCAAGCTGACGAGCATGCCGATAGCAATCAAAACCGCAATAATGATGGTGCTCAGGGAAAATCGCTGCCTCATATGCGTCCCTCCAAAATTCTTTTTTCCGCTTCGCGCATACGGTTGAAAGAGGCGATCGAAACCTCTACCTGTCTGTCCTCCGGTTCTTTCGTAGTCAGAAGCTGCAGCCACAGGCCGGGATAGCCAAGGAAGCGCAGTACAGGCACCTCGCGAAGCGAGTTCGTAAAGCGTAGCACTTCATACGATACGCCGATGACGACCGGCAGCAGCAGCAAACGCTGCACGATGCGTTCCACGTAGCCGTCATAATGCAGGAAAGAGTAGATGACTACGCCGATAATAACGGTGAAGACAATAAAGCTGCTTCCGCACCGGTAATGGAGCGTGTTGAATTTTTGCACATTGCTGACCGTCAGTTCGACGCCTGCCTCGTACGCGCTGATCACTTTGTGCTCGGCGCCGTGGTACTGAAACAGCCTTTTGATCATGGGCGTTAAGGAAATGAAATAAATGTAGCCGATCAGCAGCACAATTTTAATTAATCCTTCTATTAGATTATGAAGAAATTGATTGCTGAATACATGCTGAAACAAAAACTGCTCAATGACCGCAGGAACAAGGGTGAACACGAATTTTCCGAACAGGAACGAAATGACGCCGACGACGGCAACGCCGAGCATCATGGAAATGTTGGAAAATATGCCGGGCTTCGCTTCTTTCTTGGCGCCGGCCTCCTGGCCATCTTCTTCTTCGGCGAACGTTTCCGCGGAGAAGTTCAAATGCTGCGCGCCCTTGGCGCTCGATTCGATAATGCCGACGATTCCCCGGATGAACGGAATTTTCTTAAGCGTTTGCACCCACGGAATTACTTTTTTGGGCACCTCCAGATATTCAAGAGAGCCGTCCTTTTTGCGCACCGCTGTCACGTGCACGTTTCTTCCTGCGAACATCACGCCCTCGATGACGGCTTGTCCTCCGTATATGCTGTTTTGCTCCGACAATAGATCCACCTTCTTATCTGTACTCGTTTTAAAATGGTTCATGCTATCTTCTCATTGTAACGGATTCGCGGATTGAATGCTACCGATCGCCGCAGAACATACTATTCCTGATCAGGAAAGCGCGAGCAAAGCGTGCAGGGAAAGGAAGAGGGGCCAAGGATGAACGGACTAAAGAAACGAATGCTGCGGACGAGCAGGTGGCTTTTTGCGCTATATATCGGGTTTTTCGCGGGTTTGATCTGGGGCGCTCTGAAAATCGTCGAGCAATATTTAAAATTTACAAAAGTCGCGATCGGCTTTTTGGTCGAGCCGTTTTTCAAGCACGATTTTTTGTTTACGTGGAAAGGAGGACTGGTCGGCTGGTTTTTTTTCACGCTATTTTCCATTGCCGCGGCTTTTTTGTATACGATTTTTCTCGGAAAATTAAGCGGGCCTTGGTGGGGCGTAGCATACGGGGTTGCGTGGTGGGGAGTGCTCTACTTGCTCGTCGGTCCTTATGTGGGATTGATGTACTGGATTCACGATCTTGATGCAAATACGATCATTAGCGACTTTTGCCTCTTCCTGTTGTGGGGGTTGTTTATCGGCTACTCGATCGCCATCGAATATACGGACGAAAGAACGAGAGAACCTATACACAACGCATGAAAGTTATGGTAAAATATTTAAGTTCAACCGCGCAGTTTCCCGACGGAAGTCTGGCGCATACTTAATGATAAGCTTTCCTGACGGGAAGGTTCCGGGGGGTTCCCTTATTTTGAAAAAAGTGCTCGTTATTAACGGTCCGAATTTGAATATGCTTGGCGTCCGCGAACCCGGGATTTACGGCAGTTCGTCGCTGGCCGCCATTATCCAGAGCTTAAGCGAGTTGGCCGGGGAGCTTGGCATCGAGCTGGAAAGCTTCCAATCCAACCACGAGGGCGCCATCATCGACAAAATTCATGAAGCTTTCGGCACGAAGGACGGCCTGCTGATCAATCCGGGCGCGTTCACGCATTACAGCTACGCGATCCGCGACGCGCTGTCGACCGTGCAGCTGCCCTGCGTCGAAGTACATATGTCGAACATTCATAAAAGAGAAGAATTTCGCCATCTTTCCGTAACAGCCCCGGTTGTCATCGGGCAAATTTGCGGTTTTGGCGCACAGAGCTATCAGCTCGGTCTAAGAGCGTTGTACGAACATTTGTAGGAAAGAATGGTGATACGAATGCAGGAAAAACGCCTTGAGCGGCTGCGCAAAGAGATGCGGCAGCTGGATTTGCCGGCAGTGCTTGTTACCAATGCGTACAACCGCGTATACTTGACGGGTTTTACGGGATCTTCGGGTTATGTCGTCGTTACAACGGATCGGGCGGTTCTGTTGACCGATTTTCGCTATATGACGCAAGCGCCGCAGCAGGCGAAGCTTTTTGAAGTGATCGAGCATAAACCCAAAGCCGTCGAATCGGTCGGCGATATTTTGCGGCAGCAGGGAATCGGTCAGCTTGGTTTTGAGCAGGCGGACGTGTCCTATGGCGATTACTTGAGCTACCAGGCCGCATTGCCGGGCATTCAGCTTGTCCCGACTGACCGGCTGGTCGAGCGGATCCGCAATATCAAGGATGAGACCGAACTGCAAATCATGCAGGAAGCCGCCGATTTGGCCGATGCGACGTTCTCGCATATTTTGTCTTTTCTGAAGCCCGGTGCGGTGGAAAAAGACATTGCTTTGGAAATCGAAATGTTCATCCGCAAAAACGGCGGGACTTCCACATCGTTCGAGACGATCGTTGCATCCGGCGAGCGGTCCGCACTGCCGCACGGCAAAGCGAGCGACCGCGTTTTGCAGAGCAACGAATTTGTCAAATTGGATTTCGGAGCGTATTATAAAGGGTATTGCTCCGACATTACCCGCACGGTTATGCTGGGCAAGCCGACGGATAAGCACAAAGAAATTTACGGCATCGTGCTGGAAGCTCAGCTGCACTGCCTGGACAACCTGAAACCCGGCATTACCGGCCGGCAGGGCGACGCCTTTGCCCGCGACGTGATCGCGCGCCACGGCTACGGCGAATATTTCGGCCACGGCACCGGACACGGCCTGGGCATGGAAGTTCACGAATCTCCGCGATTGTCCAAAGCGGAAGATACGATTTTAACGCCCGGCATGGTAGTAACGGTCGAGCCTGGCATCTATCTCCCCGGATTCGGCGGAGTGCGGATTGAGGACGACGTCGTCATTACCGACGCCGGAATTAAAATACTTACACATTCTAGCAAAGATTTTCTTATCATTGATTAGCGGAGGGACACACCAGTGATTTCAGTAAATGATTTTAAAACAGGTTTAACGATTGTAGTGGACGGCGACTTGTTTACCGTTCAAGATTTTCAACACGTCAAACCGGGCAAAGGCGCTGCATTCGTGCGCACCAAGCTCAAAAACCTGCGCAACGGCAACACCGTCGAGCGCACGTTCCGCGCAGGCGAGAACGTGGGCCGCGCTCACATCGACAACAAAGATATGCAGTATTTGTACGCCAGCGGCAGCGAACACACTTTCATGGATAATGAAACTTACGATCAGACCAGCTTGACGTCTGAGCAGCTCAAGTGGGAGCTGAACTTCCTGAAAGAGAACATGAACATTAAAATCATGAGCTATCAGGGCGAAATTCTCGGTATCAACCTGCCGAAAAGCGTAGAGCTGAAAGTCGTTGAAACCGAGCCGGGCATCAAAGGCAACACAGCTACCGGCGCTACCAAAAACGCCAAGCTGGAAACCGGACTGAACGTGCAAGTTCCGCTCTTCATCAACGAAGGCGACGTGCTGCTCATCGATACCGACGAAGGCAAATACATTTCCCGCGCCTAAGCAAGGGCCGGGCAATGATGAAGGGACTGACCTGCCAATAGCTTTAGCTATTGGGCGGGCCGGTCCCTTTTGCGTTCGCGCCGCCCGGGGGGCGGGGCGGAGTTTGGCTGAGCGCGCACGGCTCATGTGGTCGACCGACCGCCGTCATGCAGCGCAACACCGCGCGCTGGGAGCTGCGCGCGGTGCGACAGCAGGGGCAGCGCAGTAAAGCGAGCGTGGTAAACGCAAACTGGAAAAACCTGCTAATATCAAAATTGTTGAGAAAAGCAGAACGTATATTGGAGAGGTGCACAACCGTTCTTCCCCAACTGGCACCTCTCCCGTGCGGGTTTGGGGATACAAGGCAGCTGACAGAGAGAAAACCTGCGAAAGTGCAGGCTTTTTTCGCAAAAGTGGTTCATTTCGAAAAGCCTGCAAAAGTACAGGAATTTTCGCTTTTGATGCGTCTTGGAGTGGATTTGGGTGAAAAAAACTGCACATATGCAGGAATATTCCGCAGCAAGCGCATCTACGAGCAAAAAACTGCACATTTGCAGGAATTATACATCCTTCCACCATCATTATCGGCTTAACGCTACCTAACCCCCTCACCGTAAAGTAGTCGTGGAATCTTTCGGGTAACGTTTAATTCCTCCTGATCGCTCAACCTGCGACCGGGAGGATTTTCATATTTATTCGTGTTTTATCTACGTTATCTCCCACATTCCATCAGGTTTATGCTATAATATTGAATTGTTATGTTATTTGATGCGTTAGGAGTGGGTCAGCTTTGTCTCTTATTGTGATGAAATTTGGCGGCAGCTCTGTCGGAGATGCGGAGCGAATGAAACGTGTTGCAAAAAGAATCGTAGAACGAAAACAGGCGGGTCACAGCTGCGTCGTTGTCGTTTCGGCGATGGGAGATACAACCGATGATTTGATCGACCTGTCCAGGCAAATTTATGACGGCGCTCCACCTGCCCGGGAAATGGATATGCTGCTGACAACAGGCGAACAAGTATCGGTAGCCTTATTGTCGATGGCGATACATAGCCTTGGGGAAAAGGCCGTTTCGTATACCGGTTGGCAAAGCGGTATTTATACCGAAGAGGTTCACGGGAAAGCGAGAATTACGGATATTCAGCCGAAACGGGTGAGCGACGCCCTTGCGCAAGGAAATGTCGTCATCGTAGCCGGCTTCCAGGGCATGACGGAAGCAGGGGAAATTACGACGCTCGGCCGCGGCGGATCGGATACGACCGCAGTGGCGCTGGCTGCCGCGATCAAGGCTGATCTTTGCGAAATTTACACGGACGTTGACGGCGTATATTCCACAGATCCGCGAATTGTGAAAGTAGCCAGAAAGCTTAACGAGATTTCGTACGACGAAATGCTGGAGCTGGCTAACCTCGGTGCAGCCGTGCTTCATCCGCGTGCTGTTGAGTATGCCAAAAATTACAACGTAACCCTCGTGGTGCGTTCCAGCTTTACTTACAATGAAGGTACCAACGTGAAGGAGGAAGCAGTGATGGAGCAAGGAATCGTTGTTCGAGGCATCGCTTACGATAAAAATGTAGCAAGAATCAGTATTCTCGGTGTACCGGAGAAGCCGGGGCAACTGGCCAAAGTGTTCACGGCGCTTGCCGACGTGCAAATCGACGTGGACATTATCGTGCAAAGCGGCGTCATCGACGGTTCGGCCGATTTCTCTTTCACGACGTCCTTGTCCGACCGGGAAAAAGCGCTTGAAGTGATCGGGAAAATTCAAGGCGAAATAGGCTTCCGCGAAGTGACTTCCGAAGTGAATCTCGTCAAAGTGTCCATCGTCGGCGCCGGCATGGTCAGCACGCCGGGAGTTGCGGCAACGATGTTCAAAGTCATTTCCGACCTTGGCGTCAGCATCAGCCTGGTCAGCACGTCCGAGATCAAAATGTCCTGCGTCATCGACGGCACGCATCTGGCCGACGTTATCCGCGCGCTGCATACGGCGTACGGCTTGGACACTACGGAGCAGGCGTTCGTCGGCGGACCGCAGGATCGGAGATAACTACTTGATTTTATCGGCAAGAAAGTAAGCCACCTTGAGCAAAAACGCCGTGATTCCGGCGGCCATGAGAGGTCCTACCGGAATACCGCGCATAAATACAATGCCGAATATCGATCCAATGACAAGGCCCACAATTAATTGTGGGTCTATTTTTAATAGTTCCAGTCCTTTGCCGTTCATGTAAGTCGCGATAGCCCCTCCCGCCAATGCAATGAGGCCGGGCCAGGTCGTAAATACGGACACGATGTCCTTGAAGGAGATGCGCTCGCTTGCAAAAGGGACGAGTACCCCCATGGTCAAAAAAAGCAGGCCTAATTCCAGCCCCCGCCGCTCCAGGGTCGGCAGGTAGCGGTCGAGCCCGATCAGCTTCACGACAAGCAGGATGCAGGCGGCCGTCGTAATAATATGCGATCGGCCGATCAGCCCGATAATAATAAGAATGACCAGTAACAAGTCGCCGTTCATGCCAAAACCCCTTGTCTCATGAGTAGTCAATCCTAGTCTATGAGACGGGCTTTGTTTTAGAACACGATGGGGCTATGGGGAACCATCCGGTCATTTTGCAAAACGGGCACCGTGGCAAACGTATTCGACTCCCCGCAGAACGCGATATCGTCGCGGAACCCGAGCTTGCACAACCTTTTGCCGTTTGAGGTTTTCAGCAGCGTTTCCGTTATGTTCGATTGCAGGTGCAGGTAGCAGTTCATCATAGCGAGCCCGAAATCGTTGATTTGCGTATGCTTATCCCCGATCAAGCCAATGAGCTCGGTGACGAGCTGGCCGGCGCAAAGCCCGTCTTCCAGAGCAAACACGTCCTGCGTGCCTGCGCACACGAGCACGACGTCCCGTTTGAACTCCGCCGCGGCAGCCGCGCAGGCTCTTCCGTTAATCAGCGCACCCGCCAGCACATGGTCCGCTTTCATCGCCTTTTGAATGCCGCGCGTGCCGTTGGTCGTCGTCAGAATCACTTTTTTGCCGCCGACGGCGGACGGCGTATATTCACCCGGCGAATTCCCGAAATCGAAGCCGGGTATTTTTTTGCAGAAGCGCTCGCCCCCGAGCAGGTCTCCCTGCCCTTGCAGTTCTTTGGCCTGCAGCACGGTTTCCACAGGGACGACGGCGATGCAGCCGTTGGCTAAAGCTGCAATCATCGTGCTGGTAGCGCGAAGGACATCGATCACGACGACCGTTTTATGGATGAATTCATCGGACCTGGCTTCGCCTACGCTCGCGACCACATCGATTTGCATGGTTCAATCCTTCCCGGCACCGAAGGACAACGTATCGGAGCGAAGCCCTCTCCGCAATGCTTCCAAAGAAATAATGTCCGGAGTCGCGATATTGCCCAAATGAATGTCAGGGCCCAAAAGCTGCAGCAAATGGACCTGCTGGTGTTTCAGCGGCGCTTCCCACAAAAGCAGGTGCCGCCCCGGTATCGCGGAAAGCACTTTATGCAGCTCCTCGTCCTTACAGTTCCCCTGTTCGTCAAAAATGCCCACGCCCATCCCGGATTCCCGGGCTTCGATCGTCACAAGCTCCGCGCCGAACTGCGCATCCAGCGTTACCGTCTCGATAAGCTCCTCAAGCTCGATCGATGACCCCCAACCTTTTTTGCCATATTCGGTAAAGACCTCAAGACCGGCCTCCAGCCCCCGCAGGATCAATTCGTTTCTAAGCCTCCGATCCATACTGATCGTTCCGTCGGACACTTCAAGTCCGGTAAATCCGAGCGCGATAACCATATCAAAAAAAGAATCGACCGCATCCTGGGCGACAGCCACCTCCAGGAACGTGCCTCCCGGATAGACGCAAATGCCGGCAGCTTTGGCCATTTCGATTTTCTTTTTCAATATTTGCTGAGGGTATAGAGGCGAGGTTCCGAATCCGAACTTGATCATATCCACATGATCGCCGGAAGCGCTCAGCAAATCCTCAAAGGCGTTCATGCCCAGCCCTTTGTCGATTACCATCGTTTTTCCGAGCGTCCTCGGTTTGGCCTGTCTCCGCCCTGAGGGGTCGACCAGAACCGGGTTCCATTTCAGTTGAGAGGTCACTTCCATGGGATCTATCTCCTCGCTATCCTGTTAAGGTTCATTTCTGAGTTCATCATATGCATTTTTGATTGGGGTGGTGCCCACTATGCCTAAAATCAGACGAGCCCGCATAAGGTAGGGTAAAAAGGGTTAGCAGCCGTTGAACCTCTTTTGAAAGCTGCATCGGGGCGCTCCGCGATTTGAAAAAACCTCCGACTCCCGTTGTAAAGCCGTTTCCTTATTGGACTGGCCTTCGGGCGGTAGAAACGGCTTTACAAAAGCGCGTCTCCGGCTTTTTTCCAATCTCTGCGCTTTTGCAGCTTCAGCCCGGGTTCAAAAGGAGGAAGCCCTTTTTAAAGGAGGGAAGCAAGAAGGCATGATTAACAAAATTGTTCTGAGCATGGCGTCGCTGAGGTTGATGTCGGGAAGCATCGAGATCATTGCGGCGATTTTGATGATCCGGTTGAATCAGGTGGATAAAGCTTTGCTGGTCAACACGGGACTGGCTCTGGTAGGTCCACTAGTACTTTTGACGACAACGACTATCGGTCTAGTAGCTATTGCCGAAAAACTATCATTTGGCAAAATGCTATGGGTGATTGCGGGTGTAAGCTGCATTTTCATAGGCATATTAAAAAAGTAAACTGTCATATTTCTTTCTATCAGGCATACAAATGAATAGAGAAGACTGGACAACTTGGAGGCATGGCTCACTATGCTGGATTCGATAATAAACCTGCTTCCCCGCTCGCTGCAAACGATTTTGGCGCAGCTTCCGGCAGACGTTCAACAGGGCGTGGAAGAGATCAGGGTGAGAGAGTCGCGGCCGCTTGAGATCGGCTTTTGCGGCAAGTATGCGTTTTTGAACGGCCGGGGTCAAACGGTATACGACGAAGCGGCAGCCTACAAGCCCAGCGAGGCGGACTGCCGGTCCCTTCTGGAAATGCTGACGAATCATTCCTTGTACACGTTTGAGGAAGAACTGCGCCGGGGCTACATTACCGTTGCCGGAGGCCATCGGGTCGGACTGGCCGGGAGGACGGTGCTCGAGCAGGGGCAAGTCAAGCAAATCCGCGACGTAAGCTCCTTCAACATCCGGGTCGCGAGGGACGTCCAAGGGGCCGCCAAAGAGGTGATGCCGTACTTGTTCGATCCCGCGCTGCAAAGCATCCACCATACGCTCATTATTTCGCCTCCGCAGCAAGGAAAGACGACGCTCGTCCGCGATCTAGCGAGGTTGGTGAGCCGGGGCGACTGGGGTTCGGCTGTCAGGGAGGCGGCACATGAACCGCCGGCCCGGATCGGACGCAAAGTCGGCGTTGTCGACGAGCGTTCGGAATTGGCGGCCAGCGTCAGAGGCGTTCCGCGGTTCGATCTCGGCCCGCGCACGGATGTGCTTGACGGCTGCCCCAAAGCGGAGGGGATGATGATGATGATCCGCTCCCTGTCACCGGACGTGCTGGTCGTCGATGAAATCGGCCGGCCCGAGGATGCGTCGGCGATCCACGAGGCGGTCCACGCCGGCATCCGGCTGGTCGCGACCGCTCATGGCGCCGACTATGAGGATGTGCGGCTCCGGCCGGTTATGAAGCAGCTGCTGGACGAGGGCGTATTTGCCAGATATGTCGTGCTGGGAAGACGCAAGCAGGGTAACGCGCCGTTTCGGGTGCTGGACGGTTCCGGAAGGCAGCTCCAAGCCTATCGAACGGGAAGAGGATGATCGATGATGCTGAAGTTTGCCGGATCGGTGCTCATCCTCGGAGCCGCCGCTCTGCTTGGTTTTCTGCAAGCCGCCCACTATGCCAGACGCCCCAGGCAAATTCGGCTGCTGATCGGAGCTTTGCAGCGGATGGAAACCGAGATCGTGTTTGCGCTCACACCGCTTCCCGACGCTTTCCTGTCGCTCAGCAGGCAGCTCGCCGAGCCCGTATCCTCGCTGTTTCGGCTGACAGCGCAGCGGCTGGCATCCCCGGACGGAACAGGAATGTCCGCGCGTGAAATATGGCGGCAAACGGTGACGGACGTATGGAAGCGGACTTCGCTGCAAACGCCCGAGCAGGAGATCGTGCTTCAACTCGGATCGGTGCTCGGAATCTCCGATCGCGAAGATCAGGTGAAGCATCTGCGGCTCGCCGTCAGCCAACTGCAGGCTGAGGAAACGGAAGCGAGAGAAGAGCAGCGCAGGTACGAAAAAATGTGGAAAAGCCTCGGTGTCCTGATAGGAGCATTAATCGTGATCTTGATGTATTAAAAGATGCAGCGGTACATTCGCCAAGCTTTTATCAGTTGTCAACAGAGTGGGGTGCCCGGAATGAACGTAGATGTAAACGCCATTTTCCAGATCGCCGGCATCGGCATCATCATCGCGATGATTCATTCGGTGCTCAAGCAGATGGGCAAAGAGGATATGGCGCATTGGGTGACGGTAATCGGCTTCGTGGTCGTGCTGTTCATGGTCGTCAGCATGCTGGATCACTTGTTTAAAGAAATCAAAACGATATTCCTTTTTCAGTAGGCGGACCTCGCTATGGAAATTATTCAAATCGTCGGTCTGGGGCTTATCGTTACGATACTATCGCTCATTATTAAAGAGCAGAAGCCGATGTTCGCTTTTTTGCTCGCAGCGTTTGCAGGAATTATGATCTTCCTGTTCCTGATCGGCAAAATATCGGCGGTCATCCAAATGCTCGAGAATTTGGCGCAAAAGTCCGGTGTCAATATGGTTTTCCTGAAAACGATACTGAAAATCATCGGCATTGCTTACATCGCCGAGTTTGGCGCCCAAATCGTCCGGGACGCAGGTCAGGAATCCGTCGCTTCCAAAATCGAGCTGTCCGGCAAAATTTTGATTATGGTGATGGCGATTCCGATCATAACGGTCATTATAGAAACGGTCGTCAAACTGCTGCCCGCTTAAGGCGCAGCAACGTTTAAGGAGCTGAACCCAGTGATCCCACCCGCCCTGCGCCGCGCGCCCGACAACCGATGGACGATATTTGTGATTTTGCTAGCCAGCTTCTGGCTCGGATGGACGGGCACGTCTAACGCCTACTCTCCGGCGGATACGCTGATTAAAGAGCAGGCCAGCCATCTGAACACCGATCAGGTCGAGCAGTATTGGGATAAGCTGATGAAAGAATACGGCGGCTATTTCCCGGAAAGCAAGACGCCCAGCTTTATGGACTTGCTGCTGGGGACGAAAGGAATCAGCGTATCCAGCCTGTTCCGGGGACTATTGAATTATGTGTTCCATGAAGTGATTGTTAACGGCAAACTGCTCGCCTCCATCGTGATTTTAACCGTGTTCAGCATGATTTTGGAGACACTGCAAAG
Organism: Paenibacillus sp. sgz302191; assembly: GCF_057749925.1. Classification (NCBI taxonomy): domain Bacteria; kingdom Bacillati; phylum Bacillota; class Bacilli; order Caryophanales; family Paenibacillaceae; genus Paenibacillus; species Paenibacillus sp. sgz302191. The sequence goes on from NZ_JBYLHY010000013.1 coordinate 153,939, forward strand.
CTCCTTCGAAAAAAATACGGTCAGCAAGCTCGGATACTCCATCGCCTATATGGTCTTGATTATTATCGCGATCAACAGCTTCAGCGTTGCTATCGGCTATGCCAAGACAGCCATCACGTCGATGATCCAGTTCATGGTCGCTATCGTTCCGCTGCTGCTGACGCTGCTCGCTTCGATGGGAAACGTAACCTCGGTTGCGATCCTGCATCCGCTGATCATCTTCATGGTCCATTCGATCGGCACCGCCATCTATGTGTTCGTGTTTCCGCTGCTGTTCTTTTCGGCGGTACTGAACATCGTCAGTTCGCTCAGCGAACGGTACAAAGTGACGCAGCTGGCCAATTTGCTGCGGACGGTCAGCCTCAGCCTGCTTGGCGTGTTTGTAACGGTTTTTCTCGGCGTCATATCGGTGCAGGGCACCGCAGGCGCCGTCAGGGACGGAGTCGCGATCCGGACGGCCAAGTACGTTACGGGAAATTTCATTCCCGTCGTCGGCAGGCTGTTCTCCGACGCCACCGAAACCGTCATTGGCGCTTCGCTGCTCGTCAAAAATGCGATCGGGCTCGTCGGCGTCATCATCCTCATTCTGCTGTGCGCCTTCCCGGCGATCAAAATATTGACGCTCGCTTTTATATATAACCTAAGCGCCGCAATGATGCAGCCGATCGGCGACAGCCCGATGATCGCCTGTCTGCAGACGATCGGCAAAAGCATGGTGTACGTGTTTGCCGCGCTCGCTGCGGTAGGACTGATGTTTTTCCTGGCGATCACGATCATGATCGCAATCAGCAACGTGTCGGTCATGATGCGCTAGGAGTCTGTCCGATGAACCACGTAGAAGGTATGCACAAAAGTAACTCCGTCGGACAGACTCCCAGGAGTCTGACGGTCGGTATGTTTGAAAAAGATGCTCAGGAGGACCTCCCATGGACTGGTTAGGCGGATGGCTCAAAACCGTCATCATGGTCATCTTGCTTGCGACCTTCGCAGATTTGCTGCTGCCGAGCAATACGATGCAGCGCTATGTCAAAACCGTGCTCAGCCTGTTCATCCTGCTGACGCTGCTTTCGCCGGTCGTCCAACTGCTGCGCAAAGATTGGAGCGTCGACCAATTGCTTGCCTCGGCCGAAACGAGGCAGAGCGAAGCCGCCCTGCAGGCTGGCGGCGGGAAAAACCTGATGAAATCGCTTGACGACATTACGCGCGAAGCGCAAAAGCTTGCGGCCGAAGGGAACAAACAGTCCGTGCAGCTGATCCAAACCCGGCTGGCCGAATTGATGAAGGAAGATTTGCAAAAACAAACGGATCTCGCCGTCAGCGACGTTCAAGTGCGCGCTCAAATCGACAATAACGGGAAGCCCTTCATTACCGATGTCAGGGTAACCCTTCATGATATAGAGGCGAAGCGGCAGCCGCAGCCCGGGGCTAAAGACGGCAGCATCGCCGCGATGCAGCCGGTCAAGCCCGTCGATCCGGTGCGGATCGACATTCAAGCCGGCGGCAAGTCCGCGCCGGCAAGCAAAGGGCAGGAGCCGCTGCCGCAGCGGTTGCAGCAGGAACGCGACCGGCTCATTCAAGGAATCAGCCGTGACTGGCAAATAAAACCGGCGCAAATCGGCATCCGCATTCTAACCGATGCGGGCAAGCTGTAGCAGCGCACGGGCGGAGGGGCACATTCACGAAACGAAGCGGGGTGAACGGATGGGAACATTGCTGCAATGGATGGAGCAGAAATTCGGAGGAGGTCCCGGAGGACCCAAACGCAAAAATACAATCCTGTGGGTCGTATTGATTGGTCTCTCGGGAGCTGCGCTGATGATTCTGAACTCTTTTTTAACCGTAAAAGATGCCGATCCCATTAACGAAGGCAGAGCCTCTCCGCCTCCGAACCAAACGACGTTTCTCGGCAGCCAGCCGAAAGAAAATTCCGCTTTTCACGATTACGAGGAAGCTTACGGCGCGCAGTTGAAAGAAATTTTGCAAAAAATTGTCGGCGTCGGCGATGTGGAAGTGCTGGTAACGATCGAATCCACGGAAGAAGTGACCGTCGATAAAAACTACAACGACAGCCAGCAAATGACGACCGAGCGCGATACGAACGGCGCTACGAGAAACATCTCCCAGGTTACGCGGAGCGGGGAAGTGGTCATCTACCAGGTTTCGGGGGACCAGAAGCCGCTCGTGCTCAAATATATCAAACCCAAAATCAGAGGGGTTATCGTCGTCGCCAGGGGCGCGGAAAATTTGACCGTGAAAAAAATGATTTCCGAAGCGGTGGAGCGGGGCCTGGACGTTCCCGCCCATAAAATCTCGATTTTGCCGAGAAAAACAGGTTAAACGCTGCAACTGTTCAACCATTTCATTCATCATACCCAATTTCAAATATCCAAGGAGGAATTTTCAATGAACGCAAAAAGACAAACAATTTGGCTCGTATCCATGCTCAGCCTGATGGTGGTGCTGTCCGCTTACTACTTGTTTACCGAAGACGTGAACAAGCTGGATGTCGCTTCGACAGAAAACGTCAAAAAGCCGCAGGAAGTCAAAATCGACATGAGCCAGGTCGACCCGGGCGCAGCCGCCTCGAATACAGGCAAAACGGACACAAAAGCCGCTGCCGGCACAGATGCCAAAACGGACGCAAAAGCAAACGCCCAAACTAGCACGCAGACAAATACGCAAACAAATACGCAGACAGATGCCAAGGCGAACCCGCAAACGAACCCGCAAACGAGCGCGAAAACGGATGTGAAAACTGACACCAAAACAGGCGCGAAAACAGATGCCAAACCATCGGCCGACGCATCCGGTGACGCCAAGCAAAGCGCGGACGCGAAAATTTTGCAGCAGGTCGAGGAGCAGTCGAAAGCGACATCGGCCAGCGACTATTTTACGAACGAGCAGTTGAAACGTCATGAAGCGTACACGAAAAAATCTTCCGATCTGCTGGATCTGATCACGGACAAAAATCAAACTCCGGAAGCCGTAGCCAAAGCGAACAACGACCTCGAGAAGCTGTCCGGCGACTACGACAAGATCGAGAACCTGGAAGGGATGCTGATGAAAGATTATTCGCAGGCGATCGTGACGCAGGAAGGCAACGCCTGGAAAGTGACGGTGCAAAGCGGCAAACTTGAAAAAAGCCAGGGCGTTACGATCGTGGACATGGTCATGAAAGAGCTTGGCGCCGCTCCCGAAAATATTAAGATTCAATACGTCCGTCCATAGATTCTGGCGTCAAACCGCAAAAAATGACGCAATCCGCCGGAAAGGGTCCGCGAAACTGGACTCTTTCCATTTCTTGCGTTTATGGGTATAATACTAACGTTGCGGGTGAAGTAGCCCGCTTTCATAGGTTACGTGCCCGTGTTAAAGGTTCACCAACTTTGAAGGAGTGACTTTAATGTTCAAATTGAGTGAAATCAAAGAGCTGATCAAGCTGGTTGATCAATCCAATTTACAAGAGCTTGAAATCGAAAACGAAGGATCGCGACTTTCGATTCGTAAGCCGAATAAAACGGAATCTGTATTGGTTGCTGCGCCTGTTCAGCATACATACGCGCAAGCGGGACATGCCGGCGTTGTCCACCAGGCGCCTGCGCCTGCCGCCGAGACCGCGTCCGTGCAGTCCGTTCCGGCCGCGAAGCAGAACGACCCGTCCGTTCACACAATTGTGTCCCCGATGGTAGGCACATTTTATCAGGCTGCTTCCCCGGGCGCCGCTCCTTACGTCAGCGTTGGCTCCAAAGTCGTCGACAAAACGGTCGTATGCATCGTGGAAGCGATGAAGCTGATGAACGAGATCGAAGCGGAAATCAAAGGCGAAATCGTTGAAGTGCTCGTCGAAAACGGCCAGCTTGTCGAATACGGCCAACCATTATTTTTGGTCAGACCGGAGTAAGCGCGTTTTGTTCAGGAGGGAAAACCATGAAGTTTCATAAAATCCTTATCGCGAACCGCGGAGAGATCGCCGTTCGTATTATTCGGGCCTGCAGAGAGCTCGGCATCGATACGGTCGCCGTTTATTCGGAAGCCGACCGCGAAGCGCTGCATGTGCGCCTTGCCGACGAAGCTTACTGCATCGGGCCGACCGCGTCCAAAGACAGCTATTTGAATTTCACGAACCTCATGAGCGTAGCTACGCTAACGGAGTGTGACGCTATTCATCCCGGCTACGGATTTTTGGCGGAGAACGCCGATTTTGCGGAGATTTGCGAGAGCTGCAATCTAACGTTCATCGGGCCTTCCCCGGATGCGATCAGCCGGATGGGGGACAAGTCCGTCGCCAAGCAAACGATGAAAGAAGCGAGAGTGCCTATCATTCCCGGTTCCGACGGTCTGGTAGAGAACATCGAGGACGCGCTGAGCATCGCCAGAGATATCGGTTATCCGGTCATTATCAAGGCTACGGCCGGCGGCGGCGGCAAAGGCATCCGCATTGCGGAGGACGAGGATACGCTCGTTCAGCAAATTGCGACCGCACAGCAGGAGGCGCAGAACGCTTTCGGCAACTCAGGCGTCTATCTGGAGAAATATTTGACCGGCATGAAGCACGTCGAAATTCAAATTCTTGCGGACAAGCACGGCAACGTCGTGCACTTGGGCGAACGCGACTGCTCGGTGCAGCGCCGCAGGCAGAAGCTGGTCGAAGAAGCGCCGTGCCCGATTTTGACCCCGGAAATCCGCAAAGCGATGGGGGAAGCGGCGGTACGCGCAGCGCAGGCCGTGAATTATTCAGGTGCGGGAACGCTGGAGTTTTTGCTTGCTCCGGACGGTCAATTCTACTTCATGGAAATGAATACGAGAATTCAGGTCGAGCATCCGGTTACGGAAATGATCACGGGAATTGATATTATCCAAGAGATGATCAGCATCGCCGAAGGCAATCCGCTGTCGTTCTCCCAGGATGATGTCAAAATCAACGGCTGGGCTATCGAATGCCGTGTCAATGCGGAAGATCCGAACAAGAACTTCATGCCTTCCGCCGGACAAGTAAGATTTTACCTGCCTCCGGGGGGCTTCGGCGTCCGGGTGGACAGCGCGGCATATCCGGGCTATACGATTCCGCCGCACTATGACTCCATGATCGCGAAGCTGATCGTGTGGGGAACCGACCGCAACGACGCGATTGCCCGGATGAAAAGGGCGCTCACGGAGTTCGCCGTCGAAGGCGTGCATACGACAATTCCGTTTCACCAAAAATTGCTGGAGCACAAGAAATTTATCCAGGGCGACCACGACATCAAATTTTTGGAAGAACACGATGTGAACGATCCGGAATCCTAGGAGTCTGCCCAGACAGACTCCCAGACATTTGTTTGTCATATAATCGGCGAAATGGTATAGTATTTTATTATGACAGCTTATCCCAAACACGATAAAATTGATACATGCTGACGAGGCCGGTTATACTTTCGCGCCTGTGCAGCGCAAATGTTTACGAAGCCGGTTTTCTGGCGAAAATTTTTAGGAGGTGCCACAATGACCACAATCGCTCCGGATTACGTCAAGACAGACTTGGGCAGCATCCAAATTGCCCCTGAAGTTATTGAAATCATTGCCGGTCTGGCAACGGTTGAAGTGCAGGGAGTAGCGGGGATGAGCGGCGGTCTGGCAGGCGGAATTGCCGAATTGCTCGGACGCAAGAACTTGTCCAAGGGCGTAAAAGTTGAAGTGGGGCAGCGCGAAGCCGCCATTGACGTCTCCATTATTGTCGAATACGGAAATCGAATCCCGGAAGTGGCCGGCGGAATTCAACAAAATGTCAAGCAGGCGATTGAATCGATGACAGGGTTGAATGTAGTGGAAGTGAACGTACACATCCACGACGTCCATTTCAAATCGAACGACAAACCGGTCGAAGAAGAGTCGCCGGCCGCGCAACGAGTGAAATAAGCGGATCATTTGAAGCCCCCTACAGGTTGCAGGGGGTTTCTTCATAGGAAGGGGACAAGCTCTCGTGGGTAAAATTGCAGACAGGCTTCTGTTATTCCTGTACAGCCTTATCATATTCGCCGTTTCCATCGCCGTTTTATCCGTGGCAAGCAGCTGGATTCCGAAAGAACAGGCCGATGCCGTGCTCAGCAGTTTTTATTTTGATAAAAACTACGCTTACACAGCGATAGCCGTCAGCCTCATCGTGCTGCTCATCAGCATTCGCTTTTTATACATATCGCTGCGCAGAAGCCGCTCCCAATCCCCGTCCATCGATCAGCGTACGGAGGTGGGCGACATTCGGATTTCCATCGAAACGGTGGAGAATCTTTCCTTGAAAGCGGCCGGGCGCACGAGAGGGGTCAAAGATTTGCGGGCCCGCGTCCGGGTCAGCCAATCCGGTCTGGAGCTGTTGATCCGCACCGTGGTAGACGGGGAAAGCTCCATTCCCGACCTGACCGAAGAGATGCAGAACAACGTGAAACGGCATATTGAGGAAATTACCGGCATCCCGGTAGCTTCCGTAACCGTATACGTTGCCAATATCGTGCAGTCCGCTCCATCATTTAAAAGCCGTGTCGAATAGAGGTGAACCCACCCATGTGGAATGAGCTGTGGGAGCAGCATAGGGGCAAGACGATCGGAACTGGCTTGGGCGTATTTTTTGGCTTTATTTATTTGTTTTTCGGTTTTTGGAACATGCTCATTTTTGCATGTATCGTACTGCTTGGATTGTATGTCGGCAACAGGCTCGACCGCAGGGAAGGCTTTCCGGTGCTCGAAGACATTTGGCGCTATCTCACGCAAAAATGGAGAATGTTTCGCTAAAATCCTTGGGTTTTCCATGGATTTTTTTGTTTGGATTCATTCACGAATGACGTATACTAGAGGAAAAGCAATGATTCGGATACGAAACCCGAATTTTTAGGAGGACATGAATGAAACGCAGGGTCGCAAGGGAAATTGCGCTACAAAGTTTATACCAAATACAGATGAATGAGGCGTCTCCGAAGGAGGCCGTCGAGAACGCCATCCATGAAGCGGAACATGACAACGAAGCGCAGCTCGATGTCGCCGACGAGAAAATTTCGCCGGCCTATATTTATGAGCTGGTCGAGGGGACAACCGTCAACAAGGTCCGGATCGACGAAGTGCTGGAAGAGTATTTGAAAGGCTGGCAAATGGACAGGCTGTCCCGCATCGACCGCGAAGTGCTGCGGCTTGCGGTTTACGAAATGATTTACCGCGAGGATGTGCCGCCGAAAGTCGTCGTGAACGAGGCGATCGAGCTCGCGAAACATTTCGGCACGGAAGAATCCGGGAAGTTTGTCAACGGAGTACTCGGCAAAATGATCAAGGAACTGGCAAACATCAAAAGCAAGCCTGCGCATTGATTGGAAGGCGCTGCGTCTTCATACACATCATCGATTTCGTTGGAGGAGGAGTCCTGCATGTCCGGACAAGTAATTAATGGAAAAGAACTCGTAAGCTCGATTCGTGAGGAAATTAAAGCCGAAGTCGCCGAGCTGACCGCCAAAGGCCATCAGCCCGGCCTCGTCGTCGTCATCGTCGGGGAAGACCCGGCTTCGCAAGTATATGTCAGAAACAAAGCGAAGTCCTGCGACGATGTGGGCATTTATTCCGAAGTGCACCGCTTGGCGGAAAGCACGACGCAGGAGCAGTTGATCGACCTGATTCACAAGTTCAATGCGGACAGCCGGATACACGGGATTCTCGTGCAGTCTCCGCTTCCGAAGCATATTGACGAAGAAGCGGTCGTCGATGAAATCGATCCGGCCAAAGACGTCGATTGCTTCCATCCCGTCAACGTCGGCAACCTGATGATCGGCAAAGACGGCATGAAGCCCTGCACGCCGCACGGCGTCATCGAAATATTGAAGCGCACCGGCGTGGAAATCGCCGGCAAACACGCCGTCGTCGTCGGCCGCAGCAATATCGTCGGCAAGCCGATGGCGATGCTGCTGCTGCGCGAGCATGCTACGGTATCGGTCGTTCACTCCCGCACGCCGAATATGGAAGAGATTACGAAGCAAGCGGACATTCTTGTCGTCGCCGTCGGCAAGGCGCATCTGATCAAAGCGCATCACGTCAAACCGGGCGCCGTCGTCATCGACGTCGGGATGAATCGCCCTGCTGACGGCAAGCTGACCGGGGACGTCGATTTTGAAGCGGTGAAAGAGATCGCTTCGGCGATTACGCCGGTTCCCGGCTGCGTCGGCCCGATGACGATCACGATGCTGCTGCGCAACACCGTTGACGCCGCACAGCGCGCCGCTCAAGCGAATGTGAGCGTGTAGCGCGAAGTTATGGCTAAAAACGAGGCGAAAATCTTATCCGTCAAGGATTTGAACCGTTATATCAAAATGGCGCTGGAGGGCGACCCCCGTCTGCAGGACGTGTGGGTGCGCGGCGAAATATCCAACTTTACGCATCATTCCAGCGGGCATATGTATTTTACGCTGAAAGATGCGGACGGACGTCTGAAAAGCATCATGTTCGCTTCGCATAACCAGAAGCTTGCGTTTATGCCGAAGGAAGGCACGCGGGTCATCGCCCGCGGCAACATTTCGGTGTACGAGCGGGACGGAGCGTACCAGTTCTATGTGACGGCGATGCAGCCTGACGGCATCGGCAGCTTGTATCTGGCCTTCGAGCAGTTGAAAAAGAAACTCGAAGCCGAAGGGCTGTTCGCGGCGGAGCGCAAGAAACCGATTCCCCGGTTTCCGCGCGCGATCGGCGTGATCACGTCTCCGACGGGGGCCGCTATCCGCGATATTATCATCACGCTGCAGCGGCGCTACCCGTCGATCCCGATTCTCCTGTACCCGGTGCTTGTACAGGGGGCGCAGGCGGCGCCTTCGATCGTCAAGGCGATCGAAGCGATGAACCGGCTCGGTGAAGCCGAGGTGCTCATCGTCGGCCGCGGCGGCGGCTCGCTCGAGGAGCTGTGGGCGTTCAACGAGGAAGCGGTCGCGCGGGCGATCGCCGGCTCCGCGATTCCCGTCATCTCGGCCGTCGGCCACGAGACGGACTTCACGATCGCGGACTTCGTCGCCGATCTCAGAGCGCCGACGCCTACGGCGGCGGCCGAGCTCGCGGTGCCGCACCACCTCGAGCTGAAGCAGCAGCTGTCGCAGCATGCGCAGAGGCTGCATTACGGGCTGCTCCAGCAGCTGCGCCGCAAGCAGGAACGGCTGGAGCGCGCGAAGCGCTCCCCGTTCCTGACGAACCCGCGCAGGCAGCTGCTGATGCAGCCTGCGCAGCGGCTCGACCGGCTGGCGGAGCAGCTCGGTTACCGCATCCGGCAGCGGCTTGCCCGCGCTGCCGAGCGCCACATGAAGCTGGAGCGCAAGCTGTCCGGCTTCGATCCGCGCGAGCAGACCGTGTATGCGAAGCGGCGGCTGGTTACAGCCGGCCGGCAGCTGGACACGGCGATGCAGAGCCTCCTGCGCGTCAAAAAGCAGGAGTGGCAGTCCGGCGTCCGCCATCTGGACGCGCTCAGCCCGCTGAAAGTCATGCAGCGCGGCTACAATCTGGCGTACGACGAGAAGGAGCGGACGCTGATCCGTTCCACCCGTCAGGTGCAGATCGGGGACGTTATCAAAATCCGGCTGTCGGACGGCAAGCTGGATTGTCACGTATGGGGTATGGAGGAGATCGAGGATGTCAAATAGCGAAACGGAACTCAGCTTCGAGCAGGCGATCGAGCAGTTGGAACGCATCGTCGGCCAGCTGGAAAGCGGGGACGTTCCTTTGGAAAAAGCGATCGAGCTGTATCAGGAAGGGGTTCGTCTTTCCCACCTGTGCGGCTTGAAGCTGGAGCAGGTCGAGAAGAAAATCGAGATGTTGGTGGAAGGGGAAGCGGGCGTCACCCGCAAGCCTTTCCAACCGGCCTTGGAGGATAAGGGGAATTCGGTTGAATAACATAAGCACGATACGCGACTATATAACCGAAGAAGCGGAAAAAGTGGAGGCGGCGCTCGCTGAGTCGCTGCCTGCCCAGTGGCAAGTCCCCGGTCCGCTGCGGGAATCGATGAATTACTCTTTGATGGCCGGGGGCAAGCGGCTGCGGCCGATTTTCGTCCTGGCAGCGGCAGAGGCGCTTGGAGGTTCGAAGGAAGCGGCGCTTCCGGTCGCCTGCGCTATCGAGATGATTCACACGTATTCCCTGATTCACGACGATTTGCCTGCGATGGACAATGACGATTACCGCCGCGGCAAGCCGACGAACCATAAAGTATACGGCGAAGCGATGGCCGTTCTGGCCGGCGACGCGCTGCTGACGCATGCGTTCTACAGCGTTGCGCAGGCGCGCAAGGTTCACGGCGCGTCGGCCGAGCGCATACTTGCCATTACCGAAGAGCTTTCCATCTTTGCCGGAGCCCGGGGCATGGTTGGCGGACAAGCCGCCGACATGCTGGGCGAGCAGGGCATCACGAAGCTGGAAGAGCTTGAATATATTCATACGCACAAAACGAGCGATTTGATCGTCTTTTCCCTGCGCGCCGGCGGCCACATTGCCGAAGCGTCGGAAGAGCAGCTCGCCGCGCTTAGCCGGTTCGGGCTATGCATCGGCCTCGCTTTCCAAATTCAGGATGATATTCTGGATCTCATCGGGGATGAAGCAAAACTGGGCAAACCGGTTAAAAGCGATGAGAAGCAGGAAAAGGTGACGTACCCGTATTTCATCGGGATCGAAGCTTCGGAGCAAAAAGTGAGACAGCTGACCGCCGAAGGCAAAGAAGCGTTGTTGAAAGCGCAGCTGCCGAATCCCGCCCGTCTGCTGCAGCTGGCGGATTATTTGATGCAAAGGGATCACTAGCGAACGCCGATATAGTACGTCGCGCTCCATTTTATGTTATAATGGTGCAAACTTAGCATTTTGAACATTGAAAGCGAGGAAACAAGCGTGCTGCTCGAACAAATCAATCAGCCTGAGGATTTGAAGCGTTTATCCATAACGGAGCTTGAGACGTTGGCGGATGAGATCCGGCAATTTCTGATCGAGAAGCTGTCCGTTACAGGTGGACATCTGGCCCCCAACTTAGGTGTGGTTGAGCTCACCATAGCGCTGCATACCCTGTTCCACAGCCCGTACGATAAATTGATATTTGACGTGGGCCACCAGGCTTACGTTCATAAAATATTGACAGGCCGCATGGACAAGTTCGATACGCTCCGCAAATACAAGGGCTTGTGCGGTTTTGTCAAACGCTCCGAAAGCGAGCATGACGTCTGGGAGGCCGGCCACAGCAGCACATCGCTGTCAGCGGCGATGGGCATGGCGATGGCGCGGGATTTGCAAGGCGAGCATTACAAAGTTGTCGCCGTTATCGGCGACGGCGCGATTACAGGCGGCATGGCGCTTGAGGCCATGAACCATATCGGCCATGAAAAGAAAAATTTGATTGTCGTGCTCAACGACAACGAAATGTCGATTGCGCCCAACGTCGGGGCGATTCATAACTATTTAAGCAAGATCCGCTCGGACCGCCACTATTTGAAAGCGAAAGAGGAAGTCGAGCATTTACTTAAGAAAATTCCTGCCATCGGCGGAACGCTGGCCAAGACGGCGGAGAAGCTGAAGGACAGTCTCAAATATTTTGTACTGAACGGCGTTTGGTTCGAAGAATTGGGCTTCACCTATATCGGCCCTGTCGACGGACATAATTTGCCGGTGCTTATGGATACGCTCAAACAGGCGGAAAAAGTGGCCGGACCCGTGCTCGTGCACGTCGTAACGACCAAAGGCAAAGGCTACACGCCGGCGGAAAAAGATTCGCTGACCTGGCACGGCGCAGGGCCGTACAAGATCGAATCGGGCCAAATGCTGAAATCCGCAGGCCATCCGATGTATACGGAAGTTTTCGGCAATACGCTGATCGAGCTGGCGGAGAAGGACTCGCGGATCATTGCCGTCACGCCGGCGATGCCGGGAGGATCTGGGCTGCTGAAGTTTGCCAAACAGTTCCCGGATCGGATGATCGACGTAGGCATCGCCGAGCAGCACGCCGCAACGCTGTGCGCGGGACTGGCCAGCGAAGGCTTGAAACCGGTATATGCCGTGTACTCGACATTCCTCCAAAGAGCTTACGATCAAGTCGTTCACGATATTTGCCGGCCGAAGCTGAACGTGACGTTCGCCATCGACCGCGCGGGCTTTGTCGGGCCGGACGGCGAGACGCATCAAGGCGTGTACGATATCGCCTTTCTCCGCTCGCTGCCGAATATGGTGCTGATGATGCCGAAGGATGAGCGGGAACTGCGGGATATGATGCAGACGGCGCTTGAATACGGTGAGGGTCCGATCGCTTACCGTTATCCCCGCATTAACGGGCGGGGCGCGAAGCTTGACGAGGTCCCGAAAGCGATTCCGATCGGCACCTGGGATACGGTGCGGGACGGCGACCATGCGGCCGTGCTGGCCGTCGGTCCGATGGTGGAAATCGCCGAGGAAGCGGCCGAACTGCTGGCGAAAGAGGGCTTCCATCTGCGCGTTGTCAATGCGCGGTTTATTAAGCCGCTGGACGAAGCGTATTTGCTGCAATTGGCGCATGAAGCTCTTCCGGTCGTTACGATGGAAGAAGGATCGATTCAAGGCGGATTCGGCAGCGCGGTGCTGGAATTTTATGCGGCTCGCGGTATTGTGGGGCTGCCCGTCAAGCTGCTCGGCGTGCCCGACTATTTTGTCGAGCACGGTTCGGTGAAGGAGCAGCGCGAGGAAGTCGGCCTGACGCTGCAAAATCTTGTCGCGGAAGTGAAAGCTTTAGTTCCGCGCAAACGCCAGCGGGCGTAAAACCGGCGGGGCGGTGCACGCAGCCGCTTCGCTAACGAAGCTGCGAGACAAGGAGTTCAAACTTTACATGTCGTCGGATAAAGAACGAATTGATATTTTGCTTTTGGAGCATGGATATTTTGAAAGCCGGGAAAAAGCGAAGGCCGCTATTATGGCAGGCCTTGTTTTTGCGGATGAAGAGCCTGTGGACAAAGCAGGCACCAAAATCAGCCGCAAAGCCGCGCTCAAGGTCAAAGGCGCCGTGCATCCTTATGTAAGCAGGGGCGGGCTGAAGCTGGAGAAAGCGCTGAAACTGTTTGACATCGATTTGCAAGGGGCGGTGATGCTCGATATCGGGGCATCGACCGGCGGGTTCACGGACTGTGCCCTGCAAAACGGGGCTTCTTACGTATACGCTGTCGACGTGGGTTACAACCAGCTGGACTGGTCGCTGCGCAACGACGAGCGCGTGAACGTCATGGAGCGGACGAATTTCCGCTTCACCAAAAGGGACGATTTGACGGGACCGCAGCCGACTTTTGCGACGATTGACGTCTCTTTTATATCGCTGCGCATCATTTTGCCGCCGCTGAAAGAGATTTTCCGGGAGCAAGGCGCCGTCATCGCGCTGATCAAGCCGCAATTCGAGGCCGGCCGGGACAAAGTCGGCAAATCCGGCGTCGTTCGCGACCCCGAAGTACACGAAGAAGTGCTGAGGTCCGTGCTTGCCTTTGCCGATGAGCTGGGCTTTCGCTTGCAGGGGCTGACTTTTTCTCCCATTACGGGCGGGGAAGGCAATATTGAGTTTTTGGCGTACTGGACCTGCGGCGGGGAGCATTCTTCGATTGCAGCGGGGGGCATGGAGTCTGCCATTCAGACTACGGTTCGTGAAGCGCAGAAACTGCATGGCAAATAAACTCATCCTGAGCCCGTCCGTGTGACATGAGGGCGCAGAGATGGGTTTTTTGCTGGAAAAAAAGGATTTTCCGGGAACCCCGCGAATAGTAAGGCGAGGTGATGGACATGGAAAAGGGCGATATTACAGTCATTTTGCTAATCCTGATCGTCTTTACGGGCTTTATGATGCTGCGTTTCCAGCGGTGGCTGAATACGCCTGTAAAGAAGCGTTTTCGCGTGCCTGCCGAAGCGGATGTTCCTTATGACGATACTGTGGAACTGCTGGAAGGAGCCGGGTTTGATGTGCTCGCAGGGAAAACCAAGGTTCCCGTCACCATGGTTGTGAATGACAGCGAACAGCTGGAAAGCCGGTATTTTATCGACTATTTTGTGCAAAAGAACGAAGAGTTGTACCTGGTAAAGCTGGCCAAAGACCGCAAGCCTCTCGAAATGACGGGAAGCGCCGTTCGCGATATGCTGCTGCCCTACAGCCTTATTTATCCGGAAGCGTCCGGCGTGTTGTATGTAGATATGGAGCAGCAAAAAATTAAAAAAATTACGTTTCATATAGAGGTGTAAGCAATGAAGGGTCAAAGGCATGTGAAAATAAGGGAAATCATTACGAATCATGAGATTGAAACTCAGGATGAGCTTGTGGAATCGCTGCGCGCCGCCGGTTTTCATGTAACGCAGGCAACCGTTTCCCGGGACATTAAAGAGCTTCATCTGATCAAAGTTCCTTTGGATGACGGCCGCTACAAATATTCGATGCCGGCGGATCAGCGCTACAACCCGATGCAGCGGCTGCGCAGGGCGCTCAGCGATCATTTTGTGAGCATCGATTATACGGACAATCTCGTCGTCATGAAATGCTTGCCGGGAACGGCGAATACGATTTGCGCGCTGCTCGACAACCTGGAGTGGGCGGAAGTGATGGGAACGATCGGCGGGGACGATACGATTCTCGTTATTTGCCGCGGCAAAGATCAAAGCCAATCTTTTGTCAATCAAATCATGTCCTTACTATCCTAATGCCTGGAGGAAAACATGCTGACGGAACTATCGATTCGCAACCTGGCGGTCATTGAACATGTACATATTCGGTTTAAAGAAGGCTTTCATGTATTGACGGGGGAGACAGGCGCAGGGAAATCGATCATTATCGATGCCTTGACACTGATCGCAGGCGGCCGCGGCTCGTCGGAGCTGGTTCGTTACGGCGAAGATAAGGCGGAGATCGAAGCGATGTTCGAGCTGCCTGCCGATCATCCGGTTTGGCAAACGCTTACGAATCTCGGGATAGAAGCCGATGCTAGCGAGCATTTGATCATACGCCGGGAAGTGACGACAGCGGGGAAAAGTTCCAGCCGGATCAACGGGCAACTGGTCAATTTGACGATGCTAAAGGAAGCGGGCGAAAGCCTGGTCAACATTCACGGGCAGCATGAGCACCAGTCTTTGTTAAAAGTGGACGAGCACATTCATTCGCTCGATCTGTTCGGCGAAGCGGAAATCCGCCGGGCGAAGCAAACGTATCAGGAGGCGTACGACCAGTACACCGGTCTGCAAAAGGAACTGCGCGAGCTGCAGGAGACGAGCAAGCAGGCGCTGCAAATGCTCGATTTGTACCGGTTCCAAATCGAGGAGCTGTCCGCGGCGAAGCTGAAGCCGGGCGAAGACGAAACGCTGGCTGAGGAAAAGCGCAAGTTGGCCAATGCCGAAAAGCTGTACCAAAGCGCCTCGGAGTCTTACGATTTGCTTTACGCCTCCAATCGCGGACTGGATGCGGTGCGCAAATCGATCAACCGGCTGCAGGACATCGTCCAGTTGGATTCGGCCAAGCTGAACCCGCTTCTGGAGCAGGCGCAATCCGCTTACTACCAGTTGGAGGACGCGGCTTATCAAATGCGGGATTACCGCGATGAAATCGAATTTAATCCCGAGCGGCTCGATTTTATTGAGGAGCGGCTTGACCTGATTTCCTCTTTGCGCCGCAAATATGGGGAACATATACCGGAAATGCTCGCTTATTTGGATAAAATCATCAAAGAAGTGGACACCATCGAAAATAAAGACGAGCATATCCGCAGGCTGGAGGACCGCTTGGCCGTTCTGGAGCGGCAGCTCGCCGCGGCGGCGGTCGATCTCTCGGACATCCGCAAGCGGCTTGCGGAACAATTGGCCGTGCAAATTGAGGCGGAGCTGCGCGACTTGCAAATGGAACGAACCCAATTCCGGGTGCAAGTCCAGCGTGTACCGGATGAACGCGGAATCGATGTGGACGGCGGCAAAGTCCGTTTCAGCCGGGAAGGCATCGATCAGATCGAGTTCTTGATGGCGCCGAATCCCGGCGAACCGCTGCGCGGGCTGAGCAAAATCGCCTCGGGGGGCGAGCTGTCGCGGATTATGCTGGCGATGAAGGCGATATTCGCCCGCATCGATCAAATTCCCGTGCTCGTTTTTGACGAGGTCGACACGGGGGTAAGCGGCCGGGCCGCGCAGGCGATCGCCGAGAAAATGTCGGTGCTTTCGCGCAGCTGCCAAGTATTTTCGATCACGCATCTGCCGCAGGTGGCTTGCATGGCCGATGTTCATTTTGCCATCCATAAGGAAGTGGACCGCGAGCGTACGTTTACGCGCGTCAACGATTTGCCGGAAGCGGGGCGGACGCAGGAACTGGCGCGAATGCTCGGCGGCGTTGAAGTTACGGATAAAACCTTGCACCATGCGGAAGAAATGCTTACTTTGGCGAATGAAAAGAAATCAAGGATATAAAAGTTTGCACAGCTATCATTTTCAGTTATAAAACCGGGGGAGTGGGGTTAAGTTATAGGTACGCATTTGACGAAGCTGTTCGTCAGGGCTCAGGAAGTGTAAAGGAGCGTGAAATAGTTGCAATCCAGCAAAAGAAAAAGATTGATAGGACTCTTGCTCGTCTTCTTCGTTTGTATGGTTAGTTTGTCCGCGCCTTTCCAAAGCTTTGCCTCATTTCCCGAAGAGCTGCGCTTGTTCAGCGGCCAGAAAAAACAGCTCCAATTGACGATGCCGGTGAGTGCCCAGGTCACGGTCAACAATCCGGATATCGTAAAAGTCAACGGCAATGCCAAGCACTCATTTCAGGTTAATTTGAAAGAGCCTATTTCTTTGCAGTCCGACCGTTCCGGCCAAACGGAAATGAAAGTCAAGCTGTTCGGCGCCATTCCGATCAAAACGGTTAGAGTGAACGTCGTTCCCGATTTGAAAGTGATCCCCGGCGGCCAGACGATAGGCGTAAAAATCAAGTCGGCGGGTATTTTGGTCGTCGGCCACCATCTCGTTTCCGTTGCCCAGGACAAAAAGATTTCCCCCGGAGAAGAAGCCAAAATTCAGGTCGGCGATCTCATTACCAAAATTAACGGCAAAGAATCCAAAGATGTCAGCAAAGTAGCAGATCTCGTTACGAAAGCTGGAGAAAGTAAAGCACCGCTCGATCTGACGATTCGCCGCAATAACGAAGAGATTCTAGTCAAGCTGCAGCCTGCTTACGACATCGTCGATAAATCGTACCGGCTAGGGCTGTATATTCGCGATTCCGCGGCCGGTGTCGGCACCTTGACCTTCTATGCGCCTGATCAGGGCGTATACGGGGCGCTGGGGCATGTGATTACGGATATGGATACGCAGACTCCGATCGTCGTTGGCGCAGGGGACATCGTCTATTCGAACGTAACATCCATCGCCAAAAGCCACAACGGAGAACCCGGTGAGAAACGCGCCACCTTGTACAAAGACAGCAAAGTGATCGGCAATATCGAGAAAAATACCGCCTTCGGTATTTTCGGCAAAATGTACACGGCACCGGATCACAGCCTGGAGAAAGATGCGATCCCCGTTGCTTTTGCGGAAGAAGTGAAAGAAGGTCCAGCCCAAATCTACACGGTTGTGGAAGGTCAAAAAGTCGAGAAATTCGATATTCAAGTCGTCCACGTTTCCAAACAGGACTTCCCGGCCACAAAAGGCATCGTGATCAAAATTACCGACCCGCGGCTCTTGGAGAAAACAGGCGGCATCGTGCAAGGCATGAGCGGCAGCCCCATTATCCAGAACGGCAAAATGATCGGAGCGGTTACGCATGTATTTGTCAACGATCCGACGAGCGGCTATGGCTGTTTCATCGAATGGATGCTGCAGGATTCCGGTATCATTTTGAGACCTTCATCGACAGAATCAAAGGCTAGCTAGAGGCCTTTGATTTTTCTCTTATATGGCCTCTCTTTCTAATATGGTTCAATTTCCAAATAATCATGTCGAAAAATGTTGGAAATAGAAGATAAATATTTAATTATATAAGAAATCGAAAAAAAAGGAAAGAAAAATAATTTTCGACAGGAGGAATTTAAACCAGGGTGTCGAATACCTTAACCTAAGAGAGAAAATTTACCAAATCAACTTGTATTAGTAGCTAAAAGGAGGATTTCAAGTTGCAAAAAATTCAGGTGTTGCTGGCAGATGATAATCGTGAGTTCACTCACTTATTATCAGAGTTTATCGGTGAACAAGAGGACATGGAAATTGCAGGCGTCGCTTACAACGGAAATGAGGTGCTTCGCTTCATTGAACAGCAGCGCGAAGTGCCGGATGTACTGATTCTGGACATCATCATGCCTCATCTGGACGGCCTCGGCGTCCTTGAAAAGCTTCGCGAAATGAATTTGAATCCGCAGCCCAAAATCATCATGCTGACCGCTTTCGGGCAAGAAAACATCACCCAAAAAGCCGTTCAACTGGGAGCTTCTTACTACATACTTAAACCTTTTGATATGGAAGTGCTTACGAATCGAATCCGTCAGCTGGTTGGAGGCAATCAATCTGCGGCCATGACTTCGCCTTCACCCAAAGCGAACGTTGTTCATATGCCAAAAGGTAAAAATTTGGACGCCAACATTACGAGCATCATACATGAAATCGGCGTACCTGCACATATTAAAGGATACCAGTACCTGCGCGAAGCGATTACGATGGTTTACAACAACATCGAGATTCTTGGAGCCATTACCAAAACGCTGTACCCGGCCATTGCCGAAAAATACAAAACAACCCCAAGCCGCGTCGAACGCGCCATCCGCCACGCGATTGAAGTCGCCTGGACCCGCGGCAACATCGACAGCATCAGCTTTATTTTTGGCTACACGATTAATATATCGAAATCGAAACCGACGAATAGCGAATTCATCGCGATGGTGGCGGATAAGCTGAGAATTGAGCATAAGGTGTCGTGAAAGCGGGAATGACGCGGAGTTTGGACGGTTTCCAAAACGCTTGTTCGCGTAAATTTATCGTCCACTTAGCGGTAAGGTTCCGATAAACTTTTACGCAGCAATTGCGATAAACATTTACGATTTTACCTCCGTTTCCCGTTTTGATTTATCGGATATATGTACGCCTCAATCTTAACGCATTTTGCACGTATTTACAAACGTTTGTTCGAGAAACGCGATTATCTGCATTGGCTCGCGAATGAATTACGGAAGGCGGCCGGGCTGGCTGCGGAGTGATTACGAAAAAGGGCGTCGTTTGACCGTTTGATAGCGGTTGGGCGGCGCTCTTTTTTGCGTTTATAACTAGCCAGCGCGTAAGAAACAGTATACAATAGAGGAATATTATGGAAATAAGAGTGGCGTAGAGTTGAAACGAGGTCTATTCGTAATGTTAGCTGCGGCTATAAGCGGTTGCAGTAGCGGAGGGGAAGCGGTTAGAACTGCGGTAACAGTAGTAAGCGCGAGTCCTACGCCTGTACAGACGGCAGCGTCAACCACTAACATAGATGCCGAGTCAAAAGTCGTTGAGGAAGCGGCTGCCAAAACAAAATTGCTAACGTATATGTCGGAAAACTTCGGTGGCGGTATTGATCCGAAAGGAAAAACGTCATGGTATGATTATATAAGGGACTACGAAATCCATAAATCGGAGAATAAGTACACTATCGTAGTAAAAACGGATTTGTATCCAAAAGAGAGTACGAAGGCCGCAGCTAAAAATATATTGACCGCAGTAACGTTCTTCGATGACATAGAGATAGGGGACGTTTCAGTTTTCGCTAACGACGGGCTGACACTACTTGCAGGAAATTAATTCCGGCTTCTTGACGTCACAAAAAATCAGCGAATCTGACGCGGAAATTAAGCGTTAGTTATCGGCATTAGTATATTCGTTCCTTCGCGTAAAAAACGAGCTAATTTAGCGGCTAGATTCGCTCAAATAACGCAAAATACTTACCGTTTAGCCGCGCGGTAGGTTTTCTACGTTTTACAGGCCGCCGAAGTATAACAAAAAGCCTGGCTCAAATGGGAACCAGGACTCTTTTGTACCAACGAGTGCAACCATCGATACAACGCTAGCCGAACAAAGAACGCGCCTAGATATCTCGCGGCGCTCTTCTGTTACGCGGGGTTTATTCGTTCTTAGACAGCCCGAGCGCCTCTTTCAGCCCGTTCTGCAAAATCAGCGAGTAATTAAGCCCCGCATTATCGCCAGCATCGCGCAACCACTTTGGCAGCGTGCAGTTTTTCGTCACCGACTTATTGGCAGCCTCGTCGCGGTAGGGCGGCATATAGACCTCCACGAACACGATCCTGTCAGTAGCGTCCAGCAGTTCTATATGATCGGGAGCGGACGGAGGGGGCGCAGGGGTTCCTTCGGCCTCCAAGTCGAGCAACCGGCTAACTAAGACGTCTTTCGCCTGACGAACGCCTGCGGAAATATCTGCGGCTAATATGGCGGTGCCTGGGAAGTCAGGGAAATACATACCGATTCCGCCGTCTTCCGCTCTTTCCGCAACAACGGGGTACATGAAATGCGTTTGTAAACTCATGTCCATTCCTCCTGATTTCAAATAAAGGGAGCGCGATTGTGGGAAAACCGGGGTCAGAATTGAACCCCGGATGAGCGCTCTATGCTTCTTAGTGTTCCTTTCGGTATCGTTTCGCCGCCGCTGTGGCAACTTATGTCCGCAAACCGTGTCGGGTCATCTTTGTGTATGTAGCGGTTGTGGCTCGTTCCCTTACCGTGCGTCGGCGATTTAATGAATCCGGCCTTTTTAAGCGCCTGCAACACTTCTCGAACCGTTTTCTGTTTCCCCATCGCGCTCCCTCCTTTCCTACCTTTATTATAACACGCATTATAACGCGTGTCAACTTATTTATGCGTATAATTATGCGCGTTATATACGATGGGGGTATATCGATCAGATGGCGCAGCTTCTGAGAGGGGCTGTGTCTTTTGGCGGTTAGGCGAAATATGTGACATGGAAGGATTACCCAAAAGGGATCGCGAATACGTTAAGTGGAATAAGTGCAATTACGGAGGTTGTTATCGTGACTGATAAAAAGTTCGAAGACCGCTTTAATGAGAAGCCTCAACGAGTGCCCGGATTGTGGTTTGATGGTAATATACGCCATTGCAAACACTGCGACCGACCGGTAAGGCCCGTCAAGAGGCCGTCATTAATTGTGATCGCTGTGCTTATCGTTCTACTGATCTTCATGACAGTGATCGGCGCAATACTGTCCGGACTATACTTGCTTTACTACGTGTTTTTGCAGCGGAAAGAGTGTCCGATCTGCCGCGGGAACAATTTTAGAATGACAGACAAGCATCGTGAGGACTTAGCGGAGATTAAGCGTAGTTTTACAGGGAAGTAAAATACAAAAGACGGTAGCTTTTCGGATTATTCCGATCGGTCGCCGTCTTTTTCTTCCATTTCGATACCCATCAATTGAAGGAAGGATATATCATTAATTTCTTTGTGTTCCAATTCCTCTACTCTTTTCAGTGTTACTTTCTTACCGTGTATTTTCCCGGCAATTCCAAAAGCAGCTCTAATAAATTTAGCCCTCGAATTTCGCGGATTTTTATAGTCGCCGTGATGCAGCTCTTGAATCCGGGATGCTACTGGACCGTGTTCAAAGTCTATTGATTGTGATACATGGGCAAAGTCATTACGTATTTTACGAATAAGATTTAAGTCTCTTCTTACACTCTTACTTATTAGACCTAGTAAGTAAGCTACTTCAATTCGACTTGAAAATGAGGATAGTCCCCCAGAGCCACTTAGTAAATTATCAGCGGCATTTTCGTCGTCTACCATATAGCATCGTAATAATTCATATAGGAACTCGTCCAAGAATGCGGCAGCCATTAGAGCGCATCCCCTATCCGTCTCGTGAATTAAGGACTGACGAAATTCGAATACTTCATTAGAGATAGGCCTATGTCCTAAACTTTCAACCACAGCGTCAAGGGCTTCGCTCGTAAACTGCGCCAAATACTGTTGATCCTCGGTTGACATTAAATGTTCCTCCTCAATGAAAAGACGCTCAGGCAGCAGGCTTGCTGTTTACGGGGTCTTTTCGTTGTTGTCCGGTACGTATTCGAGAATATCTGAAACGGTACAGTCTAACGCTTTACATAAAGCTTCGAGAGTTTCGAATTTAATACCGTCAGTCTTTTCATTATAGAGCTTCGTTATTCCATTGCGGTGTAGACCGTTTCCCTGCTCTTTAGTCATTCGTTCAATATCCGCAATCTTCAAGCGACGTTCGCCCATGAGCCGGGATAAATGTACCTTTATCATAGATGTAATCGCCTCCTAATGTAATTATATTTCTAAGTGTTAAAAATTTCAATTACAGTGTTGACAATGCACACTATAGGGTGTAATCTGTGAGTAGCGAAATTAACACTTAAATGTGCATAATGTACACTAAAGTGTGAAAAATTATTTTTGGGAGGTTTCACTCACTATGCCAAACGTCCACATCCGCTTTATTACGCACTTATCCGGCACTATCCACACGACAATGTTCAACGGTACCGCCCGCCAGACCATCGCTGTACAGCGCGGCTTCTTTTGCGCGGTCACCGGGGTCGGCCGCGATGCCGTCCTGGGTGCGATAGAGGTTACGCCATTCATCGCGGCCGCTCTCGGCTTCATCGTTCCCGTTGCGGAAAGGAGGGAAGCGATATGACGTACGGAACCTCATTTTATCCGCCGCCACCCGTTCGCCGTCGCCGCATAAGTGGGCGCACGATCGCGAAATTACTCGGCATCGCGCTGGCCGCGCTTGTCCGCGAGCTTTTAACGTAAGGAGGCGGCTACCATCGATAATTACCAGGCTATTGCGTATGCGACTCTTGCGCTGCGTGACCTCGGTTTTGACCGCGAGACTATCGCCAAGGTTCGCGGCAAAATGTTGTACGTATTCGATATGAAATCGGAATCCGAGGCGGAAAAGGCCGCCGATCAATATTTACGGGAAGCCACGCGACGACTGACGGAGGTTTCGTCTGACCGGAAAGGGGGTGATGGCTATTCGCGAGATAACGGTACGAATGAAACATCGGGATGACGTTGCTAATGAAATGTTAGTTTTCGATTTTGGAACGCGTATCTACTGACAGAGGACGTAGCGATGATCCTTGAGCCGGAAGACGAAATCGTTACAATATCCCGCGTCAAGTTGCGGAATGACGGTACGTATTCGCGCACGTCCTCCGGCAGCTTCGAAATTCCGATCGATTTAAAAATGTATGTCCGCATTCAGTCCGCGCCAACGGAACTGCATGCATTAATCGCGGCTCTTGCTGTATGAAGGTGGCCGCTTTCTGACCGGAAATGGAACGTATGTTCTGATAAAATTAAGAAGTACGGATTTGCGAGCCGTGAATGACACGGTCGGGGAATGCGCGCTAACGCACACTTCGGAGCTAGGTACCGTTAATACGAATAGCTCCCGCTTTTTGGGTTAACTTTGTGCGCCAACGCTTCGTTAACCTGCGATTCGGAGGGAGCCAGCGCCAAATGGCTCCGATTCTTCCCCGGTGCCTAGCTACCGTGCTGCCAACGCGATAGCGGGATCGCCACGCCGGGTTTTTCTCCGCCGGTCTTGCGCTAACATTTCCGGTGGCACTTTTTACATCGTTTTTCTTTGCGGGAGTGGGTCGGCGGCAACCGACCGTTTGATACTCCGTTAGGCAACGCAGAGAGTTCAACATAGCGCGCGGGTGAGTGGAATCGTCTGCGCGTTTCTTTCTATACACTATGATACGAACGTGTATTCGATAGGTTTCAGAATTTCAAAAATATTTTTTAGAATGTCCTAAAACGTCGATCGGTGGACGTGTATTATATCCGATACCGTGAAATTTTCTTCGCGGGAAGTGTGCGGACAGGTACAGACCGTAGTATATAACAGTGTACGACATTCACATTTGTCAACGTGTTAGTAAGTATGTAACACAAATTTTTATTGCTCAGATACGTACCAAAAAGTTCAGTTTGGATGTGGGAATATAAATGATAGGGAACGAGTTGGCTAATCACTTTGCGCGGAAGTTGTGCGGTCAGAAAAATAACTTTGTACAATACAGTATAAGCAGAAAGCACTCGTTAAGGAGGCGGCAAAATGTCAACGCCAGCGCAAACGTTACAAACCGATATCCACGTAATTGCCGCAGAAATAAACTCCTACAAGCAAATCGCTGGGCACGCGATATTCGAGATCGGACGGCGGTTGAAGCACGTTAAGGAAAACGACCTGGTGCACGGTCAGTGGGAGCGGTGGTGTACCTCAGATATCGGGATGACACGCCAGCAAGCAGACAAGTTCATTGTCGTATACGAAGAGTTAGGCGGAAATGACAATCCAAATTGTCAAATCGGGATTACTCGATTGTATGAGATTGCGCTCTTCCCCGAAAAAGAGCGCGAGCGCCCGCACAAGGTTCCGTCAACTGGCGCGACAAAAACGGTCGACGAAATGACGGTGCGCGAGCTTCGCGAAGTCAAGGCTGCGCTAAAAGCTGCGGAAGAGGAACGCGACCAGGCGGAAGAAAAAGCGGCAGCTCTGGCGGATACAATCGAGTCGATACGTGCCGCGCCGCCGAAAATTGAGTACGTGCGCGATCCTACCGAGTCCGAGCGGCTAAGCAAAAGTGTACAAAAACGAAAGTAGAGTCGTATGTTACGGGGACGGCTATAGTCGGCGAAATCACTAGATTTTTTTCGCGAAAGTGTGCAAAATGCCTCCGGCCGTACATAAACGGTATGTGAGCGCGAATAAGCGCACCAACAAAACGATAAGGGAGCGATTGGAATATGGTAAACATCAAACATTTGCAAAACGGTAAAAACGCGGTTTACGTTAAAAACGACGAGCACGGTAGGAGACTAATAACGGAATTGCTGGCGTCCGAATGCGGTGCCACGATACGAGTTAGACCGCTATACGCTGGCAGGATCGCGATTTATATTGACAATAATGTGCCTGGACGAGCGCTTATTGCGAAGGTACTAGAATCGTACGAGCCACGCGTAAGCTAATCACAAATCTTACGAAACCTAACGCGGTGGCCGTCGCAATCCACTCGCTGCCGCGCTCTGGTTTTTCTTATGCGAACAATTACGAGGAGGGTATACGATGAAATCGACGACGGAGTTGACCGAAGAAAATCGCCAGCTTAAGCGGGAAATCCGCTGGCTACGTTCGAAACTCGATTTAATACGTAAGCGATGTACGGGCAGTTTTAGTCCTATCGTTCAACGCGACGCGTACATTATCGCCAATAGCGCATATAACACGAGTTTGAAGCGGATGAAAGATATATCCGATTAATTTTATCGGAATTGAAATCCATACTCCCAACGTTATATTTACGTCTATACTTCTTCTTACGGAAAAACGCCGAAAACCCGCGTCATTACTGGATTTTTTGCGCGATTTAGGGAGGTTAATTCCCTAAGTTGTTCCGATTGCGAAGCGGTCTTCTTCGTGATCGGTTGAATTGACGCGGTGATTTCCCGCGGCAAGAAACTGTGCTTAGGCTCGCGACCAGTTTGGAAACTGACCGTTGAGCGTAGTACCGCTATTACACTTCTTGTCCGAGAAACTCACTCGTCCAATTCATACGTCCAAGGCAAAAAGCGCCTTGAACGTGTCCATTATTACATACTCTCGCGATAACGGAGGTAACTATGCCGAACATAACGGTAATCGATAGCGTAATGGGCAGCGGTAAGAGTAGCTGGGCGATTCAATTTATGAGCGATGAAGCTAACGCATCCGAGCGCTTTATCTACGTAACACCGATTAATACCGAAGTTGACCGGATAAAGGAAGCGTGTCCTGGGCGCGCATTCCGTAGTACGAATTTAGATAAGTATAACGGCCGTAAGATGCACGTTGTTAAGGAGTGGCTACAAGATCGCGCTAATATCTGTACGACTCACTCGTTATTCCGTGCTGCTGACGCGGAGTTCTTAGCGTATGTACGCGAGAATAACTATACGTTGATATTAGACGAGGCTATGTCGGTAATCGAATTATCGGACGTTAAAGCGAAGGATATCGAGACGCTTATAGAGGCGAAGAATATCGCGTTTGATTCCGACGGGCGCGTTGTTTGGCTAAAGGATGATTACGACGGACGCTTCGTGGACATTAAAGCGTATGCTAAAGCCGGTACGCTATACCATCTTAGCGGCAAGATGTTCATTAAAGCGTTCCCGTCCGAAGCATTTAACGCGTTTTCAAAAGTATACTGTTTGACTTACCTTTTTAAAGCGCAGCAACAGCGGTGTTATTTCGACTTACACGGGATTGAATACGAAGTTAAAGCGATCAGAAAAATGCGGGAAGGTACTTATGAAATTATTGACCATGACGTAGAAAACGAAAGGCGACCCGGTCTTTATTCGCTTATCGATATCTACGACGGCCCGCTTAATGAAGTTGGCCGGAAGGAGACTGCCTTGTCTTCTTCGTGGTTCGCGCGCTCGACAACGCTAGACGATCGGAAAACGCTACAGCGTGCTACACGTAATTTCTTGCTAAACGTACAGCGAGCACGTACCGCGGATGCGTTGTGGACAACGAAAAAAGGCGCGTTTAAGGTAAAGGATTACGTAAACGCCTTCACACCGATCAACTGTCGCGGAACGAATCAATATTCGGATACGTGGGCGCTGGCATATGCGTTTAACCGTTTCGCTAATCCGGAGGAGAAGATGTTTTTCGGCAAATACGGAATCGTGATTGATCAAGACCTACTAGCCGTTAGCGATCTCTTACAATGGATTTGGCGCTCACGAATCCGAAGAGGAGAGCCCGTTAAACTTTACTTACCGTCAAGCCGAATGCGTTCTCTATTGATCGCGTGGAGTAAGTACGAAATTTAAGGAGGCGATCGTTTGACTGCGGTTCTTGATGTCGGCCAGCCACTAACACATGGCGAATTTAAACGAAGAGTAACGAAATTTAATCGTAATTTAACTGCTACCTATACCGACGTCCAACGTGTGATGGACTCTTATCGCGAAATGATCGATCGTCACACGGATACCGTCGATGTGCGTGATTTAGTGACGCCAGACACACGCAAAATGCCTGGCGATAAAGCAAATCGCGTTTATTCGAGCGAGTTTTGGCAGGCGGTTGGATTCATGTCGGACAAGATCGCGTATGTTTGCGAGAATATCGACCGCCAGCGGAACAAAACGGAGGCCGTGCAGCGGACTCGCAGCGAGTGGGAAACAATCGAACGGTCATATGTCGGCGTGAAACCAATTCCGCCGGAAGGATTTCGCGTATGTGAGGCGTGGAACTGCCATATGACCTATCGCGAAATCGGCAAACGAACATCTAAGTTTTGTAGCGCGGATTGCCGGAAAGAACAGAAAGCTGCAAACCAACGGTTACGGGATAAGGGCACATTCATACCGGTCAAAGTCTACGAGAGTCACCGTTTGGCGTACGTCGAGAAATTGCGGCTTTATACGGAAGTATCACTTCGGGCCGCGTTCGGTCTTGCTACGGATGGCAGGGACTATCGTATTCATCGGAAGAAAACACAAGTAGACCTCCGGCCGGGCGCGGACGAAGCGCGGAAGAAACACGGCGAGATCGTTTGCTTCAATATACAGGACGTTGAGCATACGATAGATGAGGCCGGGCGATATCGTTTCGGTAACGAATGGCGGCGAGTCTCCGCGCAATTTCGTGGAATAATTTTATAGTATAGATATAGGAAGACGTAAGGACTCGGGCGCGCTGTGTCTTTGCGATTTTCTAACGAAATGGGTGTTCCGTGTAAGCGGAGCGCCTTTTTTGTTGTCCGTATGTATAAAAACAATCACAAAGAAGGAGGTTCAATGAGGTGAAACTGAGTCCCGAATCGTTCCGCATTATCCGCGTTGTACATGGGCTGTCACAACGGGAGTTTGCGGATTTGCTCGACTGCTCTGTTTCGACCGTATCTAAAGTCGAAAAGGGCTATCGTAACCTCACGCATGGCATTGAGCGCAAGGTAGTCGAAGAACTTGCGCTGACCGTAGAAAAACTAGCGCGCATTCATACTCTTTACGAGGAAATTAGCGGGGGTGGCCGCCTATGAAAACACAAGAAACGGAAGTACTAGCAATGATCGTAAATCACCGGATTGACGATGGCACGCATGTCGTGATGATATCCCCGCCTGATGCTGACTACGCTTTTCGCGTTGCCCGCTGGCCTGTAGACGAGAAGACTACGTCAGTCGACGCAATTCTCGCGGGATATCACGAGGCATGGGCTTGGAGTGATCGTTTTGACGCAACGGCGGTTTTCGTTTACTCGACCGACACGGAAGCGCTAGGGGAATTTGATCGGCTAATCCACGGAAATGATGAGGAGCCCACCAATGCCTAAGCGCCTAGCGGAAATGACCGCGTTTCTCCTTTGCGACGGCGGCCGGTTCTATCCCGGAACGAAAGGGAAAATTGCCCGGGTTATCACTTCCGATGAGCGGACGCTATTTTATCGCGTTGGCGAGAGCTGCTCGGCGGCCCATGCAGGAGTACTGCTATCGACGCTACTGAACGATCCGAAAGTCAAGCCATTAAAACGGGAGGATTTACTATGAGTGGATATGCGCAAGCAAAAACGTGGTCGGGCGGAGATGCCACAGGCGACATGCTGGATATCGTGCCATTCGAAGGTTACGTAAGGAAGACGGAAGTTAAGCGGGAACGTCCGGCCCGAACGATCAGGCTGACCGGCACGGTTACGAAATGGAATCACGGCCGCGGTTTCGGTTTTATCCGCCCGGACAACGGCGGCCGGGACGTATTTATTCACGTTTCAGAACTACAGCGCGCCGGGATGGACGAACGGCTTACGTATGGGCAGCGAATGACGTATGAATTGCAGATGGATTCGCGCGGGAGAGAGACGGCGATACATGTCGAGGAAGCTCGATGAGGCCGCTATTGCAGATCGTGACGGCTCCGTTTGAGTCCGTACAATTAATCGTGGTTCACGCCTTCGACGATCAAGGCCGCTTCTGCGATCAGATTGTTCGCGAAGATGGCGCTGACGCGATACTCTTCGCGGTGGCCGACTTAATGACCGCACATAGTTTCGAAACGGTCGATATTGAGACAGACGACGAGGGGGCGTTTAAGGCGTTTATCTCGATATCGGGCGTAAATGTGAAGCTCGTATCGATCACGGAATTAACGGCGCTCTACGACGCGCTTACTCCGGCGAACCCGCAGTTCGGCGTTCTTCAAGACCTGTTCGCGCCGAAGTTGAGCGAGCATAAAACGGTAGCAGTCGGAGAGCGGGCGTCCTGGTGGCGGCGTCTATTAACGAAGATAACTAACGGAGGGATACGCGATGATAAAACAGGAACTACGAGAAAAATATAACGTTCAGCACGAGCAATACGGTCTAATTCTTGAGCGCTACCATCAGCACGAGATTGAGGCGGAAACAAGATTGCAAGCCCTGCGCGCGGAACAGGAGCAGCTCATACGAAGGGAGTTTCAAACGGGAGAAGACCTCTCCAGAGAAAAGAAGCTTCTGCGCGGTAAAATTGCCGACGCGGAGGAAGCTCTTGAGGCAGCGGAAACAGAGCACAAACAAGCGTGGGAGTTCGCCCAAGTTGCACAGCAGGATCGGATCACAGTTCGGCAGTTAGTGCTCGATTGGAACGGCCCTTACCGGAGCGCTGTACGTGAAACGGAATTAGCACCGATCGTGGAGCGGATCAAGCGTGCGCGTGAAGAGTACTTGAACGGTATCTTAGACTTTCTTGAATTTAAGTCGGACTACTCTCCGGCATATAGCGATTTACGCGATCTGGCACACGAAGATAATAGGAGCCATCCTGGCAATATGATGTACCCGCATGAAATCGCGGATTACAGCGACTTCCCAAGAATTTCTAATAGCGAGCTTATTGACCTGGAGGCTCGCCGAGAATTACCAAGCGATTTGAGACGAGTAAAAAACGGAGGCAGAAAATAATGACGAACTACAACCTTCTAAAACACAAATTAACTGCGAAAGTGATTGCGGGCGAGAAGATCACGAGAGAAGACGTTACAGCGGCCGCCGATGTAGCGAAAGAAACCGGCTCAATCGAGAATCGCGTGCTTTATGCGACATTGCGGCGGCTGCACGAAGTGAGCGAAAAGGCAGCGGAATAGGTTTCCGTTAGGAAGAATATCGCTTGGGAAGAGGTGAAAGATGGACGTATGGGTTATTGGTGGGAGCGGTTTGCTCGGATGTGTGTGCCCGTGTGTGATAATTTTTTTCAAGGTAAAGGTAACAAGACTATTATCCTAGAGAATATTGCACATTATATAGTTCTTAAAAATCAAGGACCTGGGTCAGTAACGGTCACAACTGGTGATAAATTTAGAGATACAATGGGGCCGATCAAATTAATCGTAGGGGATACGATGATGTTCCGTGTTCCGGCTTTCGACCGCATTAAAATTGAAGCCGGATCGGACACAGCGTACGACGGGCATACAGCGAGAGACCCTGACGAATGGCGGCACTCTGCGGAATATTTATATCGGTAACTTAGCGTAGGAGCTGGCGGGCTCCTTTTTAAAACCAAAACAATAAAAAAAGGGGAAATGAGAACATGGCAAAAACGATCACAACGGACGAATTTTTAACAGCATTCCTAACGACCGACCTCGTACCCGAAAGAGACGTGTATATGAAGCGATTCGGGCTCAATTTTCGGATTAAGGGGCTGGACGGCAAGCAACTCGCAAGGCTGCGTTCTCAGGCGTCTTACCCGACCAAAGGCGGCGGAACAACGGTTGACGAGGAAAAGCTGGCCGCGCTCCTTATCGTGAGCGCTTGCGTTCAGCCTAACTGGTCAGACGCGCAGGTTATCGCACAATTCGGGCCCCTTCCGGAAGATGCGGTACAAAAACGGCTGCTCGCGGGGGAGGCCGCTATGCTGAGCGCAGAAATTCTCGATTTGTCCGGATTTAGTAAGGAGAGCGAGGAAGTCGACCAAGTAAAAAACTAATAAGGGAGGGCGGAATGCCGTATGTGCTTCATGCGGTATTCCAGCGCCACAACCTCCCGCCTGACGAGTTTTACGCGAAGCCTGTAAATGTGCAACGCTTCATTATAGCGTCTACATTGCTGGCGATCGAAGAGGAAGATAGAGCGAAAGGGGAACGTTAACCTTGACGATTGATCAAAAATGGGAACGGTGCGCTCATAAGCGGTCGTTAATGAAAGGATTGATGTAGGATGTTCGACTTAACCGCGCGGCTGCGGCTGATTGACGATTTTAGCCCGAGAATCCGGCGTGTAATCAGCTCCACAAATGCACTCAGCGCGAGCATGAAACTCGGCTCCCTATCGACCGCTATCTTCACGGGTGCGGCGGCGGTTGCTGCAACGAAAATGACGAGCAACGCGCTCAAGCTGGCGTCGGATGCGGAGCAAGCAGGACTTGCCTTTAAGACAATGCTCAAAGACGGTGAGAAAGCGAATCAATTTATCGAGGAAATGACTGATTTCGCCGCGAAGACCCCGTTTGGACTTGCGCAGGTCCGCGACGCTTCGAAGTTGTTGTTAGCGTTTGGGTTCGACGCGAAAAAAGTTATTCCGATGCTGACCGGGATCGGTAACGCGTCCGCGGGGCTGGCGCTAGGCGAGGAAGGAGTAAACCGCATCACAAAAGCGCTAGGGCAAATGAAAGCCAAAACGAAAGTGTCCGCAGACGAAATGCTCCAACTTGTTGAGGCAGGGGTAAACGGCTGGGATATCCTATCGAAGCGTTTAGGCGTATCGACGGCCGAAGTCATGAAGCTGGCGGAAAAGGGACTGATCCCCGCAGACAAAGCGATTAGGATACTAGTCGACGGAATGAACGATCAATTTGGCGGTATGATGGATGAAATGAGTAGGTCGACTAAAGGCCTATACGATCAAATGCATGATACCTTCGATAATCGGATTCTTGTTAGATTTGGTACCGGGATTACGTCCGCACTAAAGCCTCGCTTTGAGAAAATCGTCGATTGGATTAATAAAAACGAAGCGACTATCAATCGTTGGGGCACTAACATTGAAAAAGTGGCGGGATTAGCGGTTGACGCGATTATACGCAAGTTCGAGCAAGCCGGAAACTACGTAAAGACGCATTTTATCGACAATCCGGAGTTTCAGAAGCTGGACACGTTCGAGAGTCAAGTTGACTTCGTCTTCAAAGATATTCAGAGATCGTTTGATAAATGGTATGCAGATACGGGCAACGCGAAATTAAAGAGCATCGCTGCGGACATTTCGTCTACGCTCGCGTCCGGCATTGAGTCTGCCTCAGGGCCGATTACGGATGCTGCGCTTAAGATAGGCGGATCGATCGGAACTGGGTTAATCAACGGACTCAGCGAAACTGTAAAGAATCATCCGATCTTGTCCGGATTAGCTGCCGGGGCGGCCGCGCCTGTTCCCGTACAAGGTAAAGTAGCTGTCGCGTTAGGTGTAGCCGCGCAGGGCTATTCAGACCAAGCCAAATCGGCAATTATGAACAGCGGAATCCCGCAATTTGCTACCGATCTGACCTCCGGCATCCAAAAGATTCCGGGAATGTCCGCTGTTACGAACGCTCTTTCTGAGATGAACCAGAGAATGTCGAGCGATTTAGGTTCGCTATTTGGAGGAAAGGCTACCGAGTCAACGCCGCCGGGCCACGCTGGCGGACTCGATCGCGTTCCTTACGATCGATACCCGATGTACGCGCATAAAGACGAAATGGTGCTCACGCCAGCGGCAGCGGACGACTACCGCTCATCCGGCGGCCGCCGCGGAGGAACTAACGTTAACGTGACGATGAACGGCGTAACGGTGCGCGAGAACGCGGATATTCAACGTATCGCGAAGGCAATTGCCGTAGAACTCGCGGGGAGGTAAGTGGCGATAGCCCCGATATTAGCGATGAGATTAGTGCCAGAGCATTAAAGCGAATGGATAAACGAAAGCAAAGAGGAAATCAGACGGGAAGGGGTGGCGAGGTGTCGGGAACGGCAGACAGACTTAGCCAATGGATTGAAGAAGCAAAGGAACGGAATAGAAAAGCGCGACTAGAACGCGGTCAATTACCGGAGCCTCCGGAAAAGTTCGTGACTTTGCCGCTATCGATCGTATTGGCCGAGCGGTTGAAGCTGTTTTTATTGCCAATCGCAACGAAATACGCGGCCATAATCGCAGAAGATCGGCTGATACCGATTGATACGTCTAAGTTCGAAAGTTATCGCAAAGACATAGAGCTTTTAAACATGTCGATCGGTTTCCATTGCGGATTGATTGCCGTTGGATACCGCATGTTGCTCGGAGTAATGGAAACAGTTAACTCCGCTATTAAAACAGGGATCGAACTTGATACGAATGTTACTCGGAGTCTGCATTTTGCTCTCAAGCTCGCAAGCGGTGATCCGCGGCAAGACGAATACAATCATAAAAGCGATGTACCGCCGTCTGAACAAGCACGCATCATCAGAGCCGAAGTTGATCGACTTAATGCGAATCAAGAAGCATTAGAGACGGAGCTGGCGGCAGCCTGGGCGCACTTTGAAACGATTAAGGACGAGATATAACGGAGGGAATCTGATGACACAACGGAGAAAAGTATTAGAGTCGCAACTAACGCCACAACAACGTAAGGCTGCGCAATTACTCGTTAATAATGAGTGGGCGGAATTGTTAAACGAGAACGGGAAGAAGAAAACGGCGCAAGAACTTGCCGATGAGATTGGAATTGCGCGGTCGACCTTATTCGAATGGAGATCACAGGAGGCATTCGCTGCCTACGTGAATTATCTTACCGATAAGCAGCTCGAAAGTATGCGGTCAGAGGTTAACGTCGCTATTATGAAGCTTATTCGCGGAGGTAGTAACGGTGTGCCGAGCGTAAGAGCACTCGATTTATATATGCGTCGATTCGCGCTATTGACCGATAGAACACTCGTAGAGGACGCACGCGAACACATCGAGACAAGACGGAAGACAGACGAAGAAATTCAAAAGGATATTGCGGCACTGGACGCGATGATAAACGGGGCGTAACCGTACTCTTAACGGGGTGCAGTTGCGCCCCAGTTTTTGCGTTTATTCCTCGTCCAACACCGTATAGGGAATCGGATTAGCTCCGCATATTTTACAGACTAGCGGATACTCGTCGTACTGCAACATTTCTAACTCTTCTTTGTTCACTAAGATAACCTCGGAGTACGGACACTCTTCCGAATATCCTCCCGGATAATCCTCGACCATAAAGCAATCTAATTGTACGCGGAATTGTTTATTAACCGTCATAAAAACACCTCGCTTCCATAGTAGCATTTTCCGAGCAAGTCCGGTAGGGTGAGCGTTGTGCAACCGTCAAAAAACGCTGACATGAGTATGATTGCGCGGGTAGACGTATCCGACAATATCGGACGATAGCGCCGTTTTATCGGGTGGAACTCTCTGGCGGACACGTGCTCTATAACTCAGGGGTCAGCGGTGTATAAACGATGCATACCGTTATGATTACGGATAACGAAGAACCGCATAACGACGGGCTTTTCGCGAGAATGCATATGAGTGTATAACGGGCTGTTTGAGCGTGAAGACGGAGAATGGCGTAGTAGTGCGGATTGCGGGGTTTTTAGCTATTCCGATAAACTACCTATTCGTCGGTTATTCAAGTGTATAAATAGTGCATAAAAACGTAGACCCCCCAAGTGGGGGGCTCTTGTGGCTTCGTTTAGGTGCTCGCAAAATCCGCGCAATATTTTTAATGTCGGGGGTTACGTTTTATTTGAATTTCATTTTACCGCGTTTGCGTTCGTTACCACTATCGATAAGGTTCGCGACAGGACTCGCTTTCTCGTGCTGCTCGTGTAAGTCAGATTTCGTGAACCTAACGTAGACTTGTGTCATTTCAAGCGATGTATGGCCGAGCAATCGTGCTAATGCGATTGGATCGCCGCCAGAACGAAGAAATTTTACCGCGAAGAAATGACGCCAAGTGTGCGGGGATACTCTTGCGTTAATGATGCCGACTTTCTTACCGTACTTTTTCAGCATTTTGCTGAACGAATCCGCGTAATAACGTTCACCGAATTGTGTAAGCCATAAGTAATCGTCTTCATTAACGTTCATGTACGAAATTAATTTTTCCAGCTCTTTAACCGTCTGCTTTGAAATTGGGATGATCCGTGTAGTATTAGTTTTAGTAATTTCGGCACGAACTGTTATTTGGCGTATTTTAAGGTCAACATCCGATATCTTTAGCTGCGTTAACTCGCCGCATCTAAGGCCGGTATCGCAGAGTACGAGCATCATGCATCGATCTCTCAGACCGGTATAAATCCGTGTATTCGGTGCACCTATCAATTTCAATACGTCCTCATCCGTAAATACCTCGAAAGTATCTTTGTCTTCCGTTTGATAATTTACCCCATCCATCGGTGAATATGATATTACACGTTCCCTAACGAGTTGATTGAAAAATATCTTCATATTACGAATGATGTTGTTAACCGATCTAGCAGACAGGCCGACTTCACCGTTAGGGCTGGTCGGATGGTCATCCCATCTCGTCTTTTCGAACGTTAAGTAATGAATATATTCGCGAAGTAAATCCGTGGTTACCGCTTCGTGTTTCTTATCTTCGTACCATTTACGAAATTGATTTAGCGTTTGTTCGTACGCTTGGATCGTTTTAGGTGAACGTTTCTCGATTCGCTTTGCGTAAATATAATCGGATATTGCTTTATTTACGTCAAATTTTACGGGCCTGTCTCGCTTACTAATGAACGTAAATTTCGGATTACTTCTATTAATATTGTGTGACATTTATCGGACGCCTCCATTGCGATAAAGTTTGCGTCATATATTCCGATAAAGTTTATCGCTATTGCGATTGCTGAACGTTTTGTTCCCGTAAATTTTCCGCGCCACTATGCGATTCCTTGACGTATAGTTCCGCTCTGTTCTCGGGACGAATAGCGAATTCATCGCGATGGTGGCGGATAAGCTGAGAATTGAGCATAAGGTGTCGTGAAAGCGGGAATGACGCGGAGTTTGGAAGCTCGCTAAACCACTTGATCGTTCCTTCATGTAACAAACGGGTTAATTTAGCGGCTAGATTTGCTCAGATAACGTAGAAAACCTACCGCGGCTAAACGGTAGGTTTTCTACGTTATTTATTCCGATCGCTTACGCCAAGATACGTTTTAAGCGCATCCTGTAATATATGCGAAAAGTTTACGTGCTGCTCTACTGCGATATCGTCGAGCCATTTCGGAATGGTCAGCGTTTTCTTTACGGACTTGTTCGCCATCTCATCGCGAAAAGGAGTCATCCACACCTCAATGAGTACGATTGCCTGACGCTCATTTTCCTTTTTGATATCAATTACCCGTGCTGGTTCCGGAATATCGTCATTATCACGTTCCATACCGTATAGATGAAGCGCTAAACACTCTTTAGCCATACGCAAGGCTTCATTGTCTGTATCGCCGCAAGTGAATTCTTTAGTGAAGATTGTTATTTGGGTAAGGTTGCCAACATCGGATAAAAGTCCGTAGTCATCACACCCGCTATAACGGCGGGATCTTCTGCGATGAGTTGTGGGACTTGGTCTGCATTTTCAACCTCGATGATGGCGAGCCCGTGAGGATCGTTCGGTTTTCGAATCGGTCCGAAAACCAGAACAATCCCCTGATTCTGTTTATCCGTCCAATAGGCAATGTGTTGGTGCATAACGTTCCGTTCTTCTGCGGTCATATCCTGTGGAAAAGTTGTTCTTGGCGGCGTAGACCATAACATAAAGTGCATTTTTCCCGGATTATTGCTGGTGCTATCCGACATTACGGAAAACCCTCCATTCCATTACCCTAAAATTGTATTTCATACCCATGACGCTCAATGTCAATTATCCCACAAATCCTTTTCGTTATACAAGTAACATAGATGATTCAACGCAAATAGCGTCTGCATTATACAGGCCCGCGTTTTCAGAATGACTCACGGCATACTAGCTAGCATTAACACAGATATGAACGTTACAATACTTGATTTTTCATTGCGAAGATTGCTCCACAAGGTTTATGCTTTTGAGGGGGACTAGCAATTTTGGAACTTGTAAATCGGGCGCATGTGGAAAGTGAGGATTATTTTGAATGGTGGATGAGTACATTTGGGCGATTTTTGTAGCTGAGAATACAGGAGGCTTCCCCAACTTTTATCCGATCGGAATTTACACTTCTCGCGATAAAGCTATCGCTGAACTGGATGCATTACCGAAAAATATGAATTATCATCTCCTCCAGTTGCCCATAAATCGTACGTTTCCTTACTATCATAAGAAGAGCGGCAAACTGATCGGAATGAACGGAATTTACCACGAACATTTTCACTTTAGGGATAATGAGAAGATGTAGCGATTCAGTGACTAAAAAGGCAGGGGAGATACTATGAGGCTAGAAACGGATCGTCTGATAATTAGAGAGTTCTTAATTGAAGATTATAACGCTGTTCATCGTTACGCATCAGATGCCGAGGTTGTTCGATATATGATTTGGGGGCCAAATACTGATGGAACAAAGGGAAATGGCACGATTCATACCAGTATTCGATCTTAGAACATGAATACGTTGGAGGTCGCTCATGAACATTAGAAAGGCCACTGAGAATGACATTGAGTCGTTGATTTTGATGCGGTGGGAATTTACTTTGGAACATCAACCCCATGTACGGGATGATTTCGATCTTTTTGCTGCAAAGTGCCGAGCATTTCTTGAACAAGCTATACTTGGCGAACGCTGGCATATTTGGGTTGCAGAATTGGATGGCATCATAACGTCTCATGTCTATATCCAATTGATCGATAAAGTGCCGCGGCC
Source organism: Paenibacillus sp. sgz302191 (assembly GCF_057749925.1). Lineage (NCBI taxonomy): Bacteria > Bacillati > Bacillota > Bacilli > Caryophanales > Paenibacillaceae > Paenibacillus > Paenibacillus sp. sgz302191. The sequence continues at coordinate 191,792 of NZ_JBYLHY010000013.1, forward strand.
AGGAAGAAATACATATCCGTTTGCCTACATGACTAACGTCTACACCGACCCAGGCTATCGGTCACGAGGAATCGGTGGTCAACTTCTACATGTGATTCGTGAGTGGGCGACGGCTAGCAAGTTTGAATTCATTATCGTCTGGCCAAGCGAAGAGAGCAGGGAGTTCTATTCAAGGAACGGGTATACGCTATGTAACGATCCCATGGAACTGCATTTGTAACGTACGTGTATTAAGATTAAGGGTCTGTTTCCATTGGTTGAAGGCAAGCATTTCGCGGCTGGAAGATATAAGCGCTCGCATCGGCAAAGGAGCAGTTTTTCTTTAATAAAAGAGGGCTGGCCCTCGCATAACGTTGAAGCGATTGTTTGCACTCGCAAGTGGTTCAATCGACTGCGCTATGACAAGGGCCAGCCCTGCTTTTCATCCATTAATGTTTAACGATTTGTTTCATAAGCGGTGCCGTATTGCGGCGGATTATGATACCCCAACCGCGGAATAAGCATTTTTAACCGCTGTTACTTGACTGGAATTTGCTCCGTACAAGTCGGTTGCCGCCTGGATGGCACTAGCGCGCATAGCTGAGAAATTGGATGTAGGGGTCAGATAGTAAACAAGGGCACGATAATAAATATCTACAGCCGCACTCCGGCCGATTCCGGCTACGGTGACGCCTTTGAACGTACCGCCCTGAGCAAGCAGGTAGAACGCTTTGTTGTTGATTCCGCTGTTCGTATGCACACCGCCGTTGTCAGAGGAACCGGTGTAGCGGTTCGGATAGTAGTCGGGTTGGCCGTACAATGTTGGATTTGACATGGAGCGAAGTGCGTCTCCGGAGACGGAAGGCGTATATACGGCATCGCCGATCAGCCAGTTTTTGGATTCGATCGTATTTCCCATAATATCGGCAATGGATTCGTTTAGCGCCCCGGATTCTCCGTAATAATTTAAATCGGCGGAATACTCGATAACGCCATGGGTTAATTCATGGCCGACTACGTCCAAATCACCGGATAGCGGGATAAAAACAGATCCATCCCCGTCTCCGAACACCATTTGACTGCCGTTCCAAAAGGCATTGTTGTAAGCGGTACTGTAATGAACCGTCGATTTGATCCGCAAGCCGTTGCCGTCCAGGCTGTTCCGGCCGAATTTGGAGGAGTAGAAGTCATATACTTTTTCTGCGTACGTATGCGCGTCTACCGCTGCTCCATCCGTCCAAACATTGTTGGACTTGGTCAGTAAAGTTCCAGGCAGCGAGGTGCCGTTGGAAGCGGTATAAGTTACAATGCCGTTGCCACGGGTGCTATCGAATAATTGGTAAGTCGAACCGGATAAAGTGGTTGTGAACGTTTTGGTGTCGCCCAGTACGCCTGTGCCTGTACCCGTGGCATGCTGCAGCAAGTCGTATTTGAATATAATGCTGCCGTCTTCGGCGCTAATTATATAACGCGTGCGGGTCGGCGTTGGCTCCAGAACGTTGACCTCCGTTATATAGGCGAGCACAGGTTGTCCATCATTTAAGTATACGTTCAGCTCAGCTTTTGGTGTTTTTTGGGGCTCGCCAAGTTTACCGACGATGCTTTCTGTATCTTTCTCGGCAATAGAGATGGCTTGCTGTTCCGTAATTTGGGAAGCGATGCCTTTGGACAACGCTTGATTGTCATCCGGCAGCACACTGCCGAAGAAGGAAGTGACTTTTCCTTCTTTATCAATATGCACCGTCTGCTCCGCGCCATAAACCGGCACGCCTTGAATATACTGCTTTAACCGATAATGCTGTACGCCTGTCTTAGCGTCGGTTTCTTGTTTCACGATTTTAATTTGATCTTTAAGCGCAACGCGTTTGCCAATTTGCAGCTTCTCTTTTTTGCTGTCGAGATACTTCCAAATTTTTTCTTCGCCCGGAGTTCCGTTCGGTGCGCTCCAATTTTCCGCTGTGAACAAGGCAGGAGACCAATCTTTCAGAGCATCAGGCTTGCTCTGCGGAGCCGCTTGTGCGGATTGCACAGCCCCCAGCAAAAATGCACCCGTAATCATAGATACCCATACTTTTCTCATCAATGAATCTCTCCCAACTTAAATGGTTTAGTTTTGTTTTCCCGTTTAAAGGAAACAAATGGTTTGGATACTGCTACTTAAACATCGCCTCCTTTTTTAACCAATGGTCAATATTGGGCTGTACTAGTTTAGTGCGCATCTAAGACTAGCAAGCGCAATGGATAATGATGCAAGATTCTGCATACAAATGCCCATATAAAGGGTTATATGAGAAATAATAACATCATTATGATATATATAGTAACATAAAACTATCAATAATGAAATACATAAAATGGAAATAAATGAGAATTAATTTTGTTGACTATGATTTTAATCACAAGTGGAAGCGATTGCGGCCATTTTTGCTGTGAAAATTAATGTTGCTTTCATGTTCCTTTAATAAAACGGCCGAAAAAAAGGAGTAAGATGGAACTAAGTTCACAATATAGACAAAAGAATAGGAGTGATTATTGTGAAACAAGTTATGAGTTTTTTAAAAGGTTTTCTTTATGCATTTATTGCGATTGGTGCACTGCCGTTTTTGCTGATCCAAAGCTTTCTTGATTTGTAATTCGGTTTTCACATTTTTAAAAAGAATGCCGCTGTTTTATCGGTTTTTAACAACCGGTAAGCAAGCGGCATTTTTTTGATTAAATGGGTCTCATTTTGCTAACCGGGTTAGTTTCCATACATAGGAGTCAAAACGTCCGATTGATTTGAAGGATTCGTGCAAATGCTATGAAGGAAACTAACAGAGGAGTGAGCTAACAATGAAAAAGTTTTATTTGTGCTTATCGGCAGCCGTGTTGTCCATGTCCTTAATAGCCGGATGCACCAGCAACAATATGAGGGCGAGAAGCGTCGATCATTACCGTAATCCTGATATTGCCGCCAGAAATCAAGGCTATGTTCGGCCGCTGGATGTCGGAACGGCGACCCCAAGCCCGACAAATGCTGCCGGCACGGCGCAAAGCATTTTCAGCGATGTTCCAAGCGGACAATGGTATACGGACAACGTCCTCTGGGCAGCCAACTTGGGTTTGGTCAACGGTTACCCGGACGGCACTTTTCTTCCTAATGGAGCGATCACTAGAGCCGAAGTCGTCAAAATTATTCGCTCCCTGGCGGACAAAGGATATATTGTCATACCTTCGGCCACGACAACGCCAGTGCCGACTACGACGCCAACCGCTACGCCTGCAGCAACGGCAACTGGCACTTCGACGCCGACTACAACGCCTGCAGCTACGACAACTGCAACTCCGACCGCGACGCCATAAGCACGCTTAAATAAGCGAATATTCCGCCAAACTGGATACTCCGCATACGTCCATGTTATGATGAATGGTAGTCGGCAGTAGTATATAGGAAAGGTAAACACATCATAATATGGATGAACAAAACAAAAAAAGCGAAAAAAGTTTTCATTTTTTAGCCGTAATTTTAGGCGTAATTGTGGACAATGTAGGGACTTTTTTATCTTCTGCAAGCATAAGCCTCATTTTTTTGTCCACGCAATCTGACAATGAACAAGATCTGATGAAAATTTATTCTTACACGGGATGGCTGGCTGCGTTTTTGGTTATCGGCATGTTTTGGTCTTTCTACGGCGCTTACGTAGCGGCCAAGGTAGCCAAACGGGCCGAGTACTTCAATGCCGGATGCATAGGCGTGATTGGCGCGGCGGTCGGCTTTGATTCTCTGATTTCCAATCCCGGCGTTGCTTTTTGGTACCAAATCATCGGACTGATCGTCATCGTGCCGGTTTCTTTATTGGGCGGCCATGTGGCGTTAAGACGCAAGCATGCGCGGAGCATGAATCGCTAAAAAAAGAGACTCCAGCCTGTAAAGGCGGGTCTCTTTTTAGGTGGTTCAGCCTGCTGGCGCCGGTACGTAGGAAAGCATTGTGTTTTTCACAAGTTCCGTAGTCTGACTCAAGTCCATATTTTCAAATACATGTTCGCATTGCTTGCGGTAGGAAACTTCCTCGATATAGTGGTTCATATAATGATCGATAACGTCCATCGGCGTGCTGCGCGCCAGAAGCCTTTCCATAATCGTCTGCTTGTTTGCATAAATAAAAATTCGGACAGCCCGTTCGCCGAACTCATATTTGAAACGGTTGGCCGCATAGCGGTTGACGATAACGTAAATAGAGCCGTGTTCCTTGAGAGCTTGATCGATGTCCGCACGTTTGATTCCGTAAAAATTTCCGTCGATTTCCGCCGTCTGAAAAAATTCACCGTTAATATCCGCATCGATGAACGCTTTCCGTGAAATGAATTTGTAATCTCTGCCTTCGATTTCTTTAGGTCTTGGAGTTCGTGTTGTGTAAGATGCAACCGATGAGAAGCCGAGCTCTTTGGCAATTTGGTGCGCAATTGTTTTGCGACCGGAACCGCTTGTGCCTGTGAACACAAAGATCAATCCGCCGGTTTGCTGTCCGCCCATAATGAATCCTCCTCCAAATATGAAATTTTGAAAGCGATATCGTGATAGTTTTATTATAGTACGAATATTCGGAAAATTAAAGAGAGAATTCGTGTTTCATAGATTGTGCGGTATAATAGAAACGTCGAAAGGAGCTGTTCCTGCTGAATTTCAAAATATATGTGCAAATGAATCGGGCTTTGTTTTACTTGGTCGGTATGCTTGCGGTCGCGTCAGCGGCTTGTACGGCGCTGCTGCTGGTCCGTATTTACGGGTCGTCGGGCAGTTTTCTGTACAGATGGCTGATTGCGCCGAACTTGATGCTGGCCTGGATTCCGCTGGCGGCGGCGCTGGCCGTTCGTTACTGGTGGCATATGCAGCAAACATTCCGCATCAGACTGCTGATCGGATTGCTGGTATGGCTGCTGTTTTTGCCGAATGCTCCGTATATGTTGACGGATCTGGTGCATTTGACATATTTGAAATCGTCGGTTCCCGTACATTTTGACGTATTGCTGAACGCTTTTACGGCGATTATTGCCCTTTGGGTCGGCTTGTTTGCCTTCTATCTCGTGCACGAAATATGGCAGGGACTGCTTCGCCCGGCCGCAAGTTGGATGTTGGCCGGCGTCTTGCTGCTGCTGTGCAGCGTCGGCGTGTTTTTGGGCCGCTTTTTGCGGTATAATAGCTGGGATTTATTCCGCAAGCCCTGGGCGATCGCGCAAGATTCCTTAAAGCTGCTGGAGCAGCGGGATGCGCTCGTTTTTATCGGCGTGTTTATGCTGGTTCTTAGCTGTTTGTACCTTGTTTTTTACGCTTCTGTCCGATATCGGGCCGCCGCAAAGAACGTTCGTTAAGAAGGAGAGTTTTCATGCCCAAATACGCAAATCTAAGTATCGAGGCAACGCAATTTTTGCAAAATAAAACAGGCAGCACTCACCTGGAATGTTATACATACATCGATCCGGAGCGGACGGAAGAAAGTTTTTTTGTCGTGCGTACGACGAACAAAGTGATTCATGTCGGCTTTTCCGAAATTGCGTACGATCCGGCCGATTACAAGAGTTTGCTGGAAGGTCTCTACCGCTCTGTCTATGAATAATTGCATAGACAATGCATACGATTGATGATAGGATGATTTTAATTGCATATGGATGGAACCAGGTGCTGAATGATACGTTTCATTCAGTTAAAAGGGAAGTCCGGTGAGAATCCGGCACGGACCCGCCACTGTAACGATCGGGCTTTGGAGCAAAGCCTCTCCTTGGCAGCATGTCACTGGGCAATACCCGGGAAGACGCCGGGAGTATGATCGAAGTCAGGAGACCTGCCCGGTTTGAACGACACTTTTGCCCTACGAGGAATTAGGGTGTGTTAGAGGGCGGTTGCTCCTGTGCTTATTGAAAAGACGTTCAAACCAGGCATTTCTAACATGATGTTGTGTTGGAAATGCTTTTTTATTCGTGCAAAAGGTTTTTAGAAAGGGTGATTGCTATGCCGGGGAAATTGCTCGTCATCGGTTTCGGGCCGGGAAGTTTCGAACATATTACGAAGCGGGCGCGCGAGGCTATTCAAGAAAGTGAAATCATCATCGGCTACAATACATATGTCGATCTTATATCCGGCTTGATTTCGGAACAACAAATTGTAAGAACCGGAATGACGGAGGAAGTGAGCCGGGCGCAAGAGGCGGTCAGACAAGCGAAGCTGGGGAAAAAGGTAGCGGTCATCTCAAGCGGAGACGCCGGTGTGTACGGGATGGCCGGCCTTGTCTACGAAGTGTTGATGGAGCAAGGGTGGACGCCAGCGGGCGGCGTCGAAGTTGAAATCATCCCCGGCATCTCGGCCATCAATTCCGCTGCATCCTTGCTGGGCGCGCCTATTATGCACGATGCGTGCACGATCAGCTTGAGTGACCATTTGACGCCGTGGGAGCTTATTGCAAGGCGGGTGGAAGCCGCGGCGCAGGCGGATTTTGTCATTGCGCTGTACAACCCGCGCAGCGGAAGAAGGACGCGGCAAATCGTCGAGACGCAGCGCATTTTGCTTCAGCACCGTTCGCCGCAAACGCCGGTCGGCATCGTCAAGAGCGCATACCGGGATCGGGAGCACGTCGTCGTAACGACGCTGGCCGATATGCTGAATCATGATATCGGGATGCTGACAACGATTATTATCGGCAACTCGGCGACCCAAAATTATGACGGCCTGCTGATAACCCCGCGGGGGTATCAGCGCAAATATACGCTGGGCGCGGAGACGCAGCCGCTCAAGCCGCATCAGCGGCTGCGGGCCGAGGCGGAGCCTTGGGCGCTCGCGCAGGAGGAAGAGGCTCCGGCCGAAGACCGGAGCGAAAGCGCGGGAGCCGCAGCCGGCGGAGAGCCGGCCGTTCGGCAGGCAGCGCAAGCGGCGGCCCAAGCCAGCAGCCCTTTGCAGCTGGCGATGGAGGCGCTGGAGCTGGTTTCCCGGGGCAGCGGCGGCGCTGCGGGGGCTTTGGAGCCGATGGCGTTTACCGCGACAAAGTCGATCTTTGAATTTGCGGTAAGCCCGGGGATCGCAAATAAACGGTTGAGCGCGGCGCAGTTATGCGCGCTGGGCGAAATCGTCGGCGACAGGGGCGACATCGAATATTCGCCGCACCATCAATTGATCGTCCGCATCCAGACGGACAATCCGCAGGATATCACTTCCGAGCTGAGCGAGCTCGGCCTCATGCTTTCGCCGATCGGCGACGTTGCGCAGATTAAAGCCTGCGACTTTTGCAATCTGGAAAAAGGGGAATCGATTCCTTATGCGGAGGCGCTGCATCAAAGAATCGGCAATCTGGAGGTACCGAAGGAGCTGAAAATCGGCTTCAACGGCTGCGGCATGGCTTGCTATGGCGCGGTGCAGCAGGATATCGGCATCGTATACCGGAAGGAAAAGTTCGATTTGTTTTTGGGAGGCAAAACCGTCGGCAGAAACGCGCATCCGGCCCAACCGGTAGCGGAAGGCATCGATCCGTCGGAGCTCGTCGAGCAGGTCGTCAGAATTGTCGAGCGGTACAAGCGGGAAGGGCATCCGAACGAGCGGTTCCACAAGTTTTTTAAACGCGTTAAAGAAATAGAAGGCTACCGCCACCAGGAAGCGCAAGGATTCGTCATTGAAAACGCCGTCTGCGGCGATTAGAACGTTATACCAGCATGTTCGTTTTTTATGGATAGAGCACGGTGAAGTTTTGGGAGGGGATAAAGACATGAATGCTGTCTTGTTTGTAGGGCACGGAAGCCGGGATGAGGAAGGCAATGAGGAGGTCCGGCAGTTTATTGCGGAAATTGCCGGGAAGATGGACGGTTTTATCGTAGAGACTTGTTTCCTTGAATTCGTCGAGCCGACCATCGCTCAAGGAATCGATCGCTGTATCGAGCTTGGCGCGGACCGGGTTGTGGTCATACCTATTATTTTATTTGCGGCCGGTCATGCCAAAATTCATATTCCCGCGGCGATTGACGAGGCTAAGCGGAAATACCCGCATATCGGGTTTACATACGGCAGACCGATCGGCGTACACGATCAAATTTTGGACATTTTAACGTCCAGAGTGCAGGATTCCGGCGTTCGGCTGGAGAATGAGCTGGAGGACACGGCGTTTTTGATCGTCGGCCGGGGCAGCAGCGATCCGGATGCCAACAGCGATCTGTTCAAAATTTCCAGGCTGCTTTGGGAACGGCTGAAAGTAAAATGGGTGGAGACGGCTTTTATCGGCGTTACCGCTCCGCTGATGGATGACGGCGTGGAACGATGCATCAAGCTCGGCGCCAAAAAAGTAATTATTTTGCCTTATTTTCTTTTTACAGGCATTTTGATTCAGCGGATGGAGGAAATGGTGGAAGGATACCGCCGGCAGTATCGGGAGCAGGAATTTCATTTGGCTCCTTACTTCGGCTTCCATCCGCTGCTGCAGGAAATTTTGATCGGCCGGGCGCTGGAAGCGGTGCAGGACGAGGTTAAAATGAACTGCGACATGTGCCAATACCGTCTAGAGGCGATGAAGCATATCGATCACCACCATCATCACGACCATGACCATGATCACGGACATCACCATCACCATGATCATGATCACGACCATCATCATCACGATCACGATCATCATCATGACCACGACCATGACCAAGACCACCACGATCACGAGCATGAGCACGAGCACGCGGGAGGAACGAAGCGATGATACTCGTTTTAGCGGGCACAAGCGATGCCAGGGAGCTGGCGCTGCGGATCCGGTCAGCCGGGCATGCCGTGCTGACGACGGTCGTCACGGAGAGCGCCGCCAAAAGCATGGAAGCCGCAGGGCTGCCCGTGCTGACAGGCAGGCTGACAGCCGAGGATATGCGGCGGTTGATTGCCGACAAGGGCGTTCGCGTCGTAGCGGACGCCACGCATCCTTTTGCCGAGGAGGCGTCGAAGAACGCCATGGCCGCGGCGCAAGCTGCGCAAGTTCCGTATGTGCGGTTCGAGCGGCAAAGTCTTGCCTACGAGCAGAGCGCGCTCGTCACGATCGTGGACGACTACAAGCAGGCCGCTGAGGCCGCCGCGCAAAAAAAGGGCTGCATCATGCTGACTACGGGCAGCAAGACGCTGAAAATTTTTGCCGACCGGCTGAACGGTTTGCCTGACACGACGCTCGTCGCCCGCATGCTGCCGCGCAAAGACAACATGGAAAAATGCGAGGAGCTCGGCATCGAGCAAAAAAACATCGTCGCCATGCAGGGGCCTTTTTCCAAAGAGCTGAACAAAGCGCTGTATGCGCATTACAACGTAACTTTGATGATTACGAAGGAAAGCGGCAAAGTCGGAGCGGTGGACGAAAAGCTCGAAGCGGCGCTGGAGATGGGCATCGAAAGCATCGTCATCGGCAGGCCGGGCATCGAATACGGGACGCTGTTCTCGGATTTTGACGGAGTCGTTCGGCATATCGGGGAGTCGATCAATAAGGAGGCGTAATTCTACGTGGAATTTCATACAGAGTTCAAACCTTTAACCGTACAACCGCAGGAAATTGAGGAAAAAAGCTTCGAGATGATTACGGAGGAGCTTGGCGAGCATCCGTTTACGGACGAGCAGTACCCGGTCGTGCAGCGGGTCATTCACGCTTCGGCGGATTTTGAGCTGGGACGCAGTCTGGTGTTCCATCCGCGGGCGATTCAGGCGGGCGTGGAAGCGATCCGCGCAGGCAAAATTTTGGTGGCCGACGTACAGATGGTGCAGGTCGGCATCAGCAAGCCGCGGATCGAGCAGTTCGGCGGAGAAGTCAAGGTGTACATCTCCGATGCCGACGTGATCGAGGAAGCGAAGCGGCTGAATACGACGCGGGCGATCGTTTCCATCCGCAAAGCGATCAAGGAAGCGGAAGGCGGCATCTTCGCCATCGGCAATGCGCCGACGGCGCTGCTGGAGCTGATCCGCCTCGTCAAGGAAGGCGCGGCCAAGCCGGGCCTCATCGTCGGCGTGCCCGTCGGCTTCGTATCCGCGGCGGAATCGAAGGAGGAGCTCGCGAAGCTGGACGTGCCGTTCATCACGAACATCGGCCGCAAGGGCGGCAGCCCCGTGGCCGTCGCAGCGGTGAACGCGCTGTCGATTCTCGCCGCGCGCAAGGAGTAGCGCGCGTATGGCAGAGGACGCGAAGCCGCTGCGCTACGGCTACACCACCGGCTCCTGCGCCACTGCAGGAGCCAAAGCCGCGCTGCTGGCGCTCATCGGGCAGGCGCCGCAAGCGCAAGTGCGCATCCGTATCCCGACCGGGGATACGGTCGCCTTTGACCTGCACAGCTGCGAGTATACGCAGCTGTGGGGCGAAGCCGCCGTGATCAAGGACGGCGGCGACGATCCCGATGCGACGCACGGCGCGAAAATCGTCGTGCGGGTAAGCTGGCGCGATGAGCCGGGCATCGCGATTGACGGCGGCGTCGGCGTCGGACGCGTGACGAAGCCCGGCCTGCCGGTCGAGGTCGGCATGGCGGCGATCAATCCGGTGCCGCGTAAAATGATCCGCGAAACCGTGCAGGAAGTGCTCGACGGCTTCGAAGAAAAGCGCGGCGTCGACGTGACCGTATCCGTGCCGGACGGCGAAGAAATTGCGAAGAAGACGCTCAACGGGCGTCTGGGCATTATCGGCGGCATCTCGATTCTGGGCACTCGCGGAATCGTGGTGCCTTTCTCCACATCGGCCTACAAAGCGAGCGTCGCCCAGGCGATCCGCGTCGCCGTCAAATGCGGCTGCGACCATATCGTTTTGTCCACCGGTGGCCGGACGGAGACTTACGGCATCGGCATGTACCCGGAGCTGCCGGAGGAAGCTTTCGTCGAGATGGGCGATTTTGTCGGCTTCGCGCTCACCCAGTGCCAAAGACAAGGGGTCCGGAAAGTGACGCTTGTCGGGATGATGGGCAAATTTTCCAAAGTGGCCCAGGGCGTCATGATGGTTCATTCCAAAAGCGCCCCGGTCGATTTCGGATTTTTGGCGCAGGTGGCGGAAGAAGCGGGGGCTTCGGAAACGCTGGTTGCCGAAATCCGCGGAGCCAACACGGCGGCCCAGGTAGGGGACATGATGGCGTCAAACGGCGTCAGCGGCTTTTTTGAAAAGCTGTGCGACCGCTGCTGCCAGGCCGGACTGCAGGAAGTCGGCGGCGGGTTAGCGGAAATCGAAACCGTCATCATTTCCATGAAGGCGGAGCTGTTGGGACAAGCGGCCGTGCGGCCGCAACAATTTTGAACAGATAGGATGAAACGGATGAGCAGCACCATCAAAATAATCGGGATCGGCGATAACGGAAAGGCAAGCCTGCTCCCTTTGTATATCAAATGGATCGAAGAGTGCGAAGTGCTCGTGGGCGGCGAGCGGCAGCTGGCGTTTTTTCCTGATTTTCGGGGAGAAAAGATCGTGATCAAGGGCAGCCTGCAGAGCCTTATGGCGCAGCTTCAAAACGAGAGCAGAAGCACGGTCGTTCTCGCTTCCGGCGACCCGCTTTTTTACGGGATCGGCGGCTATGCGGCGAAAAAACTGGACGGCGTAAATATTTATCCGAACGTCAGTTCGATTCAGCTCGCTTTTGCCCGCATGGGTGAAAGTTGGCAGGACGCTTTCGTCACGAGCGTGCACGGACGCAGCATGAAAGGTTTGGCGCAGCGCATCGACGGCAAGGACAAAGTGGCGCTGCTTACGGACGACACGAATACGCCGGGGGAGCTGGCGGCTTATTTGCTGTCTTTTGGCATGACGGAGTACCGGGCTTTCGTTGCGGAAAATTTGGACGGCGAGAACGAACGCACCGGATGGTACGAATTGGAGCAGATGCAAGCGGCATCGTTTTCCCCGCTCAATGTCGTTATTTTGAAGCGTCAATCTGCCGGCCCCCAGTGGACGCTTGGCATCGAAGACGAGCAGTTCGCCCAGCGCAAGCCGGATAAAGGGCTGATTACGAAAAAAGAGGTCCGCGTGCTGAGCTTGAGCCAGATGGGTTTGAAGCACGACAGCGTTGTGTGGGATATCGGCACATGCACGGGATCGGTAGCGATTGAAGCCGCCAAAATAGCGAGAAACGGCGAAGTGTACGCCATCGAGAAAAATCCCGACGATTTGCAAAACTGCCTGGACAACAGCCGCAAGTTCCGCGTCGATCTGACGGCTGTGCAGGGGCGGGCGCCGCAAGGGCTGGAAGCTTTTGCCGACCCGGATGCGGTCTTTATCGGCGGCAGCGGCGGCGAGATGGAGGAGCTGCTCGGCATTTGCGCGGCCCGTCTGAAAGAAGGCGGCACGATCGTCCTCAACGCGGCGACGATGGAGACGCTGTACGAGGCGGACAAGACGTTCGCGAAGCTTGGCTTCGTTACTGCGGTTACGCTCGCGCAAGTGTCGAGGAGCAAGCCGATTTTGAACATGAAACGTTTTGAAGCGCTGAACCCGGTCTATATCATTACGGCCAAGCGGCGCGCAGTTTCGGAAGGGGAGGAAAGCAGCGGTGAGTAAGGTTGGAACTTTATACGGGCTGGGCGTCGGACCCGGGGACCCGGAATTGATTACGGTTAAAGCGTTCCGGCTCCTGAAGGAGTGCCCGGTGATCGCCTACCCGCGGAAAATGCGCGGAGCGAAAAGCTATGCGCTGGCGATTACGGAGCTGTACGTCAATACGGAGCAAAAAGAAATGCTCGGACTGACGTTCCCGATGACCCGGGACCGCGACGCGCTGGAAGCGCAGTGGACCAAAACGGTGGAAAGCGTATGGGGCTTTCTCGCGCAAGGAAAAGATGTCGCTTTCGTGACCGAAGGCGATCCGATGATCTACAGCACGTACATCCATCTCATGAGGCTGATGAAGGAGCGGCATCCCGAGGTGCAGGCGGTTTCGATCCCCGGCATTTCGTCCGTGAACGCATCCGCATCCAGACTCGGCTTTCCGCTGGCCGACGGTGATGAGCAAATCGCCATCGTGCCGGCTGTGGAGGACTACGATAAAATGCGCCGGGCGATTGAAGATCACGACTGCATCGTGTTTATTAAAGTCGCCAAGGTGATCGACCTGATGCTGGCTGTTTTGCGCGATCTCGGCCTGGTGCACAAAGCTTCCGTCGTGACGAAAGTCACTTCTTCCGAAGAAATGATTTGGCGCAACGTGGAGGAGCTGCAGGGGCGGGAACTGGAATATTTAACGCTGATGGTGGTGAGAAAATAGATGAACGTATATATCGTTGGTGCAGGACCCGGCGATCCGGATCTGATTACGGTCAAAGGGCTCAAGCTGCTGCAGGCAGCCGATGTCGTCATGTACACGGACTCGCTGGTGAACGACGAGTTGATCGCCAAAGCGAAGCCGGGAGCGGAAGTGGTCAAAAGCTCGGGCATGGAGCTTGGCGAGATGGTGCAGCTGATGGTCGACCGCGTCAAGGACGGCAAATTAGTCGTGCGCGTACATACCGGCGATCCGGCGATGTTCGGAGCGACGATGGAGCAGATCGCGCTTTTGCGCAAAGAGGGGATCGGCTGCGAAATCGTGCCGGGCGTCAGCTCGGTGTTCGCGTCGGCGGCGGCGATCGGCGCGGAGCTGACGATTCCTGACTTGACGCAGACCGTCATCCTGACCCGCGCCGAAGGGCGCACGCCGGTGCCGGAGCTGGAAAAGCTGCGCGACCTGGCGGCTCACCACTGCACGATTGCCTTGTTCCTCAGCGCGACGCTGACGAAAAAGGTCGTAAGCGAGCTGCTTGAAGCGGGCTGGAGCGAAGAAACGCCTGTCGCGGTCGTGCAGCGTGCGACCTGGCCCGACCAACTGATCGTCCGTACGACTGTCGGCCGATTGGAGGCGGATATGCGCGAGCACGGCATCCGTGCGCATGCGATGATTTTGGCCGGCTGGGCGCTGGACCCGGACATTCACGGCAAAGACGAGTACCGCTCCAAGCTGTACGACAAATCGTTCACGCACCGGTTCCGCAGAGGGGTGAAAGAATGACCATCGCGCTTGAGGAAGGCGTCGTGCCGGCGATCCGTCAGCAGGGCGATTACGCGATTGTGGCGATTACGAAGCACGGCGTGGAAACCGCCAGAAGGCTGCATGAGCGCATGAGCGGAACGGACATTTATTACATGGGCAAATTTGCCCGCGGCGATGAAGAGCAGCGGGGGATTCAGCTGTTCGACGGCAGCGTCCGCCTGCTGTTTCCCGCATTATTTCCCGCTTATCAGGGGCTGATCATCATCATTTCGCTCGGCGCGGTCGTCCGGATGATCGCACCGCTGCTGCAGGATAAAAAGAAAGATCCCGGCGTCGTCGTGATCGACGATAAAGCCGAGCACGTCATCAGCGTGCTGTCCGGCCATTTGGGCGGGGCCAACGAGCTGACGCTCGAAGTGGCCGCCGCTCTGGGCGCGCGGCCCGTCATTACGACGGCCTCCGACGTGCAAAAGACGATCCCCGTCGATCTGTTCGGCCGCAGGTTCGGCTGGCAGTGGGAGTCGGCCGACAAGCTGACGCCGGTCAGCGCCTCGGTCGTCAACGAGGAGCGGATCGCCGTCATTCAGGAATCGGGCGAGCCGAATTGGTGGACGCACGATCGTCCGGTGCCGCCGAACATCCGGGTGTTCGACACGATTGAGGGCGCCTGGGCGAGCGAGCCCCAGGCCGTGCTGCTTATCACGCACAGGCTGCTGAAGCCGGAAGAGGAGCACATTTTGAGCAATGGCGTGCTGTACCGTCCGAAAGTCGTTGCGCTCGGGATCGGGTGCAATCGCGGCACTTCGGCGGAGGAGATCGAGGCGGTCGTTCGCGAAACACTGGACGAGCTATGCTTCTCCATGCGCAGCGTAAAAGCGATATGCTCGATCGATCTGAAGCAGGACGAAGAGGGCCTCTTGGAAGTGACCCGCAAATTCGGCTGGGAATTCGTCTGCTATCCGGCGGAGGAGTTGAATCGGGTGAACATCGAGGCACCGTCGGAAACCGTCTTCCGGTTCACCGGAGCTTACGGCGTGAGCGAACCGGCCGTCAAGCTGTACGCCGGCACGGATGAGCTTCCCGTGGTGAAGAAAAAGTCGGGGAATGTGACGATTTCGGTCGGTTTGCTCAAGTTTCCTGCTCCGGCGCAGGCATCGGCAGGAGGCGCATGATGCAGCGGAGAATCGTGATTGCAGGAACAGGCAGCGGAGTCGGGAAAACGACATTGACCATAGCCATCATGGCCGCTCTGCAAAAGAAAGGCTGCACCGTGCAGGGCTTCAAATGCGGCCCCGACTATATCGATCCGACTTATCACACGGCGGTTACGGGCAGGCTTTCGCGCAATTTGGACAGCTGGATGGTCGGACGCGAAGCGGTCCGGGAAATATTCGGGCGCGGCAGCGCCGGCGCGGACATTTCGGTCGTCGAAGGCGTGATGGGGATGTACGACGGCAAAAATCCGCTGTCTGACGAAGGCAGCACCGCGGACATAAGCCGGATCATCGACGCGCCGGTCGTGCTGGTCGTGAACATAGCGAGTATGGCGCGAAGCGCTGCGGCGATTGTAAAAGGTTTCCAGCATTTCGATCAAGCCGGCAAAATCGCCGGGATTATCGCCAACAATGCGGGCAGCGTCGGCCATTACAAGCTGGTCAAGGAAGTGGTCGAGCAGGAATGCGGCATTCCGGTAATCGGCTGGCTGCCCAGGAACACGGACGTTACGCTGCCGGAAAGGCATCTCGGTCTCGTTCCTTCGATTGAAAGAGGAGAGCTCGGCGCTTTTTTCGATCGGTTGGCCGGGCTTGCGGCGGAACATATCGATTTGGACAAGCTGCTTGAACTGTCGGTGTGCGAGCCGCTGGAAAGCGTCCCTTACTTGTTTGCCGGACCAGTTTCGGACAAGCAGGTCAAAATCGCAATCGCCAAAGATTCGGCTTTTCACTTTTATTACCCTGAAAATATCGAACTGCTGGAAGCGGGCGGCGCGGAGTGCGTCTACTTTTCCCCGCTTGCGGGCGAAGAGGTTCCGGCGGATGCGGACGGACTTTATATCGGCGGCGGGTTTCCCGAGGAGTTTGCCGCCCGGCTTGCGGCGAACGACGCCGTGAAACAGTCGATCCGGCAGCGGATCGCCGGGGGCATTCCGACGCTGGCCGAATGCGGCGGCTACATGTATCTCACCGGGCAGCTGGCGGATACGGCGGGCAATGCTTACCCGATGGCCGGCATCGTGCCCGGCCAGGTCGTCATGCAGCGGAAGCTGGCGGCGCTGGGCTACCGGGAAGTCGAGGGCACGGAAGGCAACTTCCTCCTCGGACCGGGGGAACAAGCGCGCGGCCACGAGTTCCACTACTCGACGTTTCAGCCGGATGAAGGGGCGGAATACGCGCCCGCATTTCAGTCCAAGGGCCGCTTCGGCACGAAAGCGGAAGGGTTCACGGCGCCGAATGTGGTGGCGGGCTACACGCATCTTCATTTTGGCTCGAACCCGGTTCTCGCGGAGCGCTGGCTGGCTGCGTGCGCGGCTTACCGGCAAAACCGGCTTGCCGATTCGAACGGCGGCTCCGAGCGATGAGCCATCGTCCCGATCCGGCAGCGCGTTAACGATATCGCAGCGGTGAACAAAAAAAGAACCCGTCCATCATCGATGGTCAGGTTCTTTTTTGCCCATGAAAAACAATTATTTTATGTAATGCATGGATTGATCTGCGATACTTTGCTTATAGCGGTCAAGGCAGTTGCACAAGTAGTCCTTGCGGCAAATCGGGCAGGGCTCTTTCATCAATCTATTCAAATTCGTTACTTTACCGATCCCTGTTTCGGGATCTCTTTCGAAGATAAGGCGGCATTGGTTCCGGTCCTTAAGTACGGCAACGACTTCGAAAAGACCGTTTTTTTTGTTGTCACTAACAATTTTGGCATCTACAACCTGCGGATCATAAGCCACATGAATTCCTCCTCAAACTAGCATGACCTCATCTTTGTTAGGAAGGGTGCATTAGTATATTATATTAATAAACGTCATTTTATTCAATAGGAGGCGCGGACGAGTGATTATCGACTATCTGGAGAAGGAGCCGGCCGACGGCGGCAGCCTGCTGGTTCATATCGGACTGCAATTCGAAGACGAGCCGGATTCGCTGTATGTGGCGGAGCTTGAAGTCGGCGGGGACGGGCGGGTCGGCAGCTGGAAGCTGTACTTTAACGGTTTTGATTGCAAGTATGCGTTCAAGCCGGAGGAGCGGGAGCAGTTAAAGCGCTATATGACGGAGCAAGAGATTGCGATAACGGGTGAAATGTAAAAAGGAATCGTCCCCATGTGATTGGTTCCAATTCCCCGTTTTGTGTTTGCGGTTGTGACGAATTAGCGTTTCCTGCAAAGTCGGCGTCGCTCTGGTAACGGGACGTACACCGTTCCAATCCAGACGGTTGGCGGTTGGATCGGATTTTCCTGCGCGGCATCGTTTGCTGCGTTTCTTTTTGGCTGATGATGCGGACATGCGAATCTCCTCTTTTCGAACTGAAGTTATTTTGATTATACATAAACCATACGGGCGGCGGCAAAGGAAAGTTTCATTATACTTATGCGGCTGTTTTCAAGAAAGGTGAGGCTCATGCGCATTCAAGTGCAATTATCCGTGGAGGGCCGTGCGGTCAAGCAGGAAGTTCTGGAAATTGCCGAGCACAAGCTGGGCGAATTGACGGACGAAGAAATCGAGAGCTCGATTGAAATCAATATCCGCTCATGGCTCGACCGCATGCTGCAAGTCGAATGGGAAGTGCTGGAGTAAACGGCACAAAAAAGCTCCGAACGGGAACGAACAATCCTGTCCGGAGCTTTTTGCATTATGGGCCTATTGCTAATGCGCGGTGCTGACGCCGGTCTTTTGAAGCGCGTGTTCCCAGCTCGGATAATAATACAAAGCGTTTTTCATCAAGTCAGGATGCTGCTTCTTCACATTTTTTTTGGCTAACGATTCTCCGCTGCTGTGAAGCTGCACAATTTGACTCAGAACTTCGTCTGCACTCATGTTTAGCTCCATCGAATGGGTCCCCTTCTCTTAAAGTTATTAGTCCCAATACTTTCCATTAAAAAGGCAAATTATACATAGAATAATTCGCTGAAGGGCAAAATAAGGCCATGAATACAGAGGCAAAAGAAAGTCGGTGTTCTGCTATGAATTGGCCGTCTTTGTCGTTGTTTTCCGGCAAGCCGCAGCCTGTGTGCAAAGGAAGGGCGAGTGTCGGCGCCGTCACGAAAATGCTGCTGCGGGAACTGCCGCCCGGGCGAATTGCGGTGATCCGCCACCGCGATCTGGATGAAATGGCGGCTCAGGAGCTGATTGACCGCAAGGTCAAGGCGGTGATTAACTGCCAGGCGACGATGAGCGGCGAGTTTCCGATGCACGGCCCGCTGCTGCTGCTGCGCCAGGGCATTCCGCTCTGGGAGGCGGAGCCGGGCGATTTTGAAAAGTTCGTTCAGCATGCGGAAATCAGCATTTTTGCAGACGCCGCGGAAACGGCGGGCTGTACGATCCCGTGCCGGGCTTTTACAAAAGAGGAATGGCTGCACAAGCATCAGCTTGCGCAGAGCAAGGCCGCGGAGCTAACAGACCGTTTTATCGAAAATACGCTGGTGTTTGCCATGCAGGAAAAAAGCGCGGCGGCCGAGCCGGTGGCTCCGCTCCCGCTGCGAACTGAAATAGAGGGCAGGCATGTGCTTGTCGTAGCCCGCCGGAAGGGGAACAAACAGGAGCTTGAGGCGGCCGGAGCCTATATCCGCCAGGAAAAGCCGGTTTTGATCGGAGTGGACGGCGGGGCGGACACCTTGTTGGAGTGCGGCTACAAGCCGCATCTTATCGTAGGCGATATGGACAGCGTATCCGACCGGGCGTTATGCTGCGGAGCCGAGCTGGTCGTCCACGCCTACCGGGACGGAGAAGCGCCGGGCCTCCGGCGGGTGGAAGCGCTGGGACTCAAGGCGCATGTGTTTCCCTGCATCGGCACGAGCGAGGATGCGGCGCTGCTGCTAGCATACGCTCAGCGGGGCGAGTGGATTGTAACTGCCGGCGCTCACGCCCATATGGCCGATTTTTTGGAAAAAGGCAGACAAGGCATGGGCAGCACGCTGCTCGTCCGGATGAAAATCGGGGACAGGCTGATCGATATTAGAGGGCTCGGCATCCGGTACCGGCAAGCTTCGTCCCGGCTCCAGGATGCGCTTATTTCGATACTGCTGTCGCTGAGCTTCGTTGCGCTGAGCTTGCTGCAGCTGCACTGGATCACCAGGCGGCTCGCGCACGCCGTATGGAAACTGGGGGGGAACGAATGAAACCGGGTTTGTCGATCATCATCCCGGCCTGGAACGAGGAAAGCGCGATCTCGGAAACGCTCCTCCATGTGCTGAACATTGCATGGGAACGCCATGTCAAACAGCTGGTACCGGACGAAGGGCTCGACGGCAAGCCGTTACGGGACGGGGGCTTCCGCAAAACGTATGAAATCATCGTCGTGGACGACGGCAGCACAGACCGGACTTACGAGGAAGCGTGGCCGTGGGCCGATCGGCTGGTGAAGCATGCCAGGCGCATGGGCAAAGGCGCCGCTCTGGCCTCGGGCATTGCCCGGGCGAGAGGCGACATTTTTTTGTTCCTGGACGCCGATCTGCGGTCGTCCATCGCCCATGCGCCGCTGCTGCTGGAGCCGATCCGGTCGGCCGGGGCGGATCTGGTCATCGCCAGGCTGCCGAGGCCGGACCAAAGCGCCGGCTTCGGGCTGGCGAAGGGGCTGGCGCGCGAGGGCATCTACCGCCTCAGCGGCTACAGAACCGCAGCTCCCTTATCCGGACAGCGCGCGATTCGCGCCGACCGTCTGCGGGAGCTGGGGGCGCTGGCCCGCGGCTTCGGCGTCGAAGTCGCGATGACGATCGATGCGGCGCGGCGCGGCCTGCGCATCGCGGAGATCGACGTGCCATTCACGCACCGCGAGACGGGGCGGGATTGGCACGGGTTCCTTCACCGCGGCAGGCAGTTTGCCGCGGTGGGGCGCGCACTGCTGACTCGCTGGAAGGAGAGGAAGCCGGCATGGACATCGGATCGATCCTCGATCTGATCGGGCTTTTTGCGGCAGGGCTGTGGCTGCTGCCGCACGTTCGCCGCTTCCTGGAGGCGCATGGCCGCCTGGAAGCGAACTTTTTGGGCCGCCCGGTTCCGTGCGGGCTGGGGGTAGTGCTTTGGCTGCTCATCTGGCTGCAGGAAGGGATGCTGCAGGCGCGATTGCAGCTTGCGGCCGCGGGGCTGGCGGTCGGCGGCGGACATGTTGCCGCGCTTGCGCAGCGGGAGGCGGATTTTCGCGCGTTCGTGCTGGCCGCCACGGTCGTCTTTCTCGCCGGTTGGACGGATGACCTTATCGGCAGCAAATCCGTAAAAGGGCTTCGCGGCCACTGCCGGTATTGGCGGCAGACGCGAACCTTCAGCATGGGGGCCGTGAAGGCGGCCGCCGTTTTTGGCGCGGGCGCATGGCTGCTGCTTGCGACTGCCGGGGACGCCCGAATTCCCATCTGGCAAATGGGGATTCGGTTGCTGCTGTTGCTGCTGCTGACAAACACGCTCAATTTGCTGGACGTTCGTCCCGGAAGAGCATTGAAAGCCTTTTTGCCGGGCTGTCTCTTTCTGCTCCTGATTGTCGGCCCTTCGGCCGGTCTGCTGCCGCTGCTTCCCGCTGCCGCCGGAGGCCTCCTGCTTTTCTATCAGGACGTGCAGGGGAAGGGCATGCTGGGGGACGCGGGGGCGAACTTGCTCGGCTTTACGCTGGGATACGGCGTCGTCATGACGTGCCCGCCGGTCGGGCAAATCGGGCTGATCGCCGTCCTGGCTTACGTTCATCTGCTGGCCGAGACGAGCTCGCTGACGCTGCTGATCGAGCGGAACCGCATACTGAACTGGATTGACCGCTGGGGCCGGACATAGAGCAGCACTAGTGCCCTGAGTCCATCCGCCCTTTCCTGGATGGGTTGTGGAGCTGAAGTGGGGGGACAAGGAGGCTTGGCAGGGAAAAAACCTGCGAAAGTGCAGTTTTTTTCGTAGAAATGGTTCATTTTGGCGAAAAGCCTGCGAAAGTGCAGGAATTTTCGCTGAAAATGAGTCTGAGCCCATGTTCGCGGTGAAAAGCCTGCACAATTGCAGGAATATTTCTTGACCAGCCTATCAACCGAGAAAAAGATGTATCATTGCAGGTTTTCTTCGCGAAGCAGGTAGATTGGGCGACCGGGCCTGGCGCGTGGGTTTATGGGCAGCACATATACCAGGATATCCCTGTGTGCGCAGCGCTGCCAAGTAAATGTGCACGCTCTGACGGACTGCCTGAGCTTTATATGTGGCGACGTCCATGGCGTCATGAGTTCTTTCGGAACTTCGTGGGCCTGCGAACTGTATCCCGCGCAGTTGCGCCGTTTTCGGACGGCGGCGTCACGCATTCCATGAGCCCTTATGCGCCGCTGTAACGATGTATGGCATCGTTGTAATCGAGTATACCCGCGTCCATGACGCTGAAATAGTTTTCGGCCGGACCGCCTAATGCGCGAATGGTTGCTACGTCTACATGCTTTCCGATAAGGAGACTGCCGCAATGCGCGCTCCCGCCTCGGCCGTACCGATTGCTATTGAAGGGGGCGACCGGCCGCCCCGATGGAAGAAGCAGCGATATCCGCATCAAAAAAAGATCGCGCTCCAACTTGCCGGGAAGCAAGCGGGGAGAAGCGATCTTTTTATTCGATCGGCCTGGCCGCAGAGATTGCGAGTGCCGTCCGCTCCGCGGCCCCGGAGGCCAAATTCCCGGGGGCATGTAGGGGTTTATTTTTGCCGTTTGGCTTTAAATCTCGGAGCGACGTAGTTGCGTTTGCGGTCGCGGAAAAAGGTCCATCCGCCGATGAAAGCGACGCCGAGCAGAAAAAGAATCAGTCCGAGCGCAAATTTGCCCCACAGCATATGTCCGTCGTCGCTGTTGAATTGCGCAAAAAAAGCGTCCTTCATGGCGAGAAAGCCATAGGTCGCGGCAAGGCCGGGAATCACGAGCAAAAGAATCGCGATAAATCGATAAAATGGCGCTTTCATAAAGGCTCCTTACGTTGTTTTCTATCATCATACTCCGAATCGGTTTCCCTGTCTAATTCACAAATTAGACTATGATTCTCATACGAAAAAAGAGTAATATAGTAGAGATAAGCGTACAACCGTTACCAGGGATTGGATCATGCTCTTGCGAGCGAGGAGGAATCGAAATGAGCGAATATAGATATGATGTCGTCGTGCTTGGCGGGGGCATTGGAGGATATACGGCGGCGATTCGGGCGGCACAGCTCGGCAAAACGGTCGCGGTCGTCGAGCGGGACAAGATGGGCGGCACCTGCTTGCATCAGGGCTGCATCCCGAGTAAAGCTTTGCTGCGCAGCGCGGAGGTATTTCAGGCGATGCAGCACAGCGAAGAATACGGAATCGCGGCGGCGTCCGTAGAGCTGAATTTCGGCCGGGTGCAGGAACGCAAGCAGAAGATTGTGGATCAGATGCACCAGGGTTTGCAATTTTTGATGAAAAAAAATAAAATTACGGTCCATTACGGCAACGGCCGCATCATCGGCCCTTCGATCTTTTCGCCGCGCAGCGGGGCGGTTTCCGTCGAGCGGGAGGATGGCGAAATCGAGATGCTGCTCTCGCAAAATCTGATTGTCGCGACCGGCTCCAGACCACGCGATTTGCCGGGTCTTACGGTCGACGGGCAGTATATTTTGTCCAGCGAAGAGGCTTTGCGTTTGGACCGGCTGCCGGAGTCGATTATCATTGTCGGCGGCGGCGTGATCGGGGTCGAATGGGCGTCGATGCTGAGCGATTTTGGCGTCAGTGTGACGATTGTCGAGTTGGACAAGCATTTGGTCAGCCAGGAGGATGCGGATATTTCCAAAGAGCTGGAGCGTTTGTTTAAAAAGCGCGGCATTCGCATTGTTACGGGCGCAAAAGTGCTGCCCGAGACCGTCACGATCGCTGACGGCAAAGTGACGCTGCAGGCCGACCTGCAGGGCGAAACTATCCCGCTTACAGCGGACAAAGTGCTCGTATCGGTCGGACGCATCGCCAACACGGAAGGCATCGGGCTGGAAAATACGGATATTAAAATCGAGCGGGGCTTCATCAGCGTCAACCGCTTTATGCAAACGACGGAATCGCATATTTACGCTGTGGGCGACGTTGCAGGCGGCTTGATGCTGGCGCATGCGGCCGGTCATGAAGGCATATTGGCGGCCGAACATATCGCCGGTCGAACGCCGCACGAATTGGCGGCGCATTTGGTGCCGAAGTGCACGTATACAAGACCGGAGATTGCCAGCGTCGGCTGGACGGAAGTGCAGGCTGTGGAGCGCGGGCATCGCATTAAGACGGGCAAGTTCAGCTTCAAGGCGGTCGGCAAGGCGCTTGTATACGGGGCGGCGGACGGCTTCGTCAAAGTTGTGGCGGATGCCGATTCGAACGACATTCTCGGCGTGCATATGATCGGTCCGCAGGTGACGAACAGCATAACGGAAGCGGCTTTGGCGCAGGTGCTCAATGCGACACCGTGGGAAGTCGGCCAAACGATTCACCCGCACCCGACGTTGTCGGAAGCGCTTGGGGAAGCGATGCTGGCGGTTGACGGCGTGGCGATAAACGGATAACTCATTTTGCGGATTAGAAATTGTAATCGGAAGCAAATGCGTTTATAATAAGCTTATAGAGTCAAGTCTTAGGACCAGGTAATAAATATGTTTATTTTAAGGAGGCAACCTCCATGTCAATCGGTCAGCTTTATAAGCATAGAAGTTTGGGGCTTTCGGACGAAGATGCCGTTCGGATGTATACGATCATGTCGCTCACCAATAAGTACGATGAACGCGGCCTTATGCTGCAGCGCGCCGGTAAAGTTCCGTTCCATATCGGCGGAAGCGGGCAGTATGCAGGACAAGTGGGGATGGCTTTTGCGCTGCAGGCGAATAAAGATTATTTTCTGCCTTATTACCGGGATTTTGCTTTCGTGCTGGCGATCGGCATGACGCTTAAAGATCTGATGCTGTCGCTGTTTTGCAAAGCGGAAGATGTGAGCAGCGGGGGACGGCAGATGCCCGGACATTTCGGCGACAAGAAAAACAATATCGTGACGGGCTCGTCTCCGGTTACGACGCAAGTGCCGCATGCTGTAGGCATCGCGCTGGCAGCCAAGATGAAAAAGCAGGATTTCGTCACGTTCGTATCCTTCGGGGAAGGCTCCAGCAACCAGGGGGATTTCCATGAAGGCTGCAATTTTGCGGGCGTTCACAAGCTTCCGGTTATTTTTGTATGTGAAAACAATCAGTATGCGATTTCCGTACCGCTTCACAAGCAGGTATCCGGCAAAATCGCGGACAGGGCGATCGGGTACGGATTCCCGGGCTACCAGGTTGACGGAAGCGATGCGCTGGAAATGTACCGGGTCATGAAGGAAGCCAGGGAAAGAGCGCTTCGCGGCGAAGGCCCGACATTGATCGAAATGATGTCTTACCGTCTGATGCCGCATTCGACTTCGGATGACGACATGCTTTACCGGACTAAAGAAGAAGTTGAAGCGAACCGCCAGAAGGACGGCATCATTAAATTTAAAGAGTATTTGATGGAATGCGGTTTGTGGAGCGAGGAGCAGGACCGCGAGCTGCAGGACAAGCAAAAGCAGGAAGTTAACGAGGCTACAAAGTATGCGGATTTGGCTCCGTTTCCGAAACCGGAAGATACGCTCCTCCACGTTTATGCGGAAGGAGATGGCGTATAACATATGGCAGTGATCACATATTTGGAAGCGATCCGTTCTGCGATGCAGGAGGAAATGCATCAGGACGACAACGTCTTCGTGCTCGGCGAAGACGTGGGCAAGGGTGGTGTCCTGAACACCACCAAAGGGCTGCGCGATCAGTTCGGCGAAGATCGCGTGCTCGACACCCCGCTGGCGGAGTCCGCCATTGTCGGGGTGGCGATCGGAGCGGCGATGTACGGCATGAAGCCGATCGCCGAAATCCAGTTTGCCGATTTCATCTTCCCGGCAACGAATCAAATCATCAGCGAAGCGGCCAAAATCCGCTACCGCTCGAACAACGACTGGAGCTGCCCGGTCGTCATCCGTGCGCCTTACGGGGCAACCGGCGCCAGCGCCTTGTACCATTCCCAGTGCCCGGAATCGGTGTTTTTCGGCACGCCGGGGCTGAAAATCGTAGCGCCTTCGAATCCTTACGATGCCAAGGGGCTGCTGAAGGCGGCGATCCGCGACCCTGACCCTGTGCTGTTCTTCGAGCACAAGAAGTGCTATTTGGCGCTTTCCGCAGACGTGCCGGAGCACGATTTCATCGTGCCGATCGGCAAGGCCGACGTCAAGCGCCAAGGGACGGACATCACGGTAATCGCCTACGGGATCGCCGTTCATTATGCGCTGATCGCCGCCGAGGAGCTTGCGAAGGAAGGGATCAGCGCGCATGTGCTGGATCTGCGCTCGCTGCAGCCGCTCGATAAGGAAGCGATTCTTGAAGCGGCGTCCAAGACTGGCAAGGTGCTTATCGCGCACGAGGACAACAAGACCGGCGGCGTCGGCGCCGAAGTTTCGGCGATCATCGCCGAGGAGCTGCTTTTCGAGCTTGACGCGCCGATCGCCAGGCTGTGCGGTCCTGACGTTCCGGCTGTCGGCAACAATCCGCCGATGGAGAAGTTTTTCCTGCTCAGCCCGGATAAGCTGAAGGACGCGATGCGCAAGCTCGCCATGTTCTAAGAGAAGGCTTGATAACGGAGCTTGGCAGGTTGGATGGGGCCGTGTTCCGTTTTGAGCTGCCGGTTTGTACGGATTGGAACGGCTGTTTGCGGCCGGTTTTGCAATTATAAATTGTTATTATTTAGGGCGCCGCTGTCGAGAATGCGGAAAAGTTTTGCAGCTTTTCCGCATTGTGCGGGGGCCTGATTAGGAGGTACCTACATGAACGGTACAAACAGCCGGATCGCGGAGGTCACGATTCCGCACCTGGCGGAAAGCCTTGTGTCCGCAACCGTTGGAAAATGGCTCAAGCAGCCCGGCGACTATGTCGAGCAATACGACGTCATTTGCGAGTTGTTTACGGAAAAAGTAAATACGGAGATGCCTTCGCCGATTGAAGGCAAAATTGTTAAAATATTGGTCGGCGAAGGGGAAACCGCCGCTGTCGGCGAGGCGATCTGCCTGCTGGAGCTGCCTGCTGAGGATGGCGCAAGCGAGCCGCAGCAGGGCTTCGGGGCGCAAGGCGGAGCGGTTTCGCCTGCCGCCGGGGCTGCGCTGGCCGCAGGCGGCGATCAAAGCATGCGGGGCCGGTTCTCGCCGGCTGTCCATCGGTTGGCGATGGACAATAACGTCGATCTGTCCCGGGTAACGGGCACAGGTCTCGGCGGCCGCATCACCCGCAAGGATGTGGAGCAGTTCATCGCCTCCGGCGGAACTGCTGCGCCGGCCGGGCAGCCGGCTGCTTTGGCGGCTGCGCCTGCGGCAAGTGCGGTGCCCGTCCCTCCGGCTGCGCCTGCGGCTGCGGCAGATTTGACGCAAACCGCCGCCAAAATGCCGGTGCGCAGCTCTGGCATTCATCTGTCGGCGAATCCGCCTACGCCGCTGATCGAGGTGGAAGGCCAAACATCGGATGCGCGCAACGAATATTTCATCGATGTTACGCCGATCCGCAACGCGATTGCGACCCGGATGCGCCAGAGCGTAACGGAAATTCCACACGCCTGGACGATGATCGAGGTGGACGTGACGAATCTCGTCGTACTGCGGAACAAAGTGAAGGACGAGTTCATGCGCCGGGAAGGCATCAATTTGACATATTTGGCGTTTATGCTTAAAGCGGTCGTCAACGCCATTAAAGATTATCCGATCATCAACTCCGTATGGGCCGTCGATAAAATTATCGTCAAGCGCGACATCAACATCTCACTGTCCGTCGGAACGGAAGATTCGGTATTGACGCCGGTCATCAAAAAAGCGGATCAGAAAAACATCGCCGGACTGGCCCGGGAAATCGACGAGCTGACGAAAAAGACAAGAGCGGGGAAACTGGCGCTGAACGACATGGTGGGCGGCACGTTCACGGTCAACAATACAGGCTCCTTCGGCTCGATTTTGTCGTATCCGATCATTAACTACCCGCAGGCGGCGATCGTGACGTTCGAATCGATTGTGAAGAAGCCTGTCGTAATCCAGGATATGATTGCCGTGCGTTCCATGGTCAATCTGTGCCTGTCGCTTGATCACAGGATTCTGGATGGCGTAATTTGCGGAAGGTTCCTGCAGCGGGTGAAGGAAAATCTTGAGGGATATAATTCCGAAACGAAAATATACTAAGCTTGTTACAACCGCCCTGCCGAACTTGCTTACAGGAAGTAGCTGAAAGAAAGCAAAAGGCTGGACAACACCATCGTAATCAACATTACGTATATGACGATTTTGAAAACGAGCTTGTTTTGGAACATGCGGTTCACCCCTTTTATCCCGGATCGCCGGGAGATTTTACAGCTTGTACCTACTTATTGTAACTCATTGCATGTATCGGAGGAAAGTCCATGATCCAGGAGAAACGTTTGGTCCAAGAGTTTATCTCGCTCGTGCAGGTGGACAGCGAAACGAGATTCGAGCAAGAAATCAGCAAGGTGCTCAAAGAAAAATTCGCCAGCCTCGGCCTTCAAGTAGCCGAAGACGATTCTGCGGCCAAAAGCGGGCACGGCTCGGGCAATCTGATCTGCACGCTGGAGGCGACGGACGCGAATCCGGCAATTCCGGTCATCTTCTTCACTTCGCATATGGACACGGTCGCGCCCGGCAAAGGCATCAAGCCGCAAATCGGCGAAGACGGCTATATCCGCAGCGACGGAACGACGATTCTGGGCAGCGACGATAAAGCGGGAATTGCGGCGATGCTCGAAGGAATCCGCGTTTTGAAGGAACAGAATATTCCGCATGGCCGCATTCAATTCGTCATTACCGCTGGGGAAGAGAGCGGGCTCAAAGGCGCCCGGGCGATGGACGCCAAATGGATGGAAGCAAAATTCGGCTATGCCCTGGATTCTAACGGCAGCATCGGCGATATCGCTACAGCCGCTCCAGGCCGCGCGGAAATCGAAATTATTTTCCACGGCAGATCGGCGCATGCCGGCGTCAATCCCGAAGACGGAATCAGCGCCATTCAAGTGGCGAGCAAAGCGGTTGCGCGCATGCAGCTCGGGCGCATCGACAGCGAGACGACGGCGAACATCGGCAGCTTTTCCGGCGTCGGCCCGCTGAACGTCGTATGCGACCGCGTCAAGATGGAAGCGGAAGCGCGGAGCATCGTGCAGCCGAAGCTGGAAGCGCAAATCGCTTCCATGCGCGAAGCTTGCGAATCGGCCGCTGCAGATGCCGGAACGACCTGCGAATTCAATGCAGAAATCGTGTACGCATCCTATATGCATGCCGACGACGCGCCGGTCGTGCAGCTCGCTGCAAGAGCTCTGTCTACGCTCGGTTTGCAAGCTCATACGTTCCACTCCGGTGGGGGCAGCGACGCCAACATTTTTAACGGTATAGGCATCCCGACGGTCAACCTGGCTGTCGGCTACGAAGAAATTCATACGACCAAAGAGCATATCGCCGTCAGCGATCTCGTAAAAACGGCGGAACTGCTCGTCGCGCTTGTGAAAGAAGCGGCAAAAAGCTAAAAGTCTGTCCGACGAACTCAGTAGACGTGGGAAATGACGGATGCTGTGCAGCGTTAGCGTATATATGCAAGTAACTCCTAACATGATGGACCCGCTCGGCGTCAATAACAAACCACCCTTTGCTCAGCCGAATGGCTGGCAGAGGGTGGTTTTGTTTTGTGCCGTCCAGCAGCCCGCACACCCGCAAAACCTGCACAAGAGCACACAAGTGCAGGTTTTGCGACGCAAGCGGTTCATTTTGAGAGATAGTCAAATTGTTGATAAAGCGACGGGGGAGAGGAACCAAAGGGGCAGCCGACCTCAACATATGTCTCTCCTGCACGGGTTGCAGAACTAAGTGGGGGCACTAATCGGCTTGGTGAGGGAAAAAACCTGCGAAAGTGCAGGTTTTTCCTCTGAAATTGACTTATTTTGGCGAAAATCCTGCAAAAGTGCAGGAATTTTCGATGAAAATGAATCTGAGCCCCTGTTCGCGGCGAAAAGCCTGCACATATGCAGGAATTTGTCGTAGCCGGCGTAACCATCGAGCAAAAACTGTACTTTTGCAGGTTTTCTTCGCGCAACCCGGCAGATGTGGACCGGCTCTAGCGTGTGGGTTCCTCGCCAGCCTGGATTGTGCAGGTTTTTTCGATAAACGGGCCCGAGCTCATGTATTCGCAAAAAAACCTCCCACATTTGCAGGAATGTTTCGCGGAAAGCGCATCGACGAGGAAAGTCGACCGACCGCCGTCATGCAGCGAAACACCGCGCGCTGGGAGCTGCGCGCGGTGCGAGAAAACTACACTATAGCAGGCTTTCCGCTCGCTGCCAAGCAGAAGCGGGATCTCCCGGCGTGGCGGTTTTTTCAACTGCACGCCATAGCAGGCTTTCCGCTTGTTTATTTCACCTTGAATTGCGAAGCCGAGTTGGCTAGCTCATTGGTCAAGCTGTCGATGCTTTCCACCATAGCCGCGAGCTTTTGAATCAGTGCCGACTGTTCCTGGATTGTGGCGCTCACTTCTTCCACTGAAGCCGATACTTGTTCTCCCGAAGCGGACAAGTTTTGGGATGATCCGACGACTTCGTCTTTAACGACTTCCATCAGATCCACTTCGTCGGCCATGGATTTAATTTGCCCGATGATGTCCGTAACGTGCTCGATAATCGTTTCGAACGATTGCCGCGTTTTTTCGACGAATTCGTTCGCTTGGACTGCGATCGCGTGGATTTCGCTCACGCTTTGGTTGTTTTCATCCACTTGTTCCAGCGTCTGCTGAATGATCTCGTTGATAACGCCGGATTGCTGCGAGGATTGCTCGGCCAATTTGCGGATTTCCTCGGCTACGACGGCAAAGCCTTTTCCGTGCTCGCCCGCTCTGGCTGCCTCGATGGAAGCGTTCAACGCCAGCAGGTTGGTCTGTTTGGCGATATTGCCGATCGCCCCGGTTATATTGCGGATATGGTTGGAGCTTTCCACAAGCTGCGCCGTACTCGAAGAAATTTTTTGCACTTCCTGCTCGTTTTTGCCGTTGACTTCGATCAGGCTTTCTATAATTTCCCTGTTCTCATGGAATACCCCGATGATCGCTTCGGATCGTTCCTTGATGAATTGTGTCCTGCTGTTCAAATGCGCGATTTTTTCACCAAGCTCATAAAATTTGGAAACGATTTGTTCGGTCTCCCGAGATTGAGACTCCATGGCTGTGGCGATTTCCGTCGTTGTGACGGATGTTTCATTAATCGATTGGGACGCATTTTTCGACGTTTGTTCCAATTCGTTCGTGCTTTCGTTCAGCACTTCGATGGAGCTGTTCATACCGGCGATCAACAGTTTATTTTTTTCCGCCATAACATTAAAGTTAGCCGCCAGTTGCCCGAATTCGCTCGTAAACTTGCCTTCGGCCTGTACCGTTAAGTCCCCTTCGGACAGTTTTTTGAACAAGTCCGTCAATTTGACGATCGGCGATGTGATGGTTCTCGATAAAAGCAGGCCGGCCGCTATCGCGATGACGAAGGCGATAAGTGCCGCGATCACGATATCTTTGAACAGATCGTCCAAAGGTTTGTTAATATCCGCATATTCGTCGGCAACGACTACCGTCCAGTCGGACTTCGGAATTTTGACGTAGCGGAAATAAGTATCTTTGCTGGCGATGTTGCCTTGCAGCATTCCGTCCGTTGGATTTGGTTTCAGCACTTCCGCATACATATTGGCATCAAGCTTCTGTCCGACCATGTCCGGAACTGCGGAATGATAGATGATCGTTCCTTGACGGCTGGCGACGAACACTCTTCCGTCCCGGTTGATTTTAACATTTTTTAAGTTTTCGACGAATAAAGATGTGTTGATTGTGCCTATATATACGCCTAGAACTTTGCCGTCCTCATCTTTTACGGGCTGGGCGAACACCGTTACTAAGATATTTTGCGTTTTCGAATAGAGCGCATCGCTTATGGTGAATTTTCCCTGGAGAGCTTCTTTTAAATATTCCCGATCCGAAAGATCCACTTTCACACTGCCCGGATTGCTGCTGGCTACGGTAAGCCCTTGAGTATCAACCAGCGACAGTGTTTGCATGCCGGGAGATCCTTTAAGGCTTTGAGCGAGAATGGCGTTCGTTTTTGCCTGAAGGTCGTTTTTTGCGGAAAAGAAATCCGTGTCGGACAGCTTCTTTTGGTTTCTGAGCTTAAGCAGATCCTTGGATGTGTCCTGAACGGAGGTAAGGTAGGAGCTTTGCTCCTCCAGCTTCATGATCGAATACAGATTTTCCCCGATCCGCTCTGCGTTCATATCGATCTCGCCGCTGCTTTTGGCCAGCAGCAATTTTGATGCAAACATGTAGGAAAAGATGCTCGTACCTGCAAGAACAAGAATTACCAAAATGCTGATCCATATGGGCAGTTTCACCCGCAGGGATACTTGAGAAAATGTCTTTCGCTGTTTGTTGGCTGTTGATGTCGTCATTTTGGCTCCTCTTTCTGTTTTAAAAATGCAACTTGATTGCTCATTCATATATATCGGCGAATGCTTTTGAACTTTGAACCGCATATCGCCCAGATTGCTCATTTATTTTTGATTCGAACAGAATAGGGGATAACGCATGATTTTTTGGAAAAAAGGGGTTGTTGCGGAATGTTTGTCCGCTCGGAGCGGGATGCAAACCGTCATCGTGGCGGCGGCGGACGGGAGCAGGCAGCGGGCGGTTCATGACACATCCGTATTTCGGCTGCTGGAAGAAGGGGATGAAGTGCTGCTCAACGCAACGGCGGTCGAGCTTGGGCTGGGAACGGGAGGGGTCCATTTCGTAGCGGCGCCGCTCGGCGATGCGTCGTATCCGGCTGCGCAGTCATCTGAGGGCCATATCGTCAAGCTTAGATATACGCCACTGCAGCGGGTTGTCCGGTCCGTGGAGGAGGCGGGAAGTCCTTTTCACGATCTGTTTGACGGGGAAAAGACGCTGGAGGGAATGCCTGTGCTGCTTGGCGATCTGCACAGTATGCTGCCTGCCGCCGTTAGCTGGATTCGCTACCGGGAACGATGCGGTCCGCTGCGGAGAAAGCTGCGCATCGCTTATGTGATGACCGACGGGGCCGCGCTGCCGCTGGCATGGAGCGAGCATGTGCCGAGGCTGGAGAACCTCGGCTGGCTGGATGCGACCGTTACGTACGGTCACGCTTATGGGGGGAACTTGGAGGCGGTCAACAAGTTCAGCGCACTGCTAGCGGCCAGGCACGCGGTCGGAGCGGATCTGTGCATTGCCGCGATGGGGCCGGGCATCGTCGGCACAGGCACCCGCTACGGCCACTCGGGGCTGGAAGTCGGCGAGCTGTGCAGCGCGGTTGCCGTCCTCGGCGGGACGGCCGTCGTGATGCCGCGCCTCAGCTTTGCCGATCCGCGGGAGCGCCACCGCGGGATGAGCCATCATACGCTCACGGCTTTGCAGGTGGCCGCGAGCGGCGCATACGTCCCTGTTCCCGCATTGGCGGAGGAACAGCGGCAGTTGATCGAGGCGCAGTGGAACAGCGCCTCTTTGCAGAGGCACCGGCTTGTCCGGGCGGCCGGTCCGACGCTGCTAGCCGCGGCGGAGGCGCTGGGCGCCTACCCGGTTCCGATTACTTCGATGGGAAGGGGACTATCCGAAGATCCTGCGTTTTTTTGTGCCGTTTGCGCGGCTGCGGATTGGGCGTTCGATTTATGTAGTCGATCAATTTGACGTCTTTACCGGCGGTTTGCGCCATCCGCTGCAAGCAGTGGCGGATTTCCCAAGCTTTGCCTACAAGGCGGATTTGCCGGTCATCGATATAGCTTTTCATCGCGAGTCCCCCATCTTCTTCGAAAGATTTGATATAATAATCTTTATGCGGAGGCCGGACAAGCTATGTCAGCCTTTTGCCGGATGAGATATTCAATTAGGAGGAAAAGCAATTATGACCAATCCACATAAGAAGTTTGAGGAAATTACACTGCGGACCGAGCCTATCTTTACCGGGAAAATCATTTCGCTGCAGGTCGACCACGTGCAGCTGCCGAACGGGGAGACGGCTACGCGGGAAATCGTGAAGCATCCCGGCGCGGTTGCCGTTCTGGCGCTTGTCGACGATAAAATGATCGTCGTCGAACAGTACCGGAAGCCGCTTGAGAAAAGCCAGGTGGAAATACCCGCGGGCAAGCTCGACGCCGGCGAAGATCCGGCCAAGGCGGCGCTGCGCGAGCTGGAAGAGGAAACCGGGTACCGCAGCGAGCATATCCGGCACGTCAGTTCCTTTTATACATCGCCGGGGTTTGCCGACGAAATTCTTCATTTATACGTAGCGGAAAACTTGGTCAAAGGCGAAGCGCGTCCGGACGAGGACGAGTTCCTGGAGTGCGAAGCGATCACGTTGGAAGAGGCTCAGCAGTATATCCGCGAACAGCGCATCAGCGATGCCAAAACGATCATGGCCGTATACGCCTGGCAGCTGTATAAGCTGACCGGGAGCATTTAACAATGAATTTCTATTACGCTGATCTTCATATTCATATCGGGCGTACGGAAAAAGGGAGCGCGGTCAAAATCAGCGCCGCGGGCGATCTGACATTTTTCAATATCGCGCGCGAAGCTTCCGGGCGCAAAGGGATGCAGATGATCGGCATCATCGACTGCCACTCCCCGACTGTGCAAGAGGAGATCATGATGTATTTGGACCGCGGAGACATGCTGGAGCAGGACGGCGGCGGAATCCGTTACCAGGAATCGGTCATCATGCTGGGCAGCGAAATCGAAGTGCGCGACCCGGGCATGGGCCCGGCGCATCTGCTCGCGTATATGCCGGATTTGGCCACGATGCAGGATTTCACCCGGTTTATGCAAAAGCATATGAAAAATCCGGAGCTCAGCTCCCAGCGCATCTACGTGCCGGCCAAAACGCTGCAAGAGGAAGTGCTCGGGCGGGGCGGGATTCTCATTCCCGCGCACATTTTCACGCCGCACAAAAGCGTGTACGGCAGCAGCTCGACCCGCATGGAGCATCTGCTTGATCTGGACGGCATTGCGGCCGTCGAGCTGGGGCTTAGCGCGGATACGGAGATGGCGGGCCTGCTCTCGGAACTGGACCGGTTTGCGTTCGTGACGAACTCGGACGCGCATTCCCTGGGCAAAATCGGGCGCGAGTACAACGAGATCAAGCTCGCCGCGCCGAATTTTCAAGAACTGGTAAAAGCTTTGCGCGGGGAGGAAGGACGTGGTATTGCCGCGAACTACGGCTTAAATCCGAGGCTCGGGAAATATCACCGCACTTACTGCGGCGATTGCGAATCGATTCTTGACGAGAGCGTCACAACTGTGGAACGCTGCCTGTACTGCGGAAGCGGCAAAATTGTGCGCGGCGTCATGGACCGGATACTCGCCTTGGCCGACCGGGAGCAGCCGTATGTGCCGGCCAGCCGGCCGCCGTACCGCTACCAGATCCCGCTGGAGTTCATCCCGGGGCTCGGCCCCAAGAAGCTGGATCAACTGCTGCACGCTTTCGGCACGGAAATGAACGTCCTGCACCGGACGAGCAGCGACAAGCTTGCCGCCGTCGTCGGCGAAGAAATCGCCGCCTGCATCGTCCAGGCCCGGGAAGGCCGGCTTGAGCTGGAAGTGGGCGGGGGAGGCAAGTACGGCAAAGTAAGCAAAAATCATTCATAGATTCCCGCTCCCCTTCATAAGCTTGTCTTTGTAAAGGTTGTTTGATGAAGGAAGGGGCAGCGGGATGAACAGAAACCTGTCGATGAAGCAGTATTTGAGAGACAACGTGCCTCTCTTTGTATTTGTTTCCGTGCTGTTTGTGATTGGCGTCGTATTCGGGTCGGTGATGGTGGGCGCGCTGTCGCTTGAGCAGAAGCAGGAGATGTCCCGGTATCTCGGCAGTTTTTTTCACGAAATGACGGGCGGGGCCGAGATTGACGGCAGGCAATCGTTCGTGCAATCATTCGGCATGCATATGAAATGGATATTGCTCATTTGGCTGTTCGGTTTGTCCGTGATCGGACTGCCGCTAATATGGGTGCTCGATTTTCTGAAAGGCGTGCTGATCGGTTTCACGGTCGGGTATTTGGTCGGGCAAATGTCGTGGAAAGGGATGCTGTTCGCGCTCGTTTCCGTAGCGCCGCAAAACCTGATCGTCGTTCCGGCCATCCTGTTTTGCAGCGTTGCCGCCTCATCTTTTTCCATTTTTATGATCCGCAACCGGTTTATCGGGCGTAAAGGAACGATCTACCAGCCGTTCATGAGGTATACGTCCATTACGCTGCTGATGGGCATATTCATGATCGGCGCGGCGCTGTGGGAAGGTTATATGTCCCAGAGCATGATGAAATGGGTAACCCCGATGCTGGAAGGGTTGTATTGATTTGCTTCCTGACATCTTATGTTTGACTTTGCCAGTATGCTCCCCCTATAATGAAGAAAGTGGCTGAATACGGGCGTCTTTGCCCACCGGACCGAGGGGGAGGAGTATGGAAGCAAGAATCG
This sequence comes from Paenibacillus sp. sgz302191, assembly GCF_057749925.1. Lineage (NCBI taxonomy): Bacteria > Bacillati > Bacillota > Bacilli > Caryophanales > Paenibacillaceae > Paenibacillus > Paenibacillus sp. sgz302191. The sequence goes on from NZ_JBYLHY010000013.1 coordinate 227,460, forward strand.
AGAAGATCAAGCAGCAGCTGCAATCCCAAGGGTACAAGCTGACCCCTCAACGGGAAGCGACAGTGCGGGTATTGCTCGAGAACGAAGAAGATCATCTGAGCGCTGAAGAAGTATTCATGCTCGTTAAGGATAAAGCGCCTGAGATCGGTTTGGCGACCGTATATAGAACGCTTGAACTGTTAAGCGAGCTTCATGTGCTGGAGAAAATGAACTTCGGCGACGGCGTGGCCCGGTATGACTTGAGAAACGACAACACCCGTCATCATCACCATCATTTAATTTGCGTGCAGTGCGGCGCGGTCGATGAAATTATGGAAGATTGGCTGGGACCTCTCGAGGAGCGTCTGGAGAAGGAATTTCAATTTCATGTGCTCGATCATCGGCTTGATTTTCAAGGCATTTGCCATCGCTGCATCGATACAGTAAATCAGGACTCACCAGATAAACCGAAATAAGAATGCTTGTGTTCGCTGCGGCGAGCGCAGGCATTTTTTTGCATGATCAGCGGCCGCCTCACATAAACTTGCTGCAGGCATGGGTACATTATGAGGTATACTTCGGAATGGAAGAAGGTAGGGAATATGGCGTCCAGCCCATTTGTCATTGGAGTGCCCAAGGAAATTAAAAATAACGAAAACCGGGTTGCGCTTACGCCGGCCGGAGCGGGAATGCTGCACGCGGCCGGGCATCGGGTGCTGGTGGAGAGCGGTGCGGGAGCGGGCAGCGGATTTCCGGACGAAGATTACGTCAAGGAAGGAGCGGCCATTTTGCCGGAAGCCGCGGAAGTTTGGGCGCAGAGCGACATGGTCATGAAGGTGAAGGAACCGCTTCCATCGGAGTACGTTTTTTTTCGCGAGGGGCTTATTCTGTTTACGTACTTGCATTTGGCCGCGGCGGGACAATTGGCGGAGCAGCTTGCGAACAGTGGAGTGACCGGCATCGCCTACGAAACGATTCAACTGCCGGGCGGAGGGCTTCCGCTCCTGACACCGATGAGCGAAGTCGCCGGCAGAATGTCCGTGCAAATCGGCGCGCATTTTTTGGAGAAATATTACGGCGGCAGGGGCATTCTGCTTGGCGGCGTTCCAGGGGTGCCGCCGGCGGACGTGATCATTCTCGGCGGCGGCATCGTCGGCACGAACGCGGCCAAGATGGCGCTTGGGCTCGGGGCCAACGTCGTCATTATCGAGCGGAGCGCCGACCGGATGCGCGCGCTGGATGACATTTTCGGCGGCCGCATCCGCACGCTGATGTCCAATCCCTACAATATCGCCAATGCGGTGCAAAAGGCCGATCTGCTGATCGGCGCCGTCCTCATCCCCGGGGCGCGGGCGCCGAGGCTCGTCTCCGAAGCGATGGTCCGGCAGATGAAGCCGGGCGCGGTCATCGTCGACGTCGCGGTCGATCAGGGCGGCTCCATCGAGACGATTGACCGCGTAACGACTCACAGCGACCCGACGTACGAGAAGCACGGGGTCATCCACTACGCCGTGGCGAACATGCCCGGGGCCGTGCCGCGCACGTCCACCCTTGCGCTGACGAATGTGACGATCACCTACGCGCTTGAGCTCGCCGCCAAAGGGTTTGCGCAAGCGGTCACGGACAACTCGTCCCTGCTGGCGGGCGTGAACACATACCGCGGGAAAATTACGCATCCTGCCGTTGCGCAGGCGCTCGGACAGCCGTGGGTGAAGTTGTCCGAAATGGCATAAATGCGCGGGAACGATCATATCCTGTCCCTAAAAGGAAGCGGGAAAAGGGGACAGGACTATGATCTTTTCGTATCGGAAGCTGCTAGCCCGGTTGCGGTTCGCGGTGCTTTTTATCGTGCTGACGCTCGCTCTTTACCAGGTTATGGCCATGGTTTCCGGCTGGATACAGCCGGCGAACAAATACAAGCCGCCTGCCGGCAGAGCGGAGAAAGTATTTCAGCCGCACCAGCATGCGTCACTTCCGGAGTCGGGAACGATGAGCGACAGGCTGCGTTTGTTTTATTGGTACGGCGAATAACCGTAAAAAAGAGGAAAATGGGAGCGAATCGTGGAATGCTTACTTTAGCTTCAAGGAAATTTGGCGAGGGGGGCATACCGGCATGATGATCAATGACCTTCAGGCCTTCATCCGCTTTTTGTCGGCGGAACGGGGATTATCCCGGAATACGCTCGAATCCTATGAGAGGGATTTGCAGCAGTTTGCAGCTTATCTGCAAGAGCAAGGCCTTACAGCCTGGAGGGATTCGGGCAAGACGCAGGTTGCCGGTTATTTGGCCAAGCTCAAGCAGCTTGGAAGAGCTTCCGCTACGCTGTCCCGCAGCATCGTTTCCATTCGGGCGCTGTACCAGTATTTGGTTCGCGAACGTCTGGCGGATTCGGATCCTACTATTTATATAGAAGCGCCCAAGCCGGAGAAAAAGCTGCCCAAAGTGCTTTCGGTCAAAGAAGTAAGCACGCTGCTGGAGGCTCCCCGCGAAGATACGGCGAACGGCTCGCGGGACAAGGCGATGCTGGAGCTGCTGTATGCGACGGGCATTCGCGTTTCCGAATTGATCTCGCTGAACGTTGACGACGTCAACATCTATATGGGTTTTATCCGCTGCGTCGGCAAGGCGAACAAGGAGCGCAACATTCCGATCGGCACACTTGCGATCCGCTGTCTGCAAGCTTACTTGACCAAGCACCGGACGAAGCTGGCCAAGCAGACGGACCAAGGGGCGCTGTTCGTCGGACATTTAGGCACGCGCATGACGCGCCAGGGCTTTTGGAAAATTTTGAAGCGATATGCCGAAGAAGTGAACATTACCCGCGATATTACTCCGCATACGCTGCGCCATTCTTTCGCCGCCCACCTGATTGAAAACGGAGCGGATTTGCGGTCCGTTCAAGAAATGCTGGGACATGCCGATATTTCCACAACGCATATGTATACGCAAGTCACCAAGCTGAAAATGAAAGAAGTGTACGACCGTGCCCATCCCCGGGCCCATATGTAAACGCAGGAGCGGCTGTCTCGGAGCAGGAGGGCCGTTTTTTTGCATTCATTCCAGGGAAATGAGATAATATAGGGTGGTTATTGAAGCTTTATTTGGAGGGAAGCATATGCGTTTTGAACGGATTAGTGTAATCGTCCTTGACAGCGTCGGCATCGGCGAATTGCCGGATGCGCAGCGCTTCGGCGACTTGGGTTCGCACACGCTGGGCCACATTGCGCAGCGAGTGGAAGGCTTCGCACTGCCGAATTTGCAGAAAATGGGTCTTGGCAGCATCGCCGAACTGAAAGGCATACCTGCAGCAGACGCGCCCGAAGGCTATTATGGCAAAATGGCCGAAGTATCCGTCGGCAAAGATACGATGACCGGTCACTGGGAGCTGATGGGACTCCGCGTGACGATTCCTTTCAACGTGTATCCGGACGGATTTCCGGAGAAGCTGATCCGTCAATTTGAAGAGGAAACCGGACGCAAAGTCATTGGCAACAAGCCGGCGTCCGGTACGGAAATATTGGACGAGCTCGGCGAAGAGCAGATGAAAACGGGCGCGTGGATCGTTTATACGTCCGCAGACAGCGTATTTCAGCTAGCCGCGCACGAGGAAGTCATCCCGCTGGAAGAGCTCTACCGGGCATGCAAAATCGCCAGAAAACTTACGCTTCAAGAGGAATTTGCAGTCGGACGGGTCATTGCCAGACCGTATGTCGGGCAACCGGGCGCTTTCAAAAGAACCCCTAACCGTCATGATTATGCGGTGAAGCCGCCTGCGCCGACCGTGATGAACCACCTCAAGGATGCGGGGTTTGACGTCATCGCAATCGGCAAAATCAACGATATTTTCGACGGCGAGGGCGTGACGCAGACGACTTCGACGAAGAGCAATCTGGACGGCATTCAAAAAACGATCGAGGCCATCCGCACTCCTTTTAAAGGGCTAGCCTTCACTAATCTGGTCGATTTCGATTCGCTTTACGGCCACCGGCGCGATCCCGTCGGGTATGCGCGGGCGCTGGAGGAATTCGACGCCCATTTGCCGGAATTGAAAGCGGGAATAGGCCCGAACGATCTGCTGATCATTACGGCCGACCACGGAAATGACCCGATTCACGCAGGAACGGATCATACGCGGGAGTACGTTCCCGTTTTGATCTACAGCCCCAGCTTGCAGTCGCCCGCCTCAATCGGCGTCCGCGCTACGTTTGCCGACCTGGGAGCGACGATCGCCGACAATTTTGGCGTTCCGACCGCCGGAAACGGCGAAAGCTTTTTATCGCTGCTGAAATAATCATTTATTGGGAGGGATTCGCATGTCAGAAATGTCGATGATGCAACAAATTCAGGAAGCGGCAGCTTACATTAGCAAGGAAACGGGGATCAAGCCGCAAATCGGCCTGATTCTCGGGTCAGGGCTCGGCGTGCTGGCCGATTTGATCGAGCAGCCGATCGTTGTGGATTACGCCAACATTCCGCATTTTCCCGTATCGACGGTGGAAGGCCATGCGGGCGAATTGGTCGTAGGCTCGATTCAAGGCAAGCAGGTGCTCGTCATGAAAGGCCGTTTTCATGCTTATGAAGGCTACGGCGCGCAAACCGTATCGTTTCCCGTCAGAGTGATGAAGGAGCTTGGCGTGCAAACCCTGATCGTTACGAACGCGGCCGGAGGGATCAACACTTCGTACCAGGTTGGCGATCTGATGGTCATCAGCGATCACCTGAACCTGACGTACCGCAACCCGCTGATCGGTCCGAACGACAACGCCCTGGGCGTCCGCTTTCCGGATATGTCCGAAGCCTACAGCAAGCGTTTGCGCAAGCTGGCGCACGATGTCGCTGCGTCGCAGGACTTCTCCCTGCAGGAAGGCGTATATGTGGGCTTGCTCGGCCCCAACTACGAAACGCCTGCGGAAATCCGCATGTTCCGCACGCTCGGCGGGGATGCGGTAGGGATGTCGACGGTACCTGAAGTTATCGTTGCCCGTCATGCGGGCATTGAAGTGCTCGGCTTCTCCTGCATTTCGAACATGGCCGCCGGCATTCTGGATCAACCGCTCTCGCACCATGAAGTTATGGAGACGACGGAAAAAGTGAAACCGAGATTCCTTAAGCTCGTTCTTGGCATCATTGCAGCTCTTTAATAGGACTAGGAGGCCTTACTTGTGGAATTGACCTACATACAACAAATTCAGGAAGCCGCCGCATACATTGCGGGCCGTCTGGGCGGCGTGAAGCCCGCTATCGGGCTTGTGCTCGGTTCCGGTCTGGGAGATATGGCTCATCAGGTAGAGAATCCGGTCGCCATCGACTACAGCGACATTCCGCATTTTCCGGTATCGACCGTAGAAGGCCATGAGGGCCGTTTTGTCGCCGGCACGCTGGAAGGCAAGCAGGTCATCGTGATGCAGGGCCGCTTTCATTATTACGAAGGCTATTCGATGAAAAAGGTCGTGTTCCCCGTCTACGTGATGAAAGCGCTGGGCGTCGAGGCCGTCGTGATGACCAATGCGGCCGGCGGCATGAACCGCGGCTTCCGGGCCGGGGATTTGATGGTCATCAGCGACCATCTGAACATGACCGGCGACAACCCGCTGATCGGGCCGAATCACGCCGAGCTTGGCGTCCGTTTCCCGGATATGTCCGAAGCCTATAACCGCGAGTACCGCGCGCTTGCCCACCGGCTGGCGGCATCCATCGTCGACGAGAACGGCGCAGCGCTGAAGCTGCAGGAAGGCGTATACGCCGGGATTACCGGACCGACTTACATGACGCCGTCCGAACTGACGATGCTGGCGCGGGTAGGTGGGGACGCTATCGGCATGTCTACCGTCGGCGAAGTAATCGCCGCCCGCCATGCAGGGCTCAAGGTGCTGGGCATTTCCTGCATTACCGACATGGCGATCGGGGAGGAGCTTGAACCTTTGACGCACGAGCAGGTTGTAGCTGTGGCGAATCGGACCAAGCCCAAGTTCATCGCGCTCGTAAAAGGATTCGTACGGGAAGTCAAGCTGGGCTGAGAGGCATATATTTTTTCAGGCAAACTGCTTTAGACCTATTAAATGCGGGGGAATCATGCTACAATATAGTTACTTGGAACTAGGTGTCTGTCCGATGAAATCCGTGGAATGTATACACAAAAGTAACTCCGTCGGACAGACTCCTATGTGAATTGGCCTGATCCCGGTTAGGTCCATCTCCGATGCAAGGATGTGATGGAGCATGTCAACCCCCCAATTAATGGTCGCCAACTGCCCGCGCTGCGGCAAAGTATTTCAGAAAAACTTGAGAAATCAATGTTCCGATTGTTCCCGGAGTATGGATACGGCGCTTAACGGCTGTCTGGATTATTTGCGCAAACATTATAAATCGACTTGCCATGAGGTTAGCCTGAAGACAGGCGTTTCCACTCATCAGCTGTACGCCTGGATGAAAGAAGGCAAGCTGCTGCTCGCCGACTATCCGAACCTGTCGTATCCGTGCGAAACTTGCGCTGCGCCGATCCGCAAGCACAAAATGTGCCCGGATTGCCTGGTGCGGCTGAACCGAGATATTCAGGCTCTGCAATTGAAGGAACGTCCCGGCCCGCACAGGGGCGCAGCGCTTGGAACGGCGGGCGCTTTTCAGATCAGCGGCAGAATCGGCCGCGTCTAATATTTTGTATATTGGGCAATAGTAAAAGTACTTCCTCCGCAAGGAGGATATTTTTTCGAACGGCGTTTTCACATTTTTGTCACAAAACCGTCAACATTTTGCCACCATATCCGTATGGGATTGTTTGGAGTTGTTAGGTAAAATAGATGAAGCGATCACATTATGGGGGGATATTGCATGCAAAAATGGATTTTCTTCGTGTTATTTATTGCTGCGGGCGCACTGGGGCTGGGAGTCCTTTTTCAAGATATTTCCGCACGCCAGCAGGAACGGGAAGCGGACGCTGCAGCCAGCAAAGGACAGCAATTGAAAATCGTAGCATCGAACTGGCAGTTTGACGCGGCCGACTACACAGTCAAGAAAGGCGAGCCGACGAAAGTGTCCATGTCTTTGAAAGAAGGCATTCATGCGGTCGATATTAAAGGGGACGGCTTCGAAATCAAGCTGACTAAAGAAAATCCTTCCCAGCAGTTCACGTTTGACAAACCGGGTACATATGACATTGAGTGCGTGCTTCCTTGCGGAGAAGGCCATGCAAAAATGAAATCGAAATTAATCGTTCAATAAAAAATGACACGACAGAGGGAGCGCCGAGCGCCTCCCTTTTTTCATCTGACAGGAGGAATATGTCCATGAGAATGGTAGATTTGATCCATAAAAAACGGGCGGGCGGCGAGCTGAGCCAACCTGAAATAGAGCATATCGTCAGCGGCTATACGAAAGGCGATATTCCGGATTATCAAATATCCGCGCTGCTGATGGCGATATTTTTTAACGGCATGACCAGCGAAGAGACGTCGGCGTTGACGATGGCGATGGCCGGGTCCGGAGATATGATCGATTTGTCGGCGATCGCGGGCGTAAAAGTCGATAAGCATTCCACTGGGGGAGTGGGCGATAAAATCAGTCTGATCGTCGGGCCGATCGTCGCTTCCCTCGGAGTTCCGGTGGCCAAAATGTCCGGGCGCGGACTCGGCCACACCGGCGGAACGGTGGATAAGCTGGAAGCGATCCCGGGATTTCAAATCGAATTGACGAACGAGGCGTTCATTGAGGCGGTCAACCGCAACAAAATCGCGATCGTCGGACAGAGCGGCAACCTTGCCCCTGCGGATAAAAAGCTGTACGCGCTGCGCGATGTGACGTCTACCGTCGACTCGATTCCGCTGATCGCCAGCTCGATCATGAGCAAAAAGATCGCTTCCGGGGCGGACGCCATCGTGCTGGATGTAAAAATCGGTTCCGGCGCGTTTATGAAAACCGCCGAGGAAGCGGGAGTGCTGGCCCGCACGATGGTCGACATCGGCCAAAGCTTGAACCGCAACACGATTGCGATGATTACGGATATGGAGCAGCCGCTCGGCCGGCAAATCGGCAACGCCAACGAAATCCGCGAATCCATCGAAGTGCTGCGCGGAGCGGGCGAGCACGATTTGACCGAGGTGGCTGTCTCGGTCGCCGCTTACATGGCCGTGCTCGGCAAAGCGTTCGGCACGTTCGAGGAGGCGCAGGCCGCGGTGCGCGATATTATCGCGAACGGCAAAGCCATCGACACGCTGAAACGTTTTATAGCGAGCCAGGGCGGCAATGCCGACATCGTTGACCGGCCGGAATTGCTGCCGGCAGCGGCGTACCGGATGGAGGTGCTTGCACCTGCGTCCGGTTATGTGAACCGGATCGAGGCGGAGCAAATCGGCATCGCCGCGATGCTGCTAGGCGCCGGCCGCGCGAAGAAAGAGGATCAGATCGATTATTCCGTCGGCCTGACGCTGAACAAAAAAATCGGCGACGCCGTATCGGCCGGCGAATCGATCGTGACGATCCATGCGAATCGTCAAGACGTGCGGGAGGTCGAAACGATGATTTTGCAAGCTTACACCATCGAAGACCGGCAGCCTCCCGCCACCCGGTTGATTTACGATGTGATCGTTTAAGCGAACTGTTGTTCTCGCAGAGAGAGGGCAATTGCCGAGTACGAACAAAAGGCACCTTCAAAACCGTTGAGGTTGAAGGTGTTTTTTTTATTGCTTGGGAAATATTAGGTGACCAGAAGCCTACAGGTGTCCACTTGCTAGAGCCGGTCGCACCATCTTGCCTTGTTGCGCGAAAAAAACCTGCAAAAATACAGTTTTTGCTCGATGGATGCGTTAGCTGTGGCAAATTCCTGCAATTGTGCAGGTATTTCGCCGCGAACATGGGCTCTGGTTCATTTTCATCGAAAATTCCTGCACAATTGCAGGCTTTTCGCGAAAATGAACCGTTTTTATGGGAAAAACCCACTAGCTTTGCAACAAACCTGACATGAAAAATTTTGTTTCAAAATGTTCCTAAAATTGTATTTTATTGATACTTTTATCTGGTGGATCATTAAAAAATCTCCTATTGTGAATGTAGAGGGCGTGTTACCCACTCCATTTACAAAGGAGACCAGCATGGGTAAC